>NZ_RCBY01000323.1 GCF_003838195.1 Okeania hirsuta
CTATCGCATCACCTCCCCTACACATAAACTGATTCGGGAGCTGGCTTTTCTGGACGGAGACAAATTTTCTTACCTGCCTCTATACGTAGATTTAGCGTTGTGGAAGTTTAATCCAGAAACCTATAAGAATCCTCCCCAAATCACTTTTCTGGGCAGGGAATTATGTGTGTCAGAGAAATATCATCATATTTAGCAGAAGTTCAAAATGCCTCAATCCATAGAATTGTTTACTTTGAATTTCATTTCGCTACCTATGAAATTGAAGCTTTACCATCTCCTACTATTAATCTGCATATCCTGCACAAGCAAGGAAGCTACAAAAGAATCCACACAACCTACACGTGGGGTCTGGCTAACAAATGTCGTTAGTGAAGCGATGTTTTCTCAGGAAAACATTGAAAAAGCAATCAAAGAGATCAAGGCCTACGGTTTCAATAGCGTTTTTGTGGTTTGCTTGAACCGAGGATATACCCTTTACCGAGTGAGGTGATGGGAGAGGCGTTTGAATCCCGATAGACCCCAAACATGTGGGGCGTGATCCCTGCAGGAAGTCATTGATGCTGCAAAGAAACATGGATTAAAACCTATGCCTGGTTTGAATTTGGCTTTTCCTCCAGCTACGAAGAAGCTGACGGAGGCCACATCTGAGGCAAAGCCTCAGTGGGCAGCACTGGATACAGCCGGACAAATAGTAAGTAAAAACAGATTTCAATGGATGAATGCCTTCGATCGGAGGTGCAGAAATTTGTTTTAGCCCTCTTGAAGGAAGTGGTGGTGAAATATGAAGTAGATGGAATACAGGGGGATGATCGATTGCCTGCCTTACCCAGTATGGCTGGCTACGAAGCCTACACTTCAGTTATACAGAGATAACCACCGGGGAGCCGATCCTCCCCGAGACATTTTTGATGCTGCCTGGGTGGACTGGCGAGCAAATCTACTCAATCAATTTATGGGGAAAGTTCATACCGAACTCAAGGCCCTGGATCCGGAGGTGGAAATTTCGGTTTCCCCCAGCATATATCCCTGGAGCAAAGAACAATACTTGCAGGACTGGCCCACCTGGGTCGAAGA
Source organism: Okeania hirsuta (assembly GCF_003838195.1). GTDB lineage: Bacteria > Cyanobacteriota > Cyanobacteriia > Cyanobacteriales > Microcoleaceae > Okeania > Okeania hirsuta. The sequence continues at coordinate 1,075 of NZ_RCBY01000323.1, forward strand.
AGGCTGGTCGATATGGTAGTACCCCAAATCTATCGTTACATTTTGAGAGTTACCAGGCAGAATTGCATAAGATTCTCTATGAACAGGTGGATAGCAACCATTGGGACAAATTACATCCGGGAATTTTACTCCGGGTAGAGACTACTATGCCTCGGATAGTTTGCTCAAGCTTTTTGTAGAGGAGAACAGAAAGCAGGGACTTGAGGGAGAAGTATTTTTCTATTACGAAGGCCTTTCCAAAAGGAAAGCGTTTTTTGAGCAACTGTATCCTCAGTAGTTTCCCTTACAGCTTTTCTCCAGGAATAGGATTGACGGATTTTTCTTAGCTTGCTATTAACGCTGCTAGCTATTCTATTGTTAACCTGTTGGTCCTATGGCTGACATATTTGTCAATACATGAAAACGAGAGCTTTTTTTGCCCTGGCAATCTTTGGCTTAGTGGGCATTTTTATCTCAGAATTGCAAGCCCAACAAAGTCCTGTTGAAGCAGAAATAGATAGTCTCAAAGGGACCCTTTCCCAATATTCAAGGCAAGACACAAATTACATCTACTCTCTTTTTGAGATTGGCTTCCAAAACCAAAATTCAGAGAGCCAAAAGTTGCCTCGAATATATACTTGAGGCGAAAGAGTTGGCGGATGAAAGCGGGTATACAAAACTGCGGGCAAGTCTACAACATCATGGGGATTACTTATACCCCTCAGAATATGTATGCTGAGTCTTTGGCCAGTTTTCGTAAGCCTTGGAGCTCGCCCAGGAATCCGACCACATACAGCTGGTAGGAGAGATACATAACAATATGGGGAATGTCTACAAACGAATCGGAGATTATGCCGGCAGCCTGGAGGCATATCTTGAAGCCGAAAAGGCCTATGATTCCGTCGGCTATTATACGGTATGGCCAGGACAAGCAATAATCTGGGCAATCTGTTTAAGAATAAAGTCAAACTGAGCAAGCCGAGCAGCAGTTCCTGAAAGCCTTGAAAGCATATAAAGAGTTCAAGCACGATCCCGGTTATGCGAGTGTTCAGCTTAATCTGGGAGGGTTTTATACAATAGTGGGAAATTGGCTGAGGCGGAAGAACTCCTGGACAGCGCCCTGCAATACTATCTGGAAGCCGACTTAAGCTCAGAGGTGGCGATTACCTACAATTCTTTGGAAAATCTGTACAAGGCAAAAGGAGAACAGCCCAGGCAAAAGAATACCTAAAAAAAGCGCGCAGGATATCAGATGATATTGGACTTCGAAATGTCAGCCATTTCGCCATCTATAATTTGGCCGAAATTCTGGCGAAAGAGAAGAGATACGAGGAAGCTTTAGCCTTAGCAAATGAAGCAGAACAGCTAGCTCAGGAAACAGGGCTCATCAGCAATGCTGCCAATACAAAAGCCCTCCAGTCCTTTATTTACGAAAGCATGGAGGATTACCAGCAAGCCCTCTATAATTTTATGATCACATCGATCTCCGAGATAGCCTGGATACTGAGCAGGAAAATACCTTTTACCAAAATCTGCAAACCCAAGAGAGGTTTATAATCCGCGAGCAGGAATAAAATCTCAGGCGGAGCAATTACAGTTGCTTGAGGATAAGGTTTCTCTGGAAAATCGTGGAAGTGGACCTTGGGGATTGCCAGTATTGTCCTTCTATTGGAGGAGCATTGTATTTCAGCGCTATAAGAAAAGCAAGAAACTGGCCCGTGATCTGGAAATCCAAAACGAGCTTATCTCAATCAGAAGGCTGAAATAGAAGCCATGGACAAGGTGAAGACTCGTTTCTTTACCAATATATCTCACGAATTCAGAACGCCCTTAAACCTCATCCTGGGGCCTTTAAGGATAAGCAGGGACCTATTCCCCCGCTGGAATTGGGCATGATGCAGCGGAATGCAGAAAGGCTCTTGCGCTTGATCAATCAGATGCTCGACTTTCTAAATTGGAAGTTGGGGAAATGCAGCTGCACTATGAGAATACGGATATCTATGCTTTTCTTCAGGAGTTGGCAGAAGCTTTTCAGTCCAGGGATATGAAAAACATCCAATATCATATTGACATTCCCCCGGTAATAAATGATGCGGGTAGATGTCGAAAAGCTGGAGCACATGGTTTACAATCTCCTTTCAATGCGTTCAAGTTTACCCCACAGGGAGGGAAGGTAGGCTTCTATGCCGCACTGGAATCAGACAATCAGTTACGTATGGCAGTTTCTGATAGTGGCCTGGGAATCCCGCAACATTTTACAGGAAAAGATATTTGAGAGATTCTATCAGGTAGACGGCTCTTCAACCCGGGCATTTGAGGTACAGGAATTGGTCTTCCCTTACAAAAGAACTCACAGAATTATATGGAGGTTCCATTCAACTGGAAAGTGAGTCTGGGGAAGGATGCAGATTTACCCTTTTGCTCCTCTTCTTCCCTATGATCCTAAATTGGAACTGGAGAAAAGTATGCAGCTTTCAGCTCCCATATCTGAGAGTCCCTTTGCTGGTTCAGCCATAGAAGAACAAATTTCCCCTGCTGAGGACATGATCCAAATTCTTTTGGTAGAAGATCATCAGGAATTGCGGCAATACCTCAAAAAACAATTGGAGAGCATTATCGCAGCGTGGAAGCTGCAAATGGAAAAGAAGGCCTGGAACGGCCCGGACAAATCTTCCGGATGTTATCATTAGTGATGTGATGATGCCGGAAATGGATGGAATAGAAATGACGCACCATCTGAAAATGATTTTAAACCAGCCATATCCCCATCATTCTTCTCACGGCTAAAGATGATCAAAATACCCGCAGAGAAGGTTTTGATTTGGGAGCGGATCAATATTTATCCAAACCTTTTGATACCCAGGAACTCCATGCCCGAATCAAAAGTGTCGTTCAACAATCCTTGCGTTTGCAGGAGAAATACAGCAAAGCAATTTATCTCAAGCCGAAAGATTAGAGATCGAGGACCATGAGGCGCGTTTTCTGGAAGGAGCGATGGAAGTGGTAGAAAATCATATGGATGATTCAGAATTTTCTGTCGCTGATATGCAGGAAGAGATTGGGATGAGTCGTATGCAGCTTCATCGAAAACTCAAAGCCCTGAGTGGAAAATCAAGTAGTGAGTTTATCCGCTATATACGCTTGCAACGTGCTGCTGAATTATTGAAGCATCCCGGCTCTCAGGTAGCGGATGTTGCTTATCGTGTTGGCTTCAATCATCTCTCCTATTTTGCCAAATGCTTTAAGGAAGAATTTGGGAGTGTCCCATCTGCCTATAAAGAATTACATAGCTAGAGACCCTCTCTCACTGGCATATTTTTCTAATGCGGAGGATGTATACATCAATCAGGAGATGTATACATCCTACAGCTGTTTAGCTCCTAGCTTTGCATCATACAATAATTTCTTTAGCTAAAACAGTAGAAAATATGATCACAAAATTCTTATCCAATACCATTGTAAAGGGAGGTGTTTCCCCTCTCTTCGATAATCCTGAAAACTATGGATTATCCTATGAAGATGTGAGCTTTACAGCTTCAGATGGAGTGGAAATTTCCGGATGGCTAGTGAAGGGAGGAAGTGATAAAATTATTCTTCAATCTCACTTTGGGGTACAGGCTTGTCGAGCAGGATTTACTCCGAAGGAAAGGGGATGGTGAAATTGTGAATGAAGAAATCAATTTCCTCAAACATTGTAAAGATCTGGTAGACAAAGGCTATTCTGTTTTGATGTATGATTTCAGGAATCATGGAAATAGCTCAAGCGGTAGTTGCGAATGGGTGACCTGGGGACCGGAAGAAGCTAAAGATGTATTAGCTGCGGTAGAATTCATTTCCAAAATGAGACCTACAAAGACGCCCAGATCGGACTCCTAAGTATTTGTATGGGAGCAGCTTCTACGACATATGCTTTTGGTCAGGAAGATGGCTTGAAAAAGTATAAAATATCAAAGCCATGGTGGCCATCCAGCCAATGATCTATCCAGACTTTGTAAATGCCTTGGGCTTACCAGGCTTTCTTGCGATTGGTAAACAAGGAGAATAATAAGCGGACGCAATCGATATGGTCCATACTTCCTTTATCCCTAAAGTAAAGATATTCCAGTCCCGACTTTATTGGTCCAGAATGATCAGGATGAATACCTGAATAAGGAGACCATTGAGAAATTCTATGCTGAATTGCAGGTGGAAAAAAAATGATGTGGCTGTCTGGAATCGGTAAGAAACGGCGCAGCTGCATATGACTATCTGACCACCCATCTTGCCGAGATTCTGGCCTGGTTTGATAAACACATGAATTAATCCTTCCCACAAAATTTTAAACAAGATGATAAACGAACAACAAACGCAAATGCTGACGATGCTTGCACAAGGCCTGTCAGTTCCACCGAGAACGCCATTCTCCGGACTCCAGAGGGAATATGGAATGGAGTATGAGGAAATCTCCTTCACGACTGCTGATGGGGTGAAGATCGAAGGTTGGTTTATTCTGCCAGTCAAATAAAATCATCATCAGCAATCACTTTTCTCCTGCCAATCGCTATGGGTTTGCCGGTCATCAGGAACCCTTTACCTATGGGGAGGTTTCGAAGTCAATTTTCTCCCTAGGTATAAAGCTTTGCACGATGCAGGATATAATGTGCTTGCATATGATTTAAGGTGTCATGGAAAAAGTGAAGGGGTGAAAAAGGGATTACTGGAGTGGGTTATTTTGAATGGCAGGAGGTCCTTGTTTCTCTGGATTATGTCCGTACAAGGTCTGAAACATCTGAAATGGATATTTCCTGATGAGTATGTGTATGGGTGCCAATGCAACCCTCAATGCAATGGAGAAAGATCCTGCTGCTTTCGAGGAGTTAAAAGCTTACTGGCCATTGCCCCGCTAAAAGGAAGGACTACTATCGAAAGGAATTGTGAAACATGGAATCGATTCAGAGCAAGGAGTGGAAGCTTTCGAACCATATATAAAGGGATTACAGGTTTAAGTGTGGATGATCACAATATCATTCCCAAAGCTGAATTCATTATATTCCTACTTCTTCTTACAGGTGAGAAATGATATGAATTCCCGGTGGACAGATGTACAGGAAATGTATGATAAGACGCCTGTAGAAGACAAGAAAATCTTTTATGTTGGGAAACTCCCTGGCGATTTCATGGATACACATATTTCTCAGAACATCCCGAGCAAATGATAGAATGGTTCGATGCCCATTCATAAGGTCTAAGATCACTCAATGTCAGAAGGCTGATTAATTTCAGCTTTCTGCACCTTATAATCACCTTTGAGATTTGCATCAGAAAGGAAATCTCACGTAAATGAATAGGATTTTTTAAGAATCAAAGCCTCAGATAAAGAACAAGCGTATGACATTATTAAGTTCAAAATGGATGATAGGACTGGGAATTCTTCTCCTGATTCTGATTATCCTCTATGCAGTTGGGCGAAAGTCAGCCCATGCAGAAATCATGATCCCTGCCAGTAAATCAAAAGT
>NZ_RCBY01000324.1 GCF_003838195.1 Okeania hirsuta
CAGGGAACAGGGAACAGGGAACAGGGAACAGGGAACAGGGAACAGGGAACAGGGAGAAATAATTGATTTTATTTTGGATTTTTACTAGATGTCTAGCGATAAAAAAACTTTCCCTTTCTTCTTTCTTCCCTCCTGACTCCTTCGTCTCAACCAAACATAATATTATTTTCCTACCAGAATAACTACTGAGCGATCGCCAAGTAATAACCCATGCTGATTTTCCAAAACAGGTTCTTTACCAGGTTCCCAAACATCTTCTGGCGATGGACAGGCAGTATTAGCAAAAACGTGCCACTGCATTCCTTGTGGCAAACCAGGAATTTCAAACCAAAGACTTTCCCAGTGCATATTCATTGCGACATAAATATAGTTATCTGTCTGTTTTCCTTCTTTAGCGTGTTTGCCACAGAGCATAAAAGCAATAGTACGACAGCTTTCAGACCAATCTACATTCCACGCCTGGGTTCCATGCCAAGTAATATCTGCATAACCACTACCAATATAATCTTGATTTCTGAAATGGTTGCGATTTCTTAATACTGGATGTGCTTTCCTAAATGCAATGCAGTTTTTCACAAATCTAAATAACTCAGCATTAGTTTTGAGAAATTCCCAGTTAAGCCAATTTAGTTCCGAGTCATGGCAGTAGGTATTATTATTACCATGTTTACTACGTCCTATTTCATCTCCCATCAGCAACATAGGCACACCTTGACTAACCATCATAATCGCGATCGCATTTCGCATCTGACGGCTACGCAAAGCATTAATTCCCGGGTTATCTGTCCAACCTTCTGCCCCACAATTCCAACTTTCGTTATCATTAGCACCATCATTATTATTTTCGCCATTAGCTTCGTTATGTTTCCCATTGTAAGAAACCATATCGGCCAAAGTGAAACCATCATGGGCGGTAATAAAATTAATAGATGTTGCCGGAGCGCGACCTTGCCAAGCATATAAGTCTGGGGAACCTTGTAATCTTTGTGCCATTTCCCCTACAGTACAATCACCTTTAATAAATTTGCGAATTGCATCGCGATACTTACCATTCCATTCTGCCCAACGTCCAAAAGCTGGAAAAGAACCTACTTGGTATAAACCTCCTGCATCCCAAGCTTCTGCAATCAATTTACAGTTAGCTAAAATTGGGTCAAAAGCCAGGGTTTCTAAAAGTGGAGGATTTGCCAATGGTGCCCCCCAGGGGTCACGACCAAGAATTGAAGCTAAATCAAACCGGAAACCATCAATATGATATTCACTTGCCCAATAACGCAAACAATCTAATACCACACCACGAACGATGGGATTATTACAGTTAATCGTATTACCACAGCCACTAAAGTTATAGTAATAACCTTCGGGTTTTAGCATATAATATACTTTATTGTCAATACCCCGGAAAGAAATTGTCGGACCGTTTTCATTCCCTTCTGCCGTATGATTGAATACAACATCTAAAATCACTTCAATTCCATTTTTATGCAGTTCTTTAATTAGAGTTTTTAACTCATCCATCTGCATCCCTGACTTGCCTGTAGCTGCATAACCTGCTTTTGGGGCAAAAAATCCGACCGTACTATAACCCCAATAATTGTAGAGCATTTCTCCTGTAATTGGGCCGGGGCGGGAATTTTCAAACTCATCAAATTCATAGATAGGCATCAATTCTACTGAATTAACACCCAATTCTTTGAGGTAGGGAATTTTTTCGCGGATGGCAGCAAATGTTCCGGGATGTTTGACTCCAGAAGAGGGATGAGCGGTAAAACTACGAACGTGCATTTCATAGATAATTTGGTCTTCTGGTGGAATTTCTAGAGGACGGTCATTTTCCCAGTCAAAATCATCATAAGCAATTCTCGCTCGATGTTGATAATTGTCATCCCAGTTAGGAAAAACTCCCCAAACATCCCGACCCCCAATAATCTTAGCGTAGGGGTCCATGAGAATTTTATTCTTGTCGAACCATTGACCTTCCTGGAAGTTATTTGGTCCGTCCATCCGGTAGCCATATTCAATATTTTCTATATTCAGGTCGAAGACAATCATACAATAAACGTTCCCAATTTTAAATTTTTCAGGAAAGGGAATTTCTGCCATTGGTTGGAGAGCACCTTTTTGAAACAATACCAATGTACAGGATGTGGCATTAGAGGAGAATATAGAAAAATTCACTCCTCCAGGCACCAGAGTTGCACCAAATGGGAAGGGTTTCCCACTACGCAGTTTGAAGTCACCGTGACTGTCGGTAGGGTGAATATCAATACGATCTAATTGCATGACTTTTGATTAAATAGATGGGGGAATAGGTTATTGGTTCTCGGTTGTAGGTTTTAGGTAAGCTAAGAAGCATTTAGATTTTATCAGGAATTACGCATGAACGCTATTGGTAGTGGACTGACACACCTTAAATGGTGCATTAGAATAGCCAGCCAAAAGTTACTATTGCCAAGACAAGCGATCGCTCTTCAACAGGCAGTCAAAAGAGAAACTTGGCTTTGTGGCGAAGTTGGAAGAAAAGCTCTCAGAGAAGCGATCGAAATGGTAAGGGAGAATACATCCGCAGGTTTTAAACTCCTTAATTGTGCTAACCGTTCTCCCGATACTCCCTGGATACCTATAGAAAAATGGAATAATTTAACACCTGAACAAAGAACAAAATTTTTACCTCTTTGCCCTGATTTTTTAATCGAATTAATGTCACCTTTCGACAGCTTGTCTGAAACCAGAGACAAAATGAAAGAATATCTGGAAAATGGAATGCAGTTAGGTTGGTTGATTAATCCCAAAAATTAGCAACTATAAATTTATCGTGCTGGTAAAGATGTGGAAATATTAGACTCGCCTCAAACATTATCTGGTGAGGATGTTTGATCAGGGTTGGTTTTAGATATGTCAGTAATTTGGTAGTTAATTAGAATTAAAAATATTACTAATTTAGCTAAAAATTTATAACGCTTTTGAGATGGATGAACTACAATAAATTCAAAATACCAACGCGATTAAAAAAAATTGATTAAACATCCATACTACTGTAAAAGAGAAAAGATATAGTAGTCGAAGGAAAGGTTAAAATATATCAAAAGCTTAAAAATCAGACAACACCAGATTTTTTCTTCCTCCTTCTTCCTTCTGCTATAACTGAAAATTGATATAAACATAAAATCTGATGACTAATATTCAAGGTACACCAGGTATTGATTTTCTCAGTGGCACTCCTGAAGATGACATAATTGCTGCTTTGACAAGTAAAGATATTGTTCAAGGTTTCGGGGGTAATGACCAAATTTTCGGCAATCAGGGAACTGATGTCCTTCAAGGTAATCAAGGGGATGATATTATATACGGTGGACAAGATGCTGATACAATTTTTGGAGGGCAAGGAAATGACTTGATGTTTGGAGATTTTGGCCCTGACTGGTTAATTGGTGACTTGGGCAGCGACACTATGAGTGGAGGTGAGGGTGATGATTTATTTGCTATTGGTAGACGTGGGGGTCTATCTTCTACTGGTGCGGTAAATATTACAGATGCAGATGTAATTACTGATTTTGGTAATGGTGGCGATCGCCTAATCCTAACTGGTGGCTTACAATTTAGTGAGTTGAATATTATTTCTTCTGAGAGTAATACTATTATTCAAGACCGAGTAACGGGAGAATATTTGGCAGTTTTGTCAGGGGTGACAAGTCTTGAGGAGTCAAGTTTTAGTTCTATTTTTGGTGAGGTGGAGTTGGGTCAAATGTTACCTATTTCAGCACAGGCAAGTTTTTCTGGTCAAACGGTTAGTTTGGAGGTGGCACAAACTCCACTTGAACAGGGAATAGGTTTAATGTTTAGGACTGAGTTGCCAGAGGATCGAGGAATGTTGTTTGAGATTAACCCTCCTCGGACTGTGAATTTTTGGATGAGAAATGTGTTTATTAATCTGGATATGGTGTTTCTGAGGAATGGGGAGGTACAGGCAATTTTTTCTAATTTACCTCCTTGTGAATCTGAACCTTGTCCTACTTATGGACCTAATGTTCCTGTGGATGGAGTGATTGAGTTGAGGGGGGGAAGATCTACTGAGTTGGGTTTAAGGGTTGGCGATCGCTTGGATATTCAGCCTGTTTTTTTGGCTATCTAATTTTTTGTGTTTTGATGGTTAGCCTAATTAAGTGCTGTTTTTTTTGTTGAATAAAAAGTCATGTGTATAGACAGGGCCACCCTTATAGTTTTATACTACCACAATTTTTTTGTTTATTCCCAGGGAATTTACCCTAATTTTTTTGAGCTTCAGAAAATGAAACAAACAAGTTTTTCTGGCTTTAGGATATGAGAACTTTGTATTTCTTCAGTTATGGAAAATATCTCTAGTTCTCAAGATATGGCGAACTTCTCCAGATCATCCATCGCCACATTCTATGTATAAAACTCTGTGATCCTGTTTTTGGGTTGAATCAAAAGTCATTTATATAGGCGAGCTTAACCTTATAAATTTATACTATCACAGTTTTTTGTTTATTCCCAGGGAATTTCCTCTAATTTTTTTGAGCTTCAGAAAATGAAACGAACAAATTTTTCTGACTTTAGCAGTTGAGAACTTTCTAGTTTTTCAGTTATGGAAAATATCTCTAGTTCTCAAAATATCAGCAAGAGTAGGACAAGAAATTGGTAGTTTAAAAGTAGCTGGATTAACTGGATTTTGATATGTAAAATGACGATATTCTAAACAAAATCTATCCCAAGCAGCTATTTGAATTTGAAATACTACAATTATTAGTTCTATCAACCAAGGAGACAAATTAAACTGGAAATATATTCGCTTCTTCAGATATGCACAAATTTCCGTAATTGCCTGATTAACTGTAACTGGTGTATTTCCCAAAACTAATTTCTGAAGTTCCTGAGACTGGGGTGGGTTTTCTACTAGATAATTAACGACTCTAGCAATATCCTCAGCATGAATAAAATGGAAACTACCATCAGCTTTTAACCACCGAATTAAACCAATATATCTAATTATTTCTGGTAAACCAGAGGAAAGATGAGAATAAGGTTTTTTGTCATCTCCACCTAAAACTAAAGTAGGAAAAAGACAAGTTAGAGGAGGTACATTTTTGAGTCGAGATAACTGATACATACAGTCATATTTAGATCGTATATAATCAGTGCCAATTTCACCAGCTTTTTTAAGTAATTTATTTTGACTATCAAGAATACTAGCTGTAGAAAAATAGATAATATTTTCACATACTTCTGGATTAAGTAATTTGACTAATTTAATTGTTTTGACAACATTTATATCAAATACTTCCTGTAAGTTTCCCCAAGCAGTAGCAATGAGAATAGCTACATTAATTTCTGAAAGTAAGTCTGAAAATCTTTCAATTTCTCGGAGATTTGCTGTTAAAAGATTTACACCCGAACGAGCTTTATAATCAACTTTTAACTTTTCCGGACTTCGTACTAATAAGAAAAGTTCGTGTTGAGTATTTTGAATTAATGACTCAACAATATAGTGACCGATGCACCCACTAGCACCCGTTACAAAAATCCGTTTATGGCTCATAAAAAAATATTTTAAGTTTTAGATGATAGGTAAAATTCCGGTTATAAGTAATTTTTGACTCTTGATACTATCTTCTAAGACTATAGCAAATAAATTTTATGTATCCACAGAGGTGTACCCTCTTTTTTAGCTATTTTAGGTCAAAAATTTGGATTTTAGCTAAGGGGAAAAATCGGAATATGTAATACCATTTATCAAAAACTTTTCTACTTTTTTTGAGTAGGGGGGTAGGGGAGTAGGATAGCAGTAAAAATAAGAATAATTAACATTGAATTGGCTCAAATCACCAAAAAAGTGATAAAGCCAGTATTAAGTAATTAATAACTGAAGTGTTACATAAGTATAGAATCAATCCATGGGAATTGGTATAATACTAATTTCATCGAATAATATTATAAATAATAGGAGTAATTGTCGGAATTTCTTTTTGATGTCCGTCAGAGTGCAAGGCAAAATACCCTGCCTAAATCAAGTTTCACATTTGTTACCAAGAAACTAAATGATGAGATAAATAAGGCAATAGCAAAAAATCAATTATCCAATTCTTAGACTCTCTTTACTCCCTACTCCCTGCCCCTCTAAGTTCAGTGCAATGAGATTTTTTTTACTTGGAAGTCCCTAATAATCCCTAATAAGTTGAATAATATAGCAGTTGCCATTATTGTATTTGACATATCAAAAGCTTACCGAATAATTAAGTTTGAAAGTCTCTCCTTTAAAGGAGAAAAAAAGCGGTCGATCTTCGGAACTTTCCGAAGGGTTGGATGGCGATCTTCGGAGCGGGTCTGCAAGAACGGGTCTCCTCCGCATATCCAATCGACCAAGAGAAAAAAAATTTTCCCTATCGCGTCAATCCTCTTCTTTTCAAGGAGAGGTAATATCAAATCCGGTAGCATCGGTATAAAATCTTTTGAAGTAGGAGTCAGGAGTCA
>NZ_RCBY01000325.1 GCF_003838195.1 Okeania hirsuta
CAACACATCTTGACTTCAGAAATAAAAATTTGATTCAATTTATTCAACCAAATTTCCCTGCTAAAAGGCGATCGCTCATCTTTAGGAATTTTCTTAGAAGCAGTGCCAGAAATATTGTCATCTTGTGGAGCTTTCAGCAAATACTTATTTTTCCCTCCATCACCCCTCAGTGCAAAGCCACCCACATTTTCATTTTGTGGAGATCCAAAAAACGCGTCTCAAAGTATTTTCCGTTGCATCCCCACAATTTTTGTGATATTATAACAACTATAAGGGGCTGCTCGCCCATACGCATGACTTTTTATTCAACACAATTTTCTGCTAAAAGGCGATCGCTCATCTTCAGGAATTTTCCTAGAAACAGTGTCAGAAGTATTGTCATCTTGTGGAGCTTTAAAAAAAATACTTGTTTTTCCCTCCATCATTCCTCAGTACAAAGTCAACCACATTTTCATTGTGTGAAACTCCTGAAACGCGCCTCAATTTTCAGTTACATCCCCAGAATTTTTGTGATATCATAATAACTATAAGGGGCTGCTCGCCCATACGCATGACTTTTTATTCAACACAATTTTCCTACTAAAAGGCGATCGCTCATCTTCAGGAATTTTCCGAGAAGGAGTACCAGTTATTACCTCAATTTTTAACCTTTAACTTTTAACTTTTAACTTTTAATTTCCCTTCCCCATCAATTTCTAAAATTGTCTTCGGAAAATCTTTTTTTGTAAGCTGCTGAATTAACTTAATACTCCGACCATACTTATCAGGATAAGGAATACCCTTACTATTCAAATGAACAGGCAAAATTTTACCAGAAACAAAATCCCCTCTAGGATTAATATCTACTTCTAATACCAAAGAATATCCCAACTGAGCTTTGCTAGACAAAGTGCGATATCCCATAAAATTACCAAGAGAATAAGCAATTAACTTCCCTTGATAAACCTCCATTGCTCTAGGCACATGAGGACCATGAGCCAAAATTAAATCTGCACCTTCATCTATTAACGTATGGGAAAATAATATTTTATTACCTCGATTTTCACCAAAAAAATATTCAGTCTTATTCTTAATTCTCAACGCCCTAGTTCCCTCTGCACCAGCATGAACAGAAATAACAATAATATCTGCATTTTCATCTGCTTCTCGAACAAGTTTTTTTGCAGACTCTAAGTCAAGCATAGAATTATGATAACTATAATTACTAAAAGCAATAAACGCTATATTAATCCCTTTCACTTGACGATAAACAATTTCTCCCTTTTTCCCAACAGCTTGCATACCAGCATTTTGAATATTGGTAATTGTATCTTCAAACCCTTGCTTTAAAAAATCGAAAGAATGATTATTTGCCACACTCAAAACATCGAAACCAGCATCTTTCAATAAATATCTATAATTCGGTGGTGTTCTAAAAGCAAATACCCTACCACTCCCCATTTTTTTGCCACTTCTTGGATAACTTGTTAAGGTACTTTCAAAATTTCCAAAAACAATATCTGCATCTTGTAGCAAAGGTTTAACTGATGCAAATAACTTTTGTTTTTTAGGGTGTAATTTATTCTTAGGATAATTAGTCCCGGGGATAATATCTCCCACTGCTTTAATAGTAATTCTAGTATCAGGATTAATTGGAGATTTAATAGATGATAAAACAAACTCAGAAACCTGTGATAAATTAAGTTGATTTTGAATTTGTACAATTTGAGGAGTAGCTACAGTTGATATTTCTGACTTACTAACTTCTACTATTGAAGAACTTGACTGAGATTTTTGTTGCGGTCGAGAAATATTTGAAATAATTTCAGGTAGCTTGTAATTATTAGAGTTGAAAACTAAATTTGATACAGGAATTAATGCTATGCCAACAGTGCTTAATAATAGCCAAAAAGCTTGATTTTTCTGAGGTAAAAATTGCCAAGAACTATCATCAGAAGAAAATACTTTTTTTGCCCTAGAGCGATTATTTCTTTTTCTCACAGGTCGGTTGAGATTAACTGGAGAAAAATCTACATTTTTATCTTCACTTTGACCAAACTCTGGATTAGTCTTAACTATTTCTGGAGTATTTAATTCCACCTGTTGAGATAGGGAAGGTAGGGTAGTTTCAAGAGATTCTTGGGAAGAATTTGTATTTTCTGATTGCCACCAAATTGTCCCTACTCCCGCTGGATGGTATATACTAGGTCTGTGTAATTCAATAACTTCTGTCCACTCAGGGATAGTGTTACCTAATCTTCGCCCATAAATATTGACAAAATCAATCGACGATGCGTTTAGACGTTGCATTCCTTGATGAATGACTCTAATACAAACTTGGCGATCTGGAAGTTGAGAGCTTTCCAGTAGAAGATGCAGATTATTTTTCTGAATACTAACCCTAGCTTTAACTCCAATAGTTGTTAATGCTTGATTGACCAGAAAAGCGATCGCTTTAGGGTCTCCTTGTTTTGCTCGTGTTAAAATTTCTTGTTGACTCACAATTATTTTCCTTACACCAAAAAATATAAGCTAAACTCAATCATATTACTACTTATCAGAATAAATTTTTACTGATAATCCCTTATAGTTAAGTTGTTTTGCATTTAAACCATATATCCGATTTTTATCAAAGGGAACACTGGATCGGGGAATATAGAATCTAAATGATTCTTAGCTTACTAAAATTTATGGCGTTGCACAGCGACGAATGATTTGAGATTTTTGATTGAATTGGATTGTGGATTAATCAATTGCTAGAATGATTAATTAATGGTTATTTTTAGTCAAAGTCTAAACTAATTTTTGGCAATATCATTCCATAATGTGCAACCCAAAATTTATCGTCGATAGAGATTAGCCAAATGATTATTTCTGAGAATGATAAATTTATCTTTATTCATATTCCCAAAAATGGAGGAACTAGCGTAGCACTATCTCTAGAAGAACATCTGAAGTATAACGACATTGTTATAGGTGGAACTAAATATGGTGAGAAATTACTACAGATTTATCAAAAACAATTTGGCGTAAGTAAACATTCCTTAGGGATAGAAATCCAAGATTTAGTCGGAAAGGAAAAGTGGGAGCAATTTTTCACATTTGGTGTTGTCAGAAATCCCTATCGCAGAATTGTTTCTATCTATACCTATAGCGAAAAAAAATTATCTAGTTTTTTTGGCACAGGAATTTTACACCATTCAAACAAAGAAACATTAGCTCATATTCCCCAGCGCATTAAATCTCAAATTAAATATTTGGGTGCTAAAGTTAATAGTCAATACTTTAAAAATACTCTCTGGCTACTGAAATGGCCTGATATCAAAGCTTATTTAGATACTGCCAACTTTTCTGAGTTTATTCGCCATCCTTTTCTTATGAAGGATAATTCCTTTCGCACTCAATGGACATGGCTATCAGACCGCGATCGCCAGAACCTTATAGTCGATCGGGTCATTAAGTTAGAAGAAATTGAGTCTGAATGGCCGAAATTATGCCAAGATTTAGGAATAAGTTGTAAACTAAAATTTGAAAATAAATCGGCTTCTAGAAGTGTTGAGTTGACCCCTGAAGACCGTAGCTATATATATTCGCAATTTAAAATAGACTTCGACAAGTTTGGATACCTGCCTTAGGTCACTACATTCGAGTTCTTCTTCCATACATAGCTCGACAAAATGTTAAATTAATCTAGCATAGATACTTAATTGGAATTAGAAGCTCTCAGGAGATGATAATTATGGAAAGTAGATTATTGGTGACCGGGGGTGCTGGATTTATAGGTTCTAATTTTGTCCATTATTGGTGTGAAACCTATCCTAATCATCGAGTAGTTGTATTGGATGCTCTGACTTACGCTGGTAATAAGGAGACTTTAGCTGATTTACTAGAGTTGCCAAATTTCCGTTTTGTCCAGGGAGATATTTGCGATCGCTCGTTAGTAGATAGCTTACTCCAGGAAGAGGATATAGATACAGTAGCCCACTTTGCCGCAGAATCTCATGTGGATCGGTCTATTCTTGGCCCGGCAGCTTTTGTTCAAACTAATGTTGTGGGTACTTTTACTTTGTTAGAGGCATTCAGAAGTCATTATTCCACTGTTGCCCAAAATCCAGATCGTAGGTGTATATTTCTCCATGTTTCGACTGATGAAGTCTACGGTAGTTTAAGCTCAGAAGATTCTGCCTTTACAGAAACCACACCTTATGCGCCAAATAGTCCCTATTCTGCATCGAAAGCAGGAAGTGACCATCTGGCTAGAGCTTATTATCATACTTACGGTATCCCGACAGTTATTACTAATTGTTCTAATAACTACGGACCCTATCATTTTCCAGAGAAGTTAATTCCCCTGATGTGCATCAATATTTTACTAGGAAAACAATTGCCAGTTTATGGTGATGGGCAAAATATTAGAGATTGGTTGTATGTGATAGATCATTGTCGGGCATTAGATACGGTAATTCACAAAGGTAAACCTGGAGAAACTTATAATATTGGTGGAAATAATGAGGTGAAAAATCTTGATTTGGTGCGAATGTTGTGTCAAATTATGGATGAATTAGGAACTGATTTACCAGTGCAACCTTGTGAAAAGTTAATTACTTTTGTTAAGGATAGACCAGGCCATGACCGACGTTATGCTATTGATGCAACAAAGATTAAAGCTGAGTTAGGTTGGCAACCTTCAGTAACTGTTGAAGAGGGGTTGCGTCAGACAGTAGAATGGTTTTTGAATAACCGAAATTGGTGGGAGCCATTATTATCTGAAGAATATCAAGCTTATTATCAGAAAGTTTATGCAAGCTCTTAAATTGGCTATTGGTAATTAGTAATATTTTTTGATTATTAGCTACTAGCTCTTCTATTTTCTGCAAGTAGTCTTTTCTAGCTACTATCCTAATTCTCAATTAGTTAATCTAGTCGTAGAGTTTTCAAGGTTACTACTTTTATAGCAGAAGGTAGAAGGAAAAATCTGGCGTGGTCTGAATTTTCAGCTTTTGATATATCCTCATCTTTACTTCGACTGCTATATAGAAATTTTATTTGAGTTAATAGGTAAAATTTCTGGGAATCAGGGACTAGATAAGCAGGAAAATAAATAAGACTTTCAAATTTTCGATCTGATGAAATCTCTTGGTAAAGATTTTCCTTGCTTCAATAAAAATTGAGAACATTTGTCTTTCCGGCAATGCAGAAAAATTGTTTAGATAGATATTTGATGGAGGGTTTAAGATTACTAAGTACTGAGACAAAATTAATTACATATTCTGCCGTTCCCTTTTTGCCAATTTCAACTATAAAGTTTATTTTGCACAGCTATATATCAGGGTCATTTCATTCTAGAAAATGACAATGAATTTATTGATTTTCAGACAGCGAAAGATAAATTTTCTAAAGCTGTAAATAACGTGGTTTCGTCAATACATAAAATGGCACAGTTTAGAATGAAATAGCCCTGGCTATATATTGATTATATCCAGCAGTTTTCGAGTCTTGCAGGTACAAAGTTTTAATAATTTAGAGAATACTCGAGATGGTGACAGAGATACAGCAGATTCGGTGGTATATGAAGTACAGAGGTTAACAATTAAATATTTGTAGTGCGGGCATCTTGCCCGCGACGGGTGTACCTCACTAAAATGGAATCTGCTGTTATTATTTAAACCGTACTAGCGCGTCAAGCTTGAAATAGTGTTTTAGGAAAATTCTCCAAACCTTAGTCAAAGCAAGAATTATACTCAAAAATTTAATACACCATTTTCAGCTTGACACGAAAGTACCTTACAATACTGAAAATTGCTGTTAAGACTACCTCACAAATAACCGAAGCAAAAATTTTGGAGTATTAAGTATTAGATTTTTTGTAAATTACAACAAGAGGAAAAATGAAAAAATTTGCTCTAATCACAACATTATTAATAACTTCAAGCTTAATAATTTATCCCAAAGAAGTTTTATCTCAAAATGCTCCTACTTATGTACCTGGATATTGGCAACCAGAAGCTCAAGCAGCAGATTCAAAACAACCAATTATACTAAAGATTTTAAATCAGACTGGAAAAGCTCTCAACTATAACTTAATTCCAGAAGTAGAAAGAATTTTGCCCGCAGGAAGAAGTAAAAATATCAGAGTTGACTTGCAAAGTATACCTGACGGTTATGGCACAGTAAATATATATAATCACAGTTTACTTACTTATGAATATAGTGCAGAGGGTAATACAGTTACGGTGAGAGTTAAACCAGGTTCAGAAGCAACTGACCATAAATCAGTTTATATTTCTCCCACTGGCAGAGTTTATTCTTTTTAACCACTAACTGTTAATGGTCGGCCAAGTGGAAACAAGAAAAACTATCACAGTGGCGATCGCTAAAATTCCTTGAATTATATTTCCCACAACTGTCCCGACCACTATACCTATTCCAGCTTTTATATCAAATCCGGTAGCATCGGTATAAAAAAATTAAACCTGATAAATTAAGGGATGAATAGTAAGAGTTGG
>NZ_RCBY01000326.1 GCF_003838195.1 Okeania hirsuta
AGCAACTCAACTTTGGTATGTCAACCCCTTTTCTCAATTTTTTTTATTTTTAGTTAAAAAAAATGGCTGTATTTCATATATGACGATACTTTTGGGGTTTGAAGATTCATGAGAAAATATTAATCGCATTGAAAATCATCTAATTTCAAATGAAGATGTCCCTCAATTTTAGATCGAGAGATCGAGACATAAATTTTTTTGATAAGGCCGTATGCTGTACAGGGTATTCTGAAAATATATAAAGTTTCGGGGCAAAATCAAATGTCCAAAACATACTTAAGTTTAATGCTATGGGAGGAGTTGTATTGAAAAGACTCCTACGTCTATCACGGATGATTGATGGTTTGAATGAATTAATTGGACGTCTAACTTATTGGTTAGTCTTACTGATGGTCTTAGTTGGTGTTTGGAATGTCATTGGACGCTATTTAGGTAGGAGCATTGGTCAAAATTTAACTTCCAACGCTTTCATTGAAGTTCAGTGGTATATTTTTGATCTGGTTTTTCTTCTTGGTGGAGCTTATTGTGTCAAACATAATCAACACGTTCGTGTAGATATTTTTTATGCTCGATGGAGTCCCAAAAGAAAAGCTCTAGTTAACTTGATTGGTACGATATTATTTTTAATTCCCTTCAGTCTCATTGTTATTTTTGTTTCTTGGGGAGCTGTTTTAAATTCATGGGCTATTCTTGAAACTTCTCCCGATCCTGGTGGGTTACCTCGTTACCCAATTAAGACAATGATTATAGTTAGCTTTGTATTGTTGTTTCTCCAAGGAATTTCTGAAACAATTAAAAATTTTGCAGTCTTTACAGGTCAATTACCAGGCGGTAAGGAGTCTTATGAATCTGAGTCTTGAATATGAATGGCTAGGTCCATTAATGTTTGCAGGAGCACTGGTGCTACTTTCCCTTGGTTACCCTGTAGCTTTTTCTCTGGGTGGTGTCGCCATAATTTTTGGATTAATAGGTATTGCTTTAGATGTTTTTGACCCCATATTTCTGACTGCAATGCCCCAAAGAATTTTTGGAATTATGGCCAATTATACTTTGCTGGCTATACCCTACTTTATATTTATGGGGGCAATGTTGGAAAAATCCGGTATTGCAGAACAACTCCTGGAAACAATGGGGATATTATTTGGCAGAGTCAGGGGTGGTTTAGCTCTAGCAGTTGTTCTTGTGGGCGCTCTTTTAGCTGCTACGACTGGTGTGGTTGCTGCTACAGTAGTGGCAATGGGGTTAATTTCTTTACCTATTATGTTGCGCTATGGATATAATAAAGAGTTGGCGACGGGTGTTATTGTTGCATCGGGAACTTTGGGACAGATTATACCTCCTAGTGTAGTTTTGGTAGTATTGGCAGACCAACTAGGAATTTCTGTTGGGGATCTTTTTATTGGCTCTATTTTGCCTGGCCTACTAATGGCAGGAACATTTGCTCTTCATGTTCTAATTGTTGCTTTTATTAGACCAGACCTTGCTCCTGCTTTACCCTCAGAGGTGCGCAGTCTAGGAGGTAAAGCTCTGGGTACTAGGGTGCTAACAGTAATGATTCCACCATTATTATTAATTTTACTGGTTTTGGGTAGTATATTTTTCGGTATTGCTACGCCGACTGAAGCTGGAGCAGTAGGGTGTGTGGGGGCGATCGCTCTGGCTCTGGCCAATGGTCGATTTAGTTGGACTTCTTTGAGAAATGTATGTGATGTGACTCTCAAGACAACTACGATGGTGATGTTTATACTTCTTGGGTCAACTGCTTTTAGTTTAGTTTTCCGAGGGGTTGAGGGCGATCGCTTTATGTTTGATTTACTTTCTAATCTTCCTGGGGGAACGACAGGTTTTTTATTTGTCAGTATGACAATTGTTTTTTTGCTTGGTTTTTTTATCGACTTTTTTGAGATTGCTTTTATTGTTGTACCTTTATTTGTACCTGTTGCTCAACAACTTGGAATTGATTTGGTTTGGTACGGTGTAATATTGGGGGCTAATCTTCAAGCATCTTTTTTAACGCCTCCCTTTGGATTTGCACTATTTTACCTACGGGGTGTCGCACCTCCAGAGGTTACTACTGGTGAGATTTATCGAGGTGCTATTCAATTTATCTTACTTCAGTTATTAGTATTAGTTATAATTATTTGTTTCCCAGGTATTGTTGATTTTCTGCCATCTTTAAGCAGATAAAGGTTTCACCTCAAAAGCTCGAGCTGAGGTAGATAGAACTTTTCAGCTCTTTTAACCAACTTTCAAGCGCCGGAGGTTGCTTCAAAATAATTAAAAATATTTCTCAACTATTGCATAAATTAAGCAATTTAATATATACTAATTTTCAACTCCAGTTCATAGGGAGTTATTGAGAACAAATATAGCTAAATTTGGAGAGATAAAGTATGTCACAGAGTTTTAATGTTCAGCAAGCTCGGCCTAGTAAAATTCAAATAGAAGTCACAGATATACCTGTGTTACAGGGAAAAAACTTGGCATCAGGATTAAATTTTGATGCAGATGGTGGCGACCGTAATTTTGATGCAGATGGTGGCGATCGTAACTTTGACGCAGATGGCGGTGACCGTCATCACTAATAGTTAAGTATTCAAGTCTTTTAATTTTTGTTTTGAATATTTAGGGGGGGTAAATAGAGAAAGCGAAAACTTCTCTAAAGTTCATCAAACTTACTCATAACTAGAGCTATAAAACTAAAATGAGTAAGTTTGCTCAGTTGTCTATCCATTGAGCCATTAATTTCGTGGAAAAAGAGTAACAAGAGGGTTGTATAAAACCAGGGAAAATAAATTATTAAATGCTGAGATAAATGAGGCATTTAATATAATTAAAAAAGTAATTCCTGATGTCTTTGACCAAGGAATAAAGGGTTTGCCGTTTAACCCTGTGGTGGTCTATCCACTACGAACAACTAACTAAGCTTTCAGGTTTTTGAGCAAGTTTTAGTAAGTTTAGTTGAGCGGTTAAGACTTAACTATTTTCCCTATCTTAACTAGCCATGTAAGTCTTGAACTGGTGACAACTAAACAGAGCTAACGGTAAAAGCTTTACCCATCCTTAATAATAAAGATTGAGAATATTTTTTTCAAAATTAAATTTATTATATTTTTTGATCTCTTTATACAGTCCAAGAAACATTTATAGTCATTTCAGTTTAGATTCAGACAAGGGTTTCTTGCCACAGAAGGGTTTCAGCCGAAAAAGTGTTTTATTCTTATTTGAAATGACGATACTCTAGTAAACTCAATACCACATATCAAGCAATTTTTTTGTAGTAATAGTATTCATAGTTTCTAAATTTCTTGAAGTACCAAGGGCAACAATTCATTAATTGATAATGGATAATTGATAATTACCTCTGGTTAAAACCGTTACGGAATTGAATATAAGGAAATATTATTTCTTTTTTTCCCCTTAAAAGGGGAGGCTTTAAACCAGAATTATTTAATTATTAATTATTAATAATTAATAATTCGGTAAAAAAGGTTATTGGTTAGGTCTGAGAATAACAAAGTATTCCAGCTTTATCGATCTATCAAATAATACAAAACCAATTTTAGGTAGCTTTTAATGTCAAAAATTTAAGAATTCTATAAAAAACCATGTTTATGATTATGTCAAAAAATTAATAGGAAAGTTTATCAATTATGTTGTACCTCAAGTATTTAATACAGCTCTATCAAAGAATACAGAATCAATTTTAGGTAGCTCTATAATATAAGAAAGTTAAGAATTATGGAAAAACCCATCTTATGATTATTTTCAAAAATTAATAGAAAAAAATATCGATTATGTTGTGCCTAAAATATTTAATACAGCCATTACCCCAGGAAGAGTTTCTGGAAAACAACTGGACTAAAAAAGCGATCGCCATCTCCAGTAAAGGACAGAAAGATTTTACAGACCTATTTTCATGGGACAAACTCAACCATCTATTGAACTTTCATCAAATAAAATATCCCGATGTGCGCGTGGCATTTGATGGAAAAGTTCTGGAGGCCAAAGAAAATAAAAATCTTACCCAATGGTGTCAGAAAGGTGGGACCTTAATCATAGACCAAATTCATCAAAGGATTCCAGAGGTTTCAATGTTGGCCTCAAAACTTAGTTATGAGTTAGGATATCCTACTCAGGTCAATGCTTACTGCTCCTGGTCTAGTAAACAAGGTTTTTCTCGTCACTACGATACTCACGATGTATTTATTCTGCAAGTAGAAGGAAGCAAACAATGGTATGTCTACACCGACACTTTAAAATACCCATTGCCAAATCAGAAATCATCCTCTCTTGAACCACCAGAAGAAGAAGCTTATTTAAGTTGTATTTTGCATCCAGGAGATGTACTTTATATACCTCGCGGACATTGGCATTACGCAGTTACAAAAGAAGAACCATCTATTCATCTAACTTTAGGTATTCACAGTAAAACAGGTATCGATCTATTGGAATGGTTAATCTGTAAATTACAACACAGAGAAGAGTGGAGACAAAGTCTACCTTTAAGAATAGATAATAATTCTTTTAATCTAAGTGTAGAAACCTTAATTCAAGACTTAGAACAGTATATAAATAATCATAATATTAGCGAAGAATATTATAGCTATTTAGATAGTTTGGGAAAACCTATCTATCAATATGCTTTGCCATATCAAGCCGGATTTAATATATTTGATAATGGTATTGAAACTAAGTTTAAAATACCTCAATTTCAACGTTTAAAAATTTCTCAAATATCCGAGCGAGAAGATGAATATAAAATCATAGTTTCTGGTAAAGAAGTATCTATTAAAGGAGTGCCAGAAAAGTTTATTGAAAATTTATTTAGTCGAGAAACATTTACTGGAAAAGACGTCATAAATTTACTCCCAGATTATGACTGGGAAATAGATATTATGCCAATGTTATCGAAGTTAGTTAATGAAAGAGTTATTTTTGTAGAACCTGGAGTTTAAACATGAATACATTTTTTTGCGCTGATGCTTGCCGACAAGCAAATGAAGATATTATTGGAAGTGGTACAAACTATTCAATATATGTGTTGATAGAGTGCCCTTATCCTTGGGATTATAATGCTTCCGAGTCTCGTTATCTACCAGAAAACTTAGATATTTTGATGAGAGAAGTCAGTAAATCTAAGCTTTCAGTCAGATTTTTACTAATCACTCAAAATCAAAATCAAAGACAAAATAATAGAAAAATTTTAATCTATGAAAAAGAGCAAAGTTCATTTATAAATGGTTATAAAAAATATGAATTTGATGTAGATCATCCTGAAAAAATGGCTCCTGTTATTCAAAAATATTTAGCCGGGGATAATTTAGATATTAATATTCAAGAAAATCAAATTAGGGATATGTTAGTTTGTACTCACGGTAGCCATGATAAGTGCTGTGCTAAATATGGTAATCCGTTTTATATGCAAGCTAAAAAAACTATTTCCGAATTGGGTTTAAAAAATACTAGGATTTGGAAAGCAAGTCACTTTGGTGGCCATAGATTCGCACCTACTATGATTGATTTTCCTGATGGTAGATATTATGGATTACTCAATGGGGAATCTTTTAAGTCTATTTTGCTACGAACGGGCAATATTAAATTATTAGGTGGTGTGTATCGAGGTTGGGGCATTTTACCAACTTGTATTCAGGCGTTGGAAAGGGAACTTATGTTCCATCATGGTTGGGAATGGTTTGATTATAAGATTAATTTTTTAGATATTGATATAAACTCTGATAGAACGTTAATTCAAACTCAATTAGCTGTAGTTAAACCTGATGGATCTAGATACACTTGTGAAGGTAGGTTAGTCAAAGATAAAAGTAAAACTATTCAACTTAAAGGTTCCTGCGATGCGACTAATAGTTATGAATTTATTAAGTATTATGTTAGCCATATTAATTTCACAATTGAACGGAAAATTACTGAGAAAGTGCTTGTAAATTATCCTCAGAAAAAAGCAAGTTAAAGTACATAAATTGATGGGGTATGCCTAAAAATTGAAATGGCTCGCCAGTTTCGATAAAACCTATTCTTTTATAGAACTTAGAAGCACTGAGACGAGTCATTACTCTCAAAGATTTTAGTTGTTTTTGCTTGGCAATTTCAATGATTTCTTTGGTTAAAGCTGTTCCTATTCCCTGAGATTGAAATTCAGGCAAAACACAAAGATATGCAATACTTCCTAATTCCTGAGATATTTCCCGCAGTCTAGCTGACCCAATAATTTGTTGTTCGTAAACAGCAATAATATGTAAAGCACTATCTTCATATTCATCTTTTTCTGTTCCTATTTCCATATTTATTGGTGCTCTTAACACTAACCAACGTTGATAATACATTGCATCTTTTTCTTGTTGGTTTTGAATTAAGCGAATCTGAAATTCTCTCATTTTTCTAGCATCTTCAATGGGTGCATATCAATTTTGAATAAAGCCAAAAATTTATCGCTTTTAGGCAACAGGCAACAGGCAACAGGCAA
>NZ_RCBY01000327.1 GCF_003838195.1 Okeania hirsuta
CCAGTCCGGAACGAGTAAAATGGTTGTTATCGGTCCCTGTTAGTGTTTCTTCAAATAAAATGACCTTGACTTATTCAATCAGTAGGTAACAAATCTAGTTAAAATAATTAACAGAATTGTTCTAATCTTACATCATAACGGTAAGATCTGAATTGAATTGTATAAATACCTGTGAGTTTGGTAATTTTTTATTATTGGAATGTTTCGATTACTCGAAGGCCTTTTTTTGTTCAGGGAAAATATCCCCTTTCTCGCTGGGATTGATAGAAAGGATTCCTGCTCTTGTTCAGAATGACCAGTTTGCTGGATGCCTGCTGCGATTGCTTTTGAGAAGCTCTTGAAGTGGTTTGAAGGTTGATGCCTGCATGCTCTTCCAGGTAGGTCAGAATTTGTTTTTTCGGCTTCTGCTATTTCGTAAGGAAACCCCTGCTTATCCTTATTGTGTCTGAGTACACGTACCATTTCCTTGCTGGCCTTTACAACTCAATGTCTTTTACCCGGACATAGGCTTTGCTTATCACTATTTCTGTCGGGGTAACGAATAAAATGGGGTTTACGGTAGCTAGATTTGACCTGAAAGGCAAGTACTTCCCGTTGCGAGCTTAACAGGAATTCTCAGGATTTTGTAAGTCGATTTTGGGAACGAGGTACTTTTCCAGAAAATCTTCGAGAATGAATTGATCTTCTCCAGAATTCTTACTGCCATATATGCTGCCGTCATCGTCCACGCCCAGCAAAAGAATGCCTCCTCGGAATTCGCAAATGCGACAAATTCCGGGCTATTTTTTTCCGGGTATTTGGCTTTGCGTTTAAATTCAGTTGAAAGCCTTCTCCTTGTCTTACAAGTTTCCTAAGTTCGGTCAGATCCATATAGGAGCTAATGTTTTAGGGGTTACGTAGGTAAAGCTTAGGTTGAACGTAAAGAGGAGTCTTAATGTTTAAGTTCCTCTCAAGTTTGTCCAGGCTTTGGCGTGTAAAAAGCATGTTGGACCGCTAATTTTCCCAACATGCCTTTCCTTCTTCATCCAGCAATTTAATCAAAACTCAGTAAAATTGCTGTCAATCTTTTTGCGAATATGATGAGAATGTAGGCTTTTAATTTATGATCCAGGTTAGTGGAAAGCTTGTTTTCTACCTTGTCAATTTCCTTTTTGAAGCCTTCCGAGAATTTTTCCTCTTTTCAAAAAGGATCGTTCGCCAGCAAACATTATTCCCGCCGCGCTTTATTATTCCGCCTGTAATATCAAAAGCTACTGCCAGAAGTAACAGTGGCCAAAACAGCTCCAATTACAGCCATGCCACTTCCTGCAGCAATATTGGGCGAGGGTTTAGAGGCTTCCGGGAAACTTTCTTTGCCAACAAAGCTTTCAGTTGGTTAATAAAATCCGAAAATCCTTCCCTTAATTCTCTAAGAACAATTCTCCTCGCTTTCAGATATGTCTCCAAAAATGTCTTGCCTGGGGCGGAGCACAGTTTGAGAGTTCTGGATTTTCAGGTCAATTGATTTTTGCACCATCTGTACCGAATGCTATCTGCAATTTCTTCGACTCCTTCATTCAGCCTGTCGTTAAATTCTTTGTCAGATCTTGTTCTAACTCTCGCTCAGGCTTTTTAACCAACTTCCTGGGGGAATCAGCCTTGCTAAAAACGGACATTAAAGCTCTTTCTGGTAAAGAGCCAGAACCCCATGCCATCGCTTTGGGCTTGTTGACTTTCAAGCGTAAATCCGATCGTAATCCTCCAGCATATTGCGAATTAAAGCATCGACCTGTCTTTGTGATCTTTCTTCCTGATCCTGCAGGGTAATGGT
This sequence comes from Okeania hirsuta, assembly GCF_003838195.1. Taxonomy (GTDB): domain Bacteria; phylum Cyanobacteriota; class Cyanobacteriia; order Cyanobacteriales; family Microcoleaceae; genus Okeania; species Okeania hirsuta. The sequence goes on from NZ_RCBY01000327.1 coordinate 1,811, forward strand.
GAATATCTGCACGGAAATCCCGATCTGCTTTCAATTGATCCTCCATGGCCTTGAGGGTAGTCTCAAGCCTGGCGTGGAGGTTCCTGGAGGTGGAAACTGTACTTCTGGGCTTTAATTTGTAGGCATTCAGGTTGGTGATATGTCCCCGTATGTAATCGTTGAGCTTGCCAAAACCACTGCTTGCATGATCACCTTCCTGTTCTCGTTTGGCTGAAAGAGCAAATACTTTTGGATCACTTATGCCTTTTTTGAATGCATGCTTTCTAACTCCTTCAATATTCACCTGCAAATCAGCTTCGTTCATGAAGTCCGCTTGCTGAAGTACGAAAATGTCTTCTTTTGCCAATCTTTATGAATGAAATCAAAAAAAAATCCCAGGCTGATTGCGATAGGGGTTTTTGGCCTCAAAACACAAATACGATGAGATCACTGCGAAGGAACAATCTTTCAGTAATCTCCTGATGATGTTCTGAAATGGTATTGGTTCCGGGTGTATCAACAATGGAGATTTTGCGAAGGATATCGACGGCTGAATGATCTTTTTTAGGTAGGGTTTATTTCGACCTAGAAGCCTGTCTCCATAGATCAATTGCTGTATCGTATCTGTACAAGGATCAGGAGCAACTTTCACCACATCTTTCCCCACGTTTAGCAAAAGCATTGATAAAACTGCTTTTTTCCTGCCTTTACTTCGCCACAAATCACAAACAAAAAAGGTTCTCCAATACTTGTCCTGAGTTCACTTAGGGTTAGGCTAAGCTCCTCATTGCGTGTTTCGCTCGCCATATCGTGAAAGATTTTTCACGATTTCTCCCAATTTCAGTTAAAGGGTGGAGGTCCGTATCAAAAATATTGTTATGCATGCGTATTGCAATCTACTGCAAAAGTCTGAAAAGATAGTATTCTAATGATTGTGGGGAAAGAGATTTGGTCACGAACCTAAATGAAAAAAGCCATCTGCATAGACAAGATGGCTTTAAAAACCGAGGGACTCAATGCTTTGCATGAATCAACCTCAGCCCTTGCTCTAAAAACCGAGGGACTCGAACACTTTGTGTGAATCAAACCTCAGCCTTGCTCTAAAAACCGAGGGACTCGAACACTTTGTGTGAATCAACCTCAGCCCTTGCTCTAAAAACCGAGGGACTCGAATGCTTTGCATGAATCAACCTCAGCCTTGCTCTAAAAACCGAGGGACTCGAGATGCTTTGCATGAATCAACCTCAGCCCTTTGCTCTAAAAACCGAGGGACTCGAATGCTTTGCATGAATCAACCTCAGCCCTTGCTCTAAAAACGGAGGTACTCGAATGCTTTGCATGAATCAACCTCAGCCCTTGCTCTAAAAACGAGGGACTCGAATGCTTTGCATGAATCAACCTCAGCCCTTGCTCTAAAAACCGAGGGACTCGAACACTTTGTGTGATCAACCTCAGCCCTTGCTCTAAAAACCGAGGGACCGAATGCTTTGCATGAATTAACCTCAGCCCTTGCTCTAAAAACCGAGGGACTCGAATGCTTTGCATGAATCAAACCTCAGCCTTGCTCTAAAAACCGAGGGACTCGAATGCTTTGCATGAATCAACCTAGCCCTTGCTCTAAAAACCGAGGGACTCGAATGCTTTGCATGAATCAACCTCAGCCCTTGCTCTAAAAACCGAGGGACTCGAATGCTTTGGCATGAATCAACCTCAGCCCTTGCTCTAAAAACGAGGGACTCGAACACTTTGTGTGAATCAACCTCAGCCCTTGCTCTAAAAACCGAGGACTCGAATGCTTTGCATGAATCAACCTCAGCCTTGCTCTAGAAAACCGAGGGACTCGAATGCTTTGCATGAATCAACCTCAGCCCTTGCTCTAAAAAACCGAGGGACTCAAATGCTTTTGCATGAATCAACCTCAGCCCTTGCTCTAAAAACCGAGGACTCAAACACTTTGTGTGAAATCAACCTCAGCCCTTGCTCTAAAAACTATAAGCAGCCCATACTCTTTGAGTGAGTCAGACTTAGCTGGGAGAGTGAAATCAGAACGTCAAATATCTTGCTGTTGATGTTACAAGTATAGGAGTTTTTGGACTGTCTCGCTTACTCTTTGGATCAACTGTAGTTTTTCCTGAAAGAAACGGTTAAATCGTTTGTGTGATTGGTTTTCTTATTTTTAACTACGTTACAAATTGTAATAATATTATTTATAGCTTCAAGTATAAAGTAAGATTTGGGTTTAAAATGACATTTTTATCGATGTTTAAATAAAAAATGAGTAAAAAATCATTTTTAAAAGGGTAAGAAAAATTTATTTCATCCCTCGGGATTTTCTCTTTTTATAGCTATGAATTGTGTAAATATTTTGGAGGGTTTTTCTACAAAAGTGGTCAGGGGTAATGACCGATCCTCACTGAGAGATATAGGAGAGTTATCTCTTCGTTTGTTCATTTTGCAGAAATTGTGCCAGAAGGGAATATAGTTGAGACTTTATTTGTCTAAGAAATGAAATTTTAGGTTCAGACACAGATGTAAGAACTTGAGCAATCTGTAAGAAAAGACAACATTCACACAGCATTTAATTAATTATTATGAGACTATTTAAATAACCTGTTTTTAGGCCTACTCATCTCTCTCGGAACAGAAATGTGGGCACAAGGTCCCGAGGGCGCGGGAGAAGAGGAATGGACCTAATATGGATTCCTCAAAGTTAAATTGAGTTTAAACGGATGATCAGGTGGAGGAAATGAAGGCTATCCAGGAAGATATGCGCAGCAAGAGGCGGGAGATTTTTGAATCTTCGGAAGGCGACAGAGAAGCCATGCGGGAAGAAATGATGAAGCTTCAGTCCAGTGCCGATGAGCAAGTCAAAGGAATTTTGACAGTCGAGCATTGGGATACAATACGAAGCTTATTCGAAAGAAAGAGAGAACGTCGCAAGAGGGTAAGGAGACGGAGAAAGGCCCCTCGTAAAAAAAAGGAGAAGGAAACGGATACTCCCTAGCAAATATTAAAAAACATAGATGCGCGCTCAGCTAAATTGACTGGAGTGGGTGTTTTTGTATCACCTGAAAAACCACGGTCTTATGCCAGGGCTTATGTTTGCAAGGCTAAGCAGTTTTAGCAATCGCTTATGAAGCATAGAGAAAAAAAAGCGGTAGTAAGCTCTGGGTTCTAGTTCAGAGCAAGTATCCAAGTTCGAGCTTATTGTATCCTCGGCTTTGATTTGAATGGTGAATTTGCACTTCCTCTTTCGTCCCATAAAAATAAAAGCCTTTTTTGAGAGGCAATGGGGCCCTCACCTTGGGTGGAGGCTAATTTATTGAATCGAAATTCTCTCATTCGGAACTCCCCGGAAATAGGAGCTTAGAGATTTTTAATAAATCTTCGGGATCGAAGGGTTTGGTCAGGTAAATCATTCATGCCTGATTGTAGAATATTTTCCTTTACATTCTCCGATACATCGGCAGTAAGGGCTATTATTGGCAATTGAATGTAGTAGTTTCCATCTTTTTTCGAATCTCTTCAGTAGCTGTCAATCCGTCCATCACCGGCATATTGAGGTGCATGAAGGATCAAATCATAGACGTTAGAAAAAACCATCTCGAGAGCGATTTTTTCCATTTTCGCCACATCTGCCTCAATGTCCCATTTCTTCAGGTATTTTTTCTCCTACCATGACATTTACCCGATTATCTTCCACCAACAGCACTTTCATACCTTTCAAAGAGCCCTTACTCCAATTGAATACCTGAGCTTTGCCTTTATCTTCCTGCCAAAGAGAAGCACCTTTTGTGAAGGACAGTGTGAACCAAAAAGGTGGTTCCTTTCCCCAACTCACTTTCCAGACTATTTCGCTCCCTGAAGTTCGACCAGCTTCTTGCATATCGCCAATCCCAGGCCCGTTCCTCCGTATTCAACGGGTCGTTGCTTCCGATGCCTGGGTAAAATTGCTCGAAAATGTTTCAACCTTGTCCTGCGGTATCCCCAATACCTGTATCTGATACAAAAAAGTGAAGATCCTGTTTCTTCCTGATCCGCTCCTTCCACCCTTGTAGCCAAAGCTAACTTCTCCTTGATCTGTAAATTTCAAGGCATTACCTACCAGATTTGGTAAGGATTTGATTTAAGCGAAAACTATCGCCTTTAATTTTGTACTCCAGCTTCTTGGCTGAAGACAGTTTCAAGGCGATATTTTTATCTCTTGCTTTGAAGGAGAAAAGTTTTATGCAATTGAGCATGAGGTCTTCCAATCAAATGCTTCCGATTCAAAAACTGAGTTTTCCCCGCTTCAATTTTAGAATAATCCAGGATATCGTGATGAGGAAAGCAGATGACGAGCGGAGAATTCCAGTGCCTTGAGACTGGGAATTTGATTTTCTTTGGGATTATCCTCTAAAAGTAATGAGAGATTCCGACTTCTGCATTCATAGCGTACGAATCTCATGGCTCATGGTAGAAAGTGCTGTTGGTGGAAGATAATCGGGTAAATGTCATGGTAGGGAAAAAATACCTGAAGAAATGGGACATTGAGGCAGATGTGGCCGAAAATGGAAAAATCGCTCTCGAGATGGTTTCTTCTAACGTCTATGATTTGATCCTCATGGACCTCAATATGCCGGTGATGGACGG
>NZ_RCBY01000328.1 GCF_003838195.1 Okeania hirsuta
TGAAACAGAAATCAGGTATTCTCCAGTCTATGGTAACTCGTGCTGCTTTTTTGTCTGACGAGTCTCACCGGATTCGCTTTGTTTATATCCCTAAACATACTTCTTGGCTGAATCAAATTGAGTGTTGGTTCTCTATTTTGGCCAGGCGTTTACTCCGGCGTAGCAGTTTCTCTTCCACCTCAGACCTCAAGCAGAAGATACTGAATTTTATTGACTATTTCAACTGTACTCTAGCCAGACCTTTTATCTGGAAATTTCAGGGGTTTTCAGAGGATGATTAACCAGATTCAGATTCATGGTCATACTGACTCAAGGATCCAACTCAATGCCGATCATTTTTAGCTTGGCTATTGACCATTTATTTTACGATCGCGATCACACTTCTGAGTATTCTATCTCAGGAAGAAGGCATTGCTTCTACTGGTCACTTATTTCTGCCATCCTGCACTAGATTAAAAAATGAATATGGATTAGACTAATGGCAAAGTATCAATTTTCTGAGGATGCAATTTTATATCAAGTCAGAAGTCAAAAGTCAAAAGTAAGGTTTGTCGGGTGCGTTAGGAAGTTAAAAATTCAAAAGTAAAATTTGTAGTAGATTGACACAGCTAAAACTGTGCAGCTATAATCAGACATAATATTACTCCCTTTGATCGAATTCTTTTTCTACTTGCGGAGTGAGAAATATCTCTTGAAATTTCTCTACCGATTTTGGATGGATAAACAATATAGCAATGCCAATAATGGCAAATATTGTACATAACAAGTAGTAAATAATTTGCCCATTCTGCATCCAAGTCAAGGAATCTAGAAATCCAAATTTCTTGGGTTTTTCTATTTCTGGTTCTGGAGAATTTGCTGTTACTTTACCTTGAATCTTACTCTCGTCACCGAATACATTACCCACAATATTTCCATCTTTATTTTCTATATTTTGGCTTTGGTCATTGACAATTTTTTTTGTCATGGTTTTATTCCCAACAATATTATTACTATCTATAACAAAATCTCTACTATCAACTATATAAATATCATTTGGACGATGACTAGCTTGTAAAAATTCTCTACTCAAGTCTCCGTCTATTACATCATCAATGTCTATTACATGATCAATTAAACTTCGGATATCCACTTCATCATAGGGATAATTATCGCAGTTAGTTTTTTGTCTGCCATTACTTTTCCATTCGTTTAATTTCTCAAATTTGTATCCGGGATGGTTGTTAATTGATTATCACTTAAATCAAGCCTAATTAAATTGGTGAGTTGAGTAATTGATTCCGGGATATTTGTTAACTGATTACCACCTAAATAAAGCCCAGTTAAATTGATGAGTTTAGAGATTGATTCCGGGATGTTTTTTAATTGATTATCACTTAAATCCAGCCCAGTTAAGTTCCTGAGTTTAGAGATTGAATCCGGGATAGTTGTTAATTGATTACCACCTAGATAAAGCCTAGTTAAATTGGTGAGTTTAGAGATTGACTCCGAAATGTTTGTTAATTGATTATTTCTTAAATTTAATACTTCTAGCTGCTCTAGCTTCCAAACCTCAGTAGGGATTTCAGTCAATATTTCATCATCTCTGCTCAAAGAAACATTACTTAAGTTTAATTCCTTAAGTTTTTTATCTTTAGCTACTTGTATTCTTTCTCGAAAACGTCGTGGTATCTGATTCTGCTGATTTGTTTTAGGAAAATTCATAGCTCAATAAAAGAATTTTTACAATTATTGTAATAGCTACAAATACAAACATCGATTTTCCATAACCATCATAACTTTCTTACTTCAACCCAACCTAAAAAAAATTCTTATAAATAACCACCCAATGTTTTGCCTCAAAAATTTTCTCAGTATTTCAGCAACGTGCTAGAACATTATTGTATAGAATTTTTGGCGTTGGTAATTTGAGATATGATACCATGTCTGGATAAGAGCGCAATAGAACTCCGTGACCTTTACGCTCCCCGAAAAACTTTATCTTTCTACTCGGGGTTTCTTCTTCTTTCTTTCCTTCTGACTCCTGACTCCTGACTCCTAAAGAATTAAGATTCATATCATACACTAATTTACCAACGCCGAATTTTTCAGTAAGTGTGGATACACTGCTGGAGATCCCCCCTAACCCCCCTTGACAAGGGGGGAAACCGGAAGTCCCCCTTTTTAAGGGGGATTTAGGGGGATCGTTGTTTTTCGTACCTCATGCGTAAGTCCCGATCATACTTACTAGATGGCAAAACTAAGACGTTATAGTTATGGGTGCCTGATTTGTAGAAGTAACCTACTTAGTAGATGGAAAACTAAGACGTTATAGTTATGAGTGCCTAATTTTTCATCACCACAAAAGCGACAACAATAGAAAAACTAAGACGTTATAGTTAGCAGACAGAGATTCCTACTCTAAAACTTTGATAAAATTGCTTTTTCTCTTTTAAAGATAATAAAGCTGATAGCTGACTGCTGAATACTGAATGCTTACCATACTATTCCAACCAAGATGAAAGGTCTCTATCAATTAAATCTTGTAATTTGAGAATATCTTCACGGTAGAATTCAGTTAATAGTTGACGCTCTTCTGAAGAAAGAGGTTTGAGTTCTTTTCCTGCTGAATTTAACTTAATTATACTAGAGCGTAATTTCTGCCGCATTTCTAAAGGCATTAATACTCTAAGCGTTGATGAAATAGCTGTCCTAACTGGATTTTTTGTTTTCAATAAATTATTCAATGTTTGATTCTTAGGTACAGCCGCACTTTGACTACGCTTTGAAGTATCAGGGTTAAATGTATCATCTACCCCAATAAATCTATAAATCTCTTGCATAACCTTTAAAGAATCTTTAGTTAAATCATCATGGAGAATAATTTTTAATTTTTCCCGGTCGAAACTATCAAAATAATGTTTGATAGGAGAATAATATAATCCTTTCTTGATTGTTGAAGAACTATCTGCACGAAATTTAACTTGTTCGCTTAGAGAACGAACTTTTCCCACATTTATCCCATCGCGAAGGTGCATTAAATAATCAGAATAAGCTCTGTCTACAGGATTTCTCAATATAGCAATCATTTTCACATCAGGAACATAACGTTGAATCATTTCCGATGAAGTTTTATAGTTAACAAGATAGTTAGGAGAAGCTTCTCCTATAGCAATCTCATCTTTTACATTCATAAATAGTTCACAGTATCTTTCCCAGCTATTAATTCTTTTTCTTGTTCCTGTATCTGGTTTTTTTTCTGTATTGTTTTCCCAATCTGTAGCGAAAAAATTTGTTTCCTTAATGGGACTCATATACACCTGGGGATGTTCCTTTAAATATCCATAGACGGATGTAGTTCCTGCCTTCTGTACTCCTATTATTAGAAAAGTTGGTAACTTCATTGTATTTCTCCTAAATTTAAACTTATAGATATAGACATTTATTATTAAAGGTATCAGACTACTAATTCGGAGTTTAGAGCATAGTTTACTATGATGCTTAAATTATAATTTATTAAGAGCTATCTTCCACACATTCTGATGAATTAGTAACTCTTCATTCCTAATTAAGCTAAGAATAATTTAAATTCTATATCCTTCACAGGAGCGCCCATTCCCTTGCGTCTACTACAGATGCGGGGTCGCACCACTGTTAAGAGTTCCTTTTGGCACAAATTTTAGATATATGGTTTAAATGCAAAATAGCTAATATCTTGGTTTAGTTTACTGCATTGATAGACTATTGTAAATAATCTGAATATTATATCAATCCGTGCATAATTTATAAAAAACTCACCGCTGTTTCTAGTTAAATCTTCCCTTTTTCCTAATTTCCAGATATTATATACACAACCGCTTTAAGGATTACAATACTAAATGTTGAACACAGATTAAATTTGTTTTATATACCATATCCGGATGATTAAGTATCATAAAAATGTTCTATTGAAGCGATATTGAAGGAATATCCCAAATTTCTGCTCCCTTTCCAGTGTTTTCACTTGAATTTACACCTACCATCTACCGCCTAAGAAATTTGTTGGAAACAATTAGACAATATTGAAATAATAGATCAAAAATCAGCTTTTTTTTTATCAGTTAGTTTGACTTATTATTTCACTGTTTGAGTTTGTTTTTAATTTATTCGATCAGAGATTTAGAATCTAACAGCAAACCAGTAGGTTCATCATTATTATCCTCGTATTGAGGAAATAATTCGGAAATTTCTGATTTATATTTCTCCGTTTTATCTTGAATCATGTTATACGCTTTTACTAAAATTTCCGATTGTGCTAATAGTAAATCATGTAAATCTATCAATCTTAAATTGCCATTCGACAACACTATAATTATTGGTTCGTAAATATAATTTTTTGGTCTATTTAGGGCAGTTAGTACTGCAGCATTAATTTGAAAATTTTCAGAAAGAACTAAAGGAGGAGTGCTAAGAAAATCTAACAATTCGCTAACAGGTTGCCTAGAATAAAAGTATTTATTTCCTGGTGATTTCATATACTCTAAGAATCTGACTTGTGAAATCATACCCAACATTTTTGTATTTTTAGTAATGATAACTCCTGGTAATTCTGGTTGTTGTCGAAATTTTTCTGCTACTTTTTTTACTAAAGTAGTAGTATTAACTTGAAAATCGTGGAAGGGTAAGTTTCCAACAGTGGAATAGAGTGTAAGCTGAACTAGGTTGGTCATTGAAAATAATGAAGAATAAGCAGTATGAAAAAATATGCTATGAGAATATGTTAACTTGGATAAATTTACAGTTAGATTAAATAATCTAAAATATAAAAAAAAGCTTAATAATTACATAAGCAATACTCTTTGTCCTGGTCCGGAATATTCTTATGGCCATTTTATCCAAAATCACCGGGGATGCCCAGTTTCCACCTGCAAAACCAAACTTAATTTTACCTTTAAATACCCTTGAGCTTTTAAGTCAGCTATTGCAACAAACAACTCAAGGTTTGAAGACTATATTAATTACGGAAGATATACTTGCCACCACCCAATCTCATAAATTCCCAGACCTAAAATTTACAGTAGTTATTTCAGAGGAGTTTAATGGACTTTTGTGGGGCACAATAGTCAAGGAGTCATCAGATAATCAAAGTCAGAAGACAGAAGACCGACAAAAAGATCATAATTTACAATCTAACTCTTCTACCTTTCCTTTTTCAAGGGAAAATGTGGGAAATTTCAAATTTAATGTAGGTTTAACTTTTGACCCAGAGGCAATCACACTTTTTGTATACCAGATTTTTAATATTATAGAAGAAGATAATAGTAACTCAGCGCTCATCTCTCAAATTAAATCTCAAATAAATAACCTGAAAGTCAATAATCCAAATCTCCAGGATGAATTTACCTTGAAATTACTAAAATTATTGACTTCTAATGAAAATATAGATTCTATTTTAGAGCAAACAAGTAGTCAAACAATCAAGAAAAAAAAATCTTATTCTCAGACATCAAATTTACTATCAATAAATGATTCAATAGTTGGTATTTATGGATTATCAGGACCGGATTCAATACTGAATAATCAACAATATCCATTAGTATGTAAACCTATTGAGCAAGCTCTAAACCAACAGCTAGAACAAGAGATACTTCTGAATCAAGTCACAACTCAAATTCGTCAAAGTTTAGAACTACCAGAAATTTTATCAACGACTGTAGAGCAGGTTCAAAAATTGATTAAAGTTGATAGATTATTAATTTATCAATTTAATTATTCCTTATCATTAACAAATAAAACAAATAATATTACAACAGACAATCAAAGAAAAGGTACTGTTAAATATGAAGCATTAGCATCCGAAAAAATTTCTTCAGTATTAGGTTTAAGTGAAGGAGAAAACTGCTTTTTTCCTCCCCATAACTCGATCGTGAAATATAGTAAAACATTTGTTCGTGCTATAGCTGATACAGAAGTAGTTTATGGTAAATTTCCTTGTTTAGTAGAATTGATGCAACAACATCAAGTCAAAGCTAAATTAGTAGTATCAATTATAGTCAATCGACAATTATGGGGATTATTAATTGCCCATCACTGTTCGATTCGAGAGTGGCAAGATCATGAAAAAATATTTCTCAAAGAAATAGCAGAACACTTAGCGATCGCTATTTACCAAGCTCAATTATATGAAGAATTGCAAAAGCAAAAACAAACTTTAGAAAAGCAAGTGGCTAGACGGACTCAAGAACTTTATGATACTCTACAAGCAGCAGAATCAGCTAATCGTACTAAGAGTGAATTTTTAGCCACAATGAGTCATGAATTACGCACTCCTCTCACTTGTGTTATTGGTATTTCTTCAACTCTTTTACGCTGGTCTTATGGCAATAGAGGAGCTAAA
>NZ_RCBY01000329.1 GCF_003838195.1 Okeania hirsuta
GGCAAGGATAGCGTCATCTAGTATAGATGTCTCAACAATATCATCCTCGGCAGAATCAGCATCGCTATCGTCATTTTCATTTTCAGTATCTTCATCAATAGAAAGAACATAAGATACCTTCACTTCATTGTCCGCATTAATCCAATCATTGAGTAAATCTGATTCAGTAGCTATCTCTGAAGTTCTACTAGATATATCTCCATCAACTACCCTAGCTACAAGAATGCGATCGCCCTCTCGAATCTCTTGCACAAAATCAAAACCTTCGCTCACTTCACCAAATACTGCATAACCCCCATCCAGTTGATCGGCAACATTATCCAAGGTAAAGTAAAATTGCGAAGAAGCTGTATCTAATGCTTGAGAGCGAGCCATAGCTATGACCCCTGCTTCATGGGATAACTCTACTGGATCGGCAACTACTTCGTTATAGACAATTTCTCCTGTGTCTGCAACTTGAATTTCCAAAGGTATTTCCCGTGGTGCTTCTGTTGCAGGGTTAATAAATTTCCCCGAGCCTAAATCTTCAATCAAAAAATCCGGATCTCTGCCCTGGGGGTCGCCACCTTGAGCTACAAAACCTTCTACAAACCGATGGAATGCCAGAGCATCATAGAAATTTTGCTCTACCAGATTGACAAAGTTAGCTGCTGTTACTGGAGCAGCGGCGGAATTGAGTGTAACAGTAATTTTTTCTCTCTCACCAGACTCTTCTTCATTTTCATTTTCCTCTTCTTCATTTTCATTTTCTTCTTCTTCTTCTTCCTGGGATACCTTTTGTACCACCATTTCCACTGTGACTTCTTGGCCTTCTAAATCAACTAATTCTAGCTCTTCTAAATATTCTTCGGTACTTTTTATTTGTTCCATTGGTTGATTAGTTCCTTAGTTCCTTGAGTTGTCCAAAATTTGCTACTTCATTATATTCTATTCTTAAATTTTGTTGCCGACAAAACTGCTTAAGTACAGGAAGAAGGTCAATTGAAAATGAGGATAAACTTCTTTTAATCATTGTTGAGCACTACCTAATTTTTTTCATTCTTGTACAGTAAAGTATAAGAAATAAAAACAGCTCTAGTTAAAACTAAAATACTTGATATTATATTCCTCTTTTTCTACTAATAAACTTTTCCATAAATTCAATTATCCAATTCTCAAAGCTGCATCTCCAAAAGGCAGTGCATCAGGAACAGAAATAGTAGTAAAATCGAAAAAGAAACTGGCACTTCTCACTTCCTCTGCTGTCGAATTATTCACAGTACCAAGAATCCTATTATCTTCCTCTGTTTCACCTTCTAATTGAATAACTGTATTATTTCCTTCTTGAGTAAAAGATAGGGAAGATATTTGTACCGAAACACCGATTCTATCCCCTTCTAAAAAATTAAAATCTGCTACTATATCTGCATTATATTCTTCATTTTCTATTAATGTCAAAATAAAAGTATCTGCACCTGCTTCACCAGCCAAATTATCCGTACCAGCATCACCAATTAAAATATCATTTCCTTCCCCAGCAGTTAATACATCACTATCTTTACCACCGCGTAAAAAATCATCTCCTCTACCACCAAATAAAGTATCACTATCTAAGTTGCCATTCAGAATATCATTATCAGGACCACCAGATAATAAATCAAACCCTTTTCCACCCCGAAGATAATCGGAACTATCTCTACCATCTAAACTATCATCTCCTTGATTACCATTAATTACATCATTAAGTATTGAACCTGTAATTTCATCATTTCCTTCTAATCCTAAAACACCAAATACTTCTTGAGATAATTCTGTAGAAATTGGAAAAATATCATCTCCTTCTGTTAAAACTTGAAAGAAATCAATAGGTAATGGAATATTGGCACGATTAACAATATTAATAAAATTATTGAGCAGAGTAGTATCAGTAATAATTTGTGAAACTCGACTAGGGATTATTCCTTGAGTAACTCTCACAGCAGTAATACTATCACCTAATTCTAGTTCTTCTATAACATCTAACCCATCTATTACATTACCAAATACGGCAAAACTACCATCTAATACTGATAAATCATTCAAGGGAATATAAAATTGAGAAGATGCAGAATTTAACACTTCTATACGAGCCATTCCAATTGCACCTACTACATTTGGCAGTTGTAATGGAGGAGAAACTATTTGATTGTAAATAATTTCTTGCCCAAGTCCTAACGGCCGAATTTCTAAAGGAATAAATCGAGTTTCATTTGTTAGTGGATCGACAAAATTACCACTTCCTAAAAGTTCCAAAGGAATATCTGGATTTCTACTGAAAGGGTCTCCTGCTTGAACTAATGAAAATTGTGGTTGATTTTCGATGCGATGAAATCTGACACCATCATAAAAATTTCGTTCTACTAAATCAACAAAATTACCTCCAGTTATTGGTGCATTTATACCATCAATTTCTATAGTAACTATTTGATTATCAATCACCATTAATACTGTTGCTGGACTTGATATTTGTGGTAAATCTTCTTCCATTTTTCCTAATTTTATGGGTAAAATTTTTGTACAAGTTGCTTATTATATAATAAATTTTCTGGCTTTTCTGATAAACGCTATTTTTCCTCAAAATCCAAAATAAAATATTAGATTTTAACAATTTCCCCAGAGAAAATTTTTTCCTAAATTTATCTTTTCTTTTATGGGTTTAATACCCCACTGTCACTTGCGGTGCTGAAAATTGCTTGGGGTTTGTAGACACGGAGTGGCGTATTGAAGACTATCCATCAGCAATTTTCCCTTCTGCCTTCTGCCTTCTGCCTTCTGCCTTCTGCCTTCTGCCTTCTGCCTTCTTCAAGTAAACTTATATGAAGTAGAGTTTTCATCGTAAATTATGACCACCCGTCGGAATCTAATTAGCATATTTTTAGCTAGCTGTTTAGCTTTGATAACTTGGTTTAACTTTATTCCTAATACTTGGGCACTTGGAGGAAAATTACCGGAGTTATACCAACCAGCACCAGAATTTACTTTACCCACGAATACTGGAGATGGAGAAATTTCTTTATCTGATTATCGGGGTCAGTGGGTAGTGCTTTATTTTTATCCTAAAGATTTTACTTCTGGTTGTACTATTGAGGCGCGTAGATTCCAACAAGATTTGCCAAAATATATTTCTAGAAATACTCAAATTTTAGGTGTTAGTGCAGATGATGTAGATTCTCATGCAGAATTTTGTGATTCTGAGGGATTGAAATTTCCATTGTTAGCTGATACGGATGGAAGTGTTAGTGTGCGACTCGTTGGTTAGTCAAACTGCTGAAAAGCAGATATATCTAGCCTTCCATGGCTAATCTTAAAGGAGGTTAAATATTTGGCCATCGGAAAACTCTTATTTCCTTAGTGGTGAAATTCCACCGCCTCGTTGTCTAGGTAGAAAGCATAGGCCACACTGGTGAGACTGAACATCAAACTGGTGAAGCTGGCCTAAAAGCGGGAAAATACCAGTTACCAGGAACGATACCGCAAGCAAAGGCTGACAAGTGGACAAACAGGAAGGTAATCAAACTCTCGTTATTCCAAACCATCTCAAAGGTAGCTATGGGATGTAGGACGAAAGTCAGAGGGTCTATGGATAATTCTATACTTACGGGATTATCGACAACCATACCGAACCCTCCGGGAGATTTTATCCTACTAAATCAGCCGTAAATAAGGAATAAGGGAACGAGGAAACCTCTCTAAGACACCTAAGAGTATAGGTCGAGAACTTAGGAAGCCATTCAAGGTAAATCTACACAAAGGTTGTAGGTCTTAGGGAGAGTAGGATTGGATAAGAAGCATTAATTTGCAGACGTATCCACTGTTAGGCGTAATGTAAGGCAATGAATAGTAATGAACAAAGCTCAAACACTGAAAAGAAACTTAGGTAATCCTAAACCATTTTTAAGCGTAGCATGGGATACAGAGGATATACCCTCACAAGTTTCAATTAATCCTAACCTTAAATGGAAGGATATTAATTGGAAGAAGGTAGAGAAATCTGTGTTCAAATTACAAAAATTGATTTACAGAGCATCCATGAGTGGCGAATTCCGCAAGATGCACAGATACCAAAAACTTCTGACCAAAAGCTATTACGCAAGGTTGCTAGCTGTTAGGCGCGTGACACAGGATAACCAAGGCAAGAAAACTGCTGGAGTAGATGGTATTAAAAATCTATCTCCAATGCAGCGATTCAACTTGGTGAATCTACTCGCATCACGTCACCTCAAAGCAAGCCCAACCCGCAGAGTCTGGATACCAAAACCAGGCAGGGATGAAAAGCGACTACTTGGAATCCCTACGATGTACGACCGTGCATTACAAGCCTTGGTTAAGTTAGGTATGGAACCAGAGTGGGAGGCACGCTTTGAACCCAACAGTTATGGTTTTAGACCAGGACGGTCAACCCATGATGCCATAGAGGCTATCTATATAAGCATTAACCATAAACCCAAATATGTGCTTGATGCAGATATATCCAAATGTTTCGACCGAATTAACCATGATGCACTGCTGAGGAAATTAGGTCATTCACCATACAGACGATTAATTAAACAATGGTTACAGTCTGGAGTGTTTGATAATAAACAATTCCTAAAATCTGTGGAAGGTACACCACAGGGAGGTGTAATTAGTCCCCTACTAGCAAACATCGCCTTACACGGTCTAGAGGAAAGAGTAATGGAATTTGCCGAAAAACTCCCGATTAGACATCCTAATGGAAGAGCAATGGCAAAGAAATACAAACGTCAAAGTCTCTCCCTAATACGCTATGCTGACGACTTCGTTATCCTTCACGAAGATATCAAAGTAGTCCTGCAAGCAAAAGCCGTAATACAGGAATGGTTAAACCAGGTAGGACTAGAACTAAAACCAGGAAAAACCAAAATTGCCCATACCCTGGAAGAATATGAAGGGAATCAGCCTGGATTTGATTTTCTAGGTTTTACAGTTAGGCAATGGAAGGTTAAGTCAACTAAACAAGGATTTAAAACACTGATAAAACCCTCCTCTAAAAGTATCAAAACTCACTACCGGAAACTGGCAGATATATGTGATTCTCACAAAACTGCCCCTACTAAAGCTCTAATAGCTAAATTAAATCCGGTAATAAGAGGATGGGCTAACTACTTTTCAGCCGTAGTCAGTAAGGAGATATTCAAAAAAATTGATGACCTCCTATGGAAAAGGCTATGGAGATGGGCAAGTAGGAGGCATCCGAATAAGTCAGCCATTTGGGTTAAGAAAAAGTATTTCCCCAGCATAAAAGGAATCAGAAATTGGGTACTTAACGAAGGCGAATATATACTAAATCTGCACTTTGATGTACCTATTATACGGCATATTAAAGTAAAAGATAATAAATCACCCTATGACGGTGACTGGACTTATTGGAGCAGCAGAATTGGAAAACATCCAGGCGTAAGGAAAGAAGTCACAACGCTGTTAAAACGGCAAAAGAATAAATGCGCATCTTGTGGACTAACCTTTAGACCAAACGACCTAATTGAAGTTGACCATATAAAACCAAGGTCTGAAGGTGGTGACAACACATATAAAAATAAACAACTATTGCACCGACATTGCCACGATACTAAAACTGCCTTAGATAAAAAGACATACGCAGAACTAAAGTTACAGGACTTACCTGAAGATTATTTATGGGTTGACGATATGTTGACACTAAGACAGGGATGTGCCCATGAAAAGGGACGTTTAAGAGAGGAGCCGTGATGAGGTGAAAGTCTCACGTCCGGTTCTGAAGACGAGTCGGGTAGGGTAACTTACCTGGCTTAGTTTAACAAAGCTTACGGTTCATGGATGAATTTTTTCTCAATGCGACATACTTTTATTATCGATCCAGATGGGATGTTGCAGGAGATTTTTCTCGGGGTAAGACCGCCTATTCATAGTCAAGAAGTTTTGGCTCGTTTAGATGAGTTGCAGCAGATTTAACTAAGTTAATTAAGTAGGGAGTTATGCACCACTCCCTACTAATTTTAAGTAGCAGATGAATTATTGCTACATATAAGTTTTTTTCCTCTTATACTAATTACTAAAAGTGATGCTATATTGAGGTGAAACTTCCATTGTTAAAAATAATTAATACAGGCATAATCACCTTTTTTATAATTCTTATAAAGAATAAGCTAATAACAGTGAAACCTGCAAAAAATCACGCATATTTAAGCCTTACCATACCTTTTTTACAAGTATTAAAAATTTAATTATAGTTATTATATCATGTCCGTTTATATCGTTTGTGTAAACCCAAGGGTGAATATCTACAGGAA
>NZ_RCBY01000033.1 GCF_003838195.1 Okeania hirsuta
TCAAAGTGCGGACTTTGTTGACGGGGACTTAGAAACCCCGTCCGTCTACACGGCGGGGTAGTTCATGGAGAAAAAAATCCAGAAAGAACCAGTTGAAGTTGACAAAAAACTGCGCACTTTAAAATCTGAAAAATTTGCTTGTCAACCAGATGCAGAAACAGCAACAAGAAAGCTGTTAAAAAAGTTTTTAGCTCACGAAGTGAAACAAATTAATGTTCAAGAAGTACAGTCGAAATCTGAATCAGATTTTTCTGATCAACTCCAAGTTAAAGTGAGCTTAAGAGAGTCAAAAATAGAACTAGAAAAAAAACGAGCAGGTCGATTTATTTGGGCGACAAATGTCCTGGAGAGGATGGAATTAACGAAAGAAGAAATGTGATCTAAATACAAGGGGCAACAGTCTGTAGAAAGAGGTTTTAGGTTTCTGGGCCATACCCCCTGTTTTTAACTGATAGTGTCTTCCTTAAATCACCCCATAGAATCGAAGCTTTGGGGTTAATTATGGGTTGATGTTTGTTGGTCTATACTTGAGGTCAACTTCAACTACGTCAAACTTTAAGCCGGACTAAATCTACTGTTAAAAATCAATTAGGTCGCCCTACTAATAGACCAACTTTACCCTGGATATTTCAATGTTTTCAGTCAATTCATTTATTGATTAATTCTGGAGTTAAGAGCATATCTAATCTCACTTATGAGCGTTTAGAGTTATTGAAGTTTTTTCCTCCAAGTTGTCAAAGATATAGCAATGTGCGCTGGCATATTTACAAATTACAGGAGATGTCCAATAGCTAAAAGTCTTATATGATCAGCCTTTTATTCCCCCTGTTGCCTTCGGGAGCTGTTGCCTGTTGCCTGCGCACAGCGCTATACTATCTACTCAGTGGATAAACTTGAGATGAAAACAGGTAGAGGGCAAAAATCATCAACAATTGAATAGCAGTGTAAAATTAAGCACTTGGCAATTATTAAAATGCGATCGCTAAGGGTGATAGAAGGACTTTGGCAATTTTTGGAGATGTCTACTGATGAGTTCCGGCAACTGATGTCATTCTCAAAAGCATTCATGGAGTACAGCAGGAATAACAAGCAAGTTAAAACCCCTGACAATCAGCTTTTTAGCCAACATCATTCCAGAAAAAATTAGGGTAGGGATTGATCATTAACCTCTTGATTTGCGTTGGCGGAGGGAGCAAGTGCCGCAGCTACATCGCCTCCTACTATTTATGATTAAGTCTAAATACTTACTCAAGTTTTCCCCTCTTTGTGTACTACATTTTGTCGTGCGGAATGTGGGATCTACTGTTAACTGTGACGTTGGTAAATGTCTGAATGGGAATTTTGGGTTGTGGTGGAGGGGTAGGTGTTGATGTTGGTTTGGGAGTAGAAATATTTTCTGGTTATTCATAAGTCTTAATTGTCCTTGGAGACTAATTCCTCCTGAGTGTGTGAATCATTTAATAACTTATAGCTGAAGCGCTGACGGCTGAATGCTTACAAAATTATTAGCAATAATCTTTAATTTTTATTTTACAAACTAGCTAAAACTTATATCAGTAAAGCTATTTAGATTTATATATATTTTTTTTGTACCTATCGATACTAAAAATACCCATAGTAATTATCTATTAATTATCAATAGTAGTTTTAACTATGTAGGAGTTTACTTGTAAGCATTTCCTGCGGAATGCTGCGCCAACAGCCATCAGGTATGAAACTTGAAGATAATTTTTTCCTGAAATTTAGTTGTATTTATTCATAAAGAATAAATAAACACTACTTAATTTTAATCTGTAATGAGACAATTTTAACATTCTAGTAAGTATTTAAATACTTGTGCAAAATTAATTTAATTTTTGTCAGCAAGGAGTCGGAATGTTGGATGCAAAGTCCGTAGGCAGTAGGGAAAAAAATATACTTGTGTGCTTGAGCAGTGCCTCTAAAAATCATCGTAAGCATTTCCTACGGAATGCTGCGCAAACAGCTAGTTCGCTGTCAGCTGTCAGCTCTCATAAGAAGGTTTTAATAGATATAGACTATAAAGCCAGCTTTGATAGCAAGTGTAAATTCTGACTCAATTAGTAAGTCCCATTATATACAGCAGTTTCCGAAGTTATGAGGTACAGAGATTAATAATTGAATGTTCCCAGGGACGAGTGTACCTCATTATAGTAGAATCTGTTGTAAAACTAAAAGCAATAGCTGATGTCTGAATGCTTACAAATCATCTTTACATAGCTATTTATTACCCAATTATCAAATTATATTATTTATATTCTGTGTATAAAAGTATAAAAATATTTTAACTTGACATAAAATCTTGAATATGTTAATTTCATACTGATTATTTAAACCATATTTTGAGCTAATGATAACAGATTAAACTGGGCTAAAATCTGCTAAATAAATTAATTTTTAAGATGAAATCAAAATGCCTAATATTTATAAATATAAAATTTATGAATTTAAGAAAAGTAGAGAATTGCAATTAATTCATAGTGTAGAGATGAAAGTATTAACCATTGTGTCAAAAACAATCATCTAATACGAATAACTCATGAAATTAAAAACTTTTAATGAAAGCAATTGTTAATAAATTTTATTTGAATATTTACTTGAATTAAATTAAGAGGATTAATGAGTAAAAAAAAGCCTATATATAAACAAATTTTTCCCCACCTAACAAGTGCCTTACTAAGTTTAATTGTACTGTTACCAACCCCAAGTAAAGCTAATACTTTATTAGGAATAATTCGAGATGATGGAAATACAGATGAATGGAATAACATCATTACACGAATACGCAATCTAGGTATCAGTTATGAACCAATTTATTTAAGACAAATTAATACAGTAGCTGACCTATCTGGGGTGAGAGTTATCTTTTTAGCAAACATTGAAACCTTAACTCAAACTCAAGTAGACATTATAGAAGAGTGGGTAAAAGAGGGAGGGAAATTAATAGCTAGTGGCCAGGTAGGGAGAAAATCTAAACCAGGAGTAAGGCAAGAATTGCGATCGCTCCTTGGGTCTTACTGGGCCTTTCCTCTGAGTCAACCCACAACACCGGAAGCAAAATATCGTTGTTTAGATGTTGCCTGCAAAAAATCTACCAGTTGGACACCGATGGGAAATGACCAAGATACTGTTGAGGGTGGAGTATTAATTCCGGCAGGGTTAAGCAGTACAACTGCAGCTACTTGGAAAGGAAGTTCAGGTTCTTCAGCGGTAGTAATTACTCCTCAAGCAACTTACTTCGGTTGGAACTGGGGTAGTAGTACGTCTGTAAGGTTAGATAGTGCTTGGTTGCAAGCTGTGTTAAATCGCTATCAGAGTCAGCCACAATTTACAGCGAGAAATAATAATCCATTACCTACAGCGAATAGTAGACCGACTGCTCCCATTACTCCTAGCACTAACCCGGTTAAAATTAGACCCCGTATTTCCTCTGCACCAACAACGACTGAAAAGACAAATCCAGTTAGAGTTCAACCTAGAACTGCACCAGTAAATACGAACAAAAATCAACCTTCTACGACAACTCAAAACTCGACTGAAAAGACAAATCAAGTTAAGGTTCAACCTAGAACTGCACCAGTAAATTCAAATCAACCTCCTACCACAACTCAAAATTCGACTGAAAATACGAATCAAGTAAGAGTTCAACCTAGAACTGCACCAGTAAATTCAAATACAAATCAACCTTCTACTACAACTCAAAACTCCACTGAAAATACAAATCAAGTAAGAGTTCAACCTAAAACTGCACCAGTAAATTCAAGTATAAATCAACCTCCTACGACAACTCAAAACTCGACTACGGAGCAAGATAATATTTGGCTAAGAAGTCAGCAACAACAGACAACGACCGAACAAAAATCACCACAATCAAACCAAGCACCAGAAACATTAGGTAGTCAAAATAATAATTTAACCTCACAGACAAATACAGTTCCCAAGAGTAATAATGTTTGGGACAGATTTCGAGAACAGATAGACCGACAAAACCAGCAAGCTGAAAATATCAGTACCAAGGAAAACGTTGTTAATTCACTGGAAAACTCTAGCTCAGAAACAACAAAAAATAATAGAGATAGTATTTGGAATAGATTCAGACAACAAAATCGGACAACTGAAAATATCAGTACCAAGGAAACCGATAACCCTACTTCAGAAACCACAAATAATAATAGAGGCAATATTTGGAACAGATCCAGACAACAAACAACTACACCATCCCCTCGCCGTAACCCCCTAGCTGCCATACTCCGACCTTTGCCCCCACCAGAGGGACAAGTACCAAACTCGCAAACAGACCCTTCATCAGAATCAGCACCTGCGGGTTTGGAAGTAAGACAAGGAAACTATCCAATTAGCAGAGCAGAAGCTCATGCAATGTTGCAAGAGTTAAATAATCTCTTGGGTAGATTTGAAAGTGCTTTGGTTGCAGCTAAGTCGGCAAATGTAGAAGTTAATTTGTCAGCAGATAAAGGTAGTTTGGTAGCTACCAATAGCGATCGTAGTACATTTGTTGCTCAAAGAAATCGAGAAATAAGTGATGCTCAACAAATAGTCGAACGAGCACGGTTGGTAATTCAAAGATTCCCCCAACAGGTGGCATCCAAACAATATGCTACTGCTAGAAATCAATGGCTGCAAACAAGACAATTGTTGTGGCAGAATTATCCTACTGATGGAGAAAGAGCAGGAGCTGAGATTAGAGCTGTATGGTTAGATAGGGGTACTATTGTTCGGGCCCGCTCCGAACGTGGTTTGGCAATGGTATTTGACCGACTTGCTGCTGCTGGTATTAATACTGTTTTCTTTGAAACTCTGAATGCTGG
Source organism: Okeania hirsuta (assembly GCF_003838195.1). Taxonomy (GTDB): domain Bacteria; phylum Cyanobacteriota; class Cyanobacteriia; order Cyanobacteriales; family Microcoleaceae; genus Okeania; species Okeania hirsuta. Next base: position 4,845 of record NZ_RCBY01000033.1, read on the forward strand.
TTACACAATTTATCCCAGTAATGTTGCTCCCAGACAGAATCCTTTGACAATTTCCTGGGACCCACTTGAGTCTGCTGTTAAATTGGCTCGCGAGCGGAATATGGAGATACACGCTTGGATATGGACGTTTGCGACGGGAAATAAGGCTCATAACCGCGCTCTCGGTCAGCCAGATAGTTATTTGGGCCCGGTGATTTCGGCTCATCCTGATTGGGTGATGACTGATAAAAGGGGTCGGAAAAGACACCCTTCTGATGGCAAGGTTTATATGGACCCTGCTAATCCTTATGTTCGGCAATATCTGCTGAAGATAATAGATGAAATTGCTAGTCGCTATGAGGTTGATGGGATTCAACTTGACTATATTCGCTATCCTTTTCAAAATCCTGGTCGAAATTTTTCTTATGGTTACAGCACGACATCTCGTCAACAGTTTCAGCAGTTGCATGGTATAGACCCGATGAAGATTTCTTCACGCGATCGCCAAAATATGTGGAAGTGGACTGAGTTTAAAATTAATCAAGTTAATAGTTTTGTGGCGGATACTTCGAGATTTCTCAAACAGAAGTATCCAAGGATGATTTTGTCGGCGGCGGTGTTTCCTTTTCCACGTCACGAGCGCTTTGATAAAATTCAGCAAGATTGGGAGACTTGGGTTCTCAGGGGTGATATTGATTTGTTGACTCCGATGACTTATGCGTTGGATACGAATCGTTTCCAGCAAATTACACAACCGCTGACAAGTACGCGAGTATTAGGTAGTACTTTGATAACGCCTGCAGTTAAGCTTTTGAATATTCCTGAAATTGTAGCAGTTGACCAAATTCAGGCGGCGAGGGATTTGCCTACAGGGGGTTACATTATTTTTGCTGCGGAAAGAATTACTGGGGGGTTACATGGATTTTTGACTCGTACTCAGGGAGGTCCGGAAACTGGGAATAATAACAGAGCTTCGTTAAATAGTTTTGCGAACCCTTCTCATGTTGTGGGGGGTATTATTCCTTATCGACAACCGTTTGCAGCAGCAGCAGATCGTTTTCAAGCTTTGAAAAAAGAATGGAGTTTTTTGTTAGCAAATCAGCAACTTTCTATGAGGCAGTCTGACCTTGAAAGTTGGCGGTTTAACGCTGAGGAATTGGCAACAGTTTTGAATCAATTGGCTGAAAATCCCGATAATAGTAATTTGAATAAAGCTAGAAATAGTTTGAGAAGATTTCAGTTACAGTTTAGGGGTTCTATGAGTGTTCATTCGAGAGAAAATGCTTATCAAGTTCAGACTTGGCAAAATCGTTTAGCTGCTTTGGAAATGTTGTTAAATTATGGTGAGCGGGTGCGGTTAAAAAGTGGGAGATTTTAATCAGCATTCAGCGGCTTTGTTGCATGAAAGTATATAGCTGTCGCACTTGCTCCGCATATGTACTTCATAATGTGCGGAAACTGCTGTAACTATTGGACAATAGATCAATAGAACATCAATGTTTTAACAGAAAAAGGCTGAAACTTTTACCTGTAAAGGCTTTGAGTTTTAATCAGCAGAGCAATAACTATTGGACAATAGATCAATAGAACATCAATAATCGCTTTCATAGAGCGATCGCTTTGTGTGCAGAGCAATAACTATTGGACAATAGATCAATAGAACATCAATAATCGCTTTCATAGAGCGATCGCTTTGTGTGCAGAGCAATAACTATTGGACAATAGATCAATAGAACATCAATAATGACGAAACAGAGCGATCGCTTGGCAGTGCAGAGCAATAACTATTGGACAATAGATCGGTAGAACATCAATAATGACGAAACAGAGCGATATAGCTGCGCAATAGATGTTAAGAATGCTGCTTTCGTGCAACAAGGCCGCTATCAGCTATTAATTAATGTTGGGAAAGGTAAAAGCAACCTTTGAAATTGAGTTTCAATAAAAAGTTACTGTCAAAGTCTCCGGACTCAACCTGAGAAGTAATTATTAATTATTAATTGCTGTTTGCGTAGCATTCCGTAGGAATAGCTGACTGCTAATAGCTGTTTGCGCAGCAGTCCGCAGGAAATGCTTACGTTAATAGTGATATTTGTTGGCATACTCTTTTAATTATTACCGTGGTGTTAGCTCAGTTGCAACTGAGCGTACAGGTAGAGTTTATGCCTAAATTTAATTACAATTAATTATTCAGTTGATTTTTTTGTTCGGGAGTTAAGTAATCATCAATTAGTAGCTTGAAATTATTTATAAATATTATTTCCTTTTGATATCCATTCAATTGATTTAGTTTCTCTCGAAAAGGCAACCAGTAAGGTTGTACAGAATTATTATTTAGCTCTAAAGATTTCTCAAATAATTTGCGAAAATCTGCTAGACAGCCCCGTGCATTGTAGATTTGATTATTATCAAAAAATGCTGTTAAAATAAACTTCCATTGATGCTCTTTTAGTTCTTCAGCAATCATTATTAGAAGTTCTGAACGTTTATTAGCATCAGCAAAATTAGAAGATTCTGTAAAATGAGTAATTATTGCTGAAACATTATTTTTCAAAATAGGTATAAGTAATTTTTCAGGTATAACTAATTTTTCAGGAATTATTGGCGCATCTATTTCATAAATTATTTCTCGACCGCATACTAGGAATTCTAGTAAATTACTAAAAGGCATTTCTTCGATTTTATCGGCAATACAATTATCAAAGACTTCAATAATTTCTGGTGCTGAGTTTCTTGATGAGTTATATTGATATTTTAATTTTGCCCTAACTAATTGATCTAAATCAACTCTTTTTGGCAGATTATCTTTCAAATAAGGTATAAATATTTCCTTACTAATCTCACCCCAGTATTTTGAATATTCAAGTAAATCATTAAAGGGTACTTCTACTAATATTTCATTCATACGACTATCAAGCAGTTCAACAATTTCAGGCTTTGATTTTCCTGATAATTTATATTTTGATTTAGCTAGAAGTAGTTCTATAAAATCAACTCTTTCTGGCAGAGGATTTTTCAAATAAAGTATTAATTTTTCTGCCTCAATCTCACACCAATATGTTGATGATTTAAGTAGAACGTCAAAATCAACTTCTAGGATTTTTTCATTAATACAATTATCAAACAGTTCAATAATTTCAGGTTTTGACTTTCCTGATGATTTATATTTTGACTTGGCTGAAAGTAATTCATCAAAATCAGCATTGATAATTTTCTCTTCTAGTAAATCCCGAATCAAATCTTGCCACAATTCATAATCATAATTTGACATAATATCAGCTAAATCATTCAAAGATGAAAATTTAGCTTTTTCCTTGATACAAGATAAAATAGTTTCATCAAATACTCATGGAGTCTTTATTCTTATTAAAAATAGTTCATTTAAACTTGCTTCCGGAGCTGATTTTATCAGACTAGGTAAAATTATTTTTGTTTGGAACAAATTATCTCCACAAATATCATGTAATGACAAGATATCTTTTACAGGAATTTTATCAAACTTCTTAATTACATAGTCTCTTAAAAAATCTATATGAGCTGCTTTAATTAGAATTTTGAGATTTGGTGAAAGTCTATCTACACCACTTAAAAAAGAATTATTTCCCCCATACACTTCCAGCTTTTTAACAAAATTTTGAGCTTTTAATTGACATGGTTCGCTTAAACTTTCCCAAACCGTAATTTTTGCCAAGTAAATGATTACTTTATCCCAGTTATCATCATCTACTTTATTAATAATAATTCCAGACAACTTATCATTTAATATTTTTCCTGTTTCTTGAACATACATTTTTGACACAGCAGTTAAAGCCGAAAATTGTCGTTCTCTTTCTAATTCTGGGAAATTTTCTATTAACAGACTTGTAGTTAAACCAATAACAACATCTTGAATTAAATTAAATCTTGCACGAGCTAATGGACTTGCTTGAAAATACTTAATAGCTTCTTCCGAGTCAACAGGAAAATATTCAGATTTAATATCTTGAAAAATCCTTTCCTTAGCAGCACGACCTTGAACAGGTGGACGTTGTAAAAGATGAGTTATTGCACTTCGTAAATGATAGCGAGCTAATTCTGCTGTAGCTTCAAAAGGCTCTTCCAAAGATGTCATTGAAGGGTGAGCACACCGACTTCTATCCTTAAATAACCTTTCAATATCTAACTTTTCTACAGGTGAAATTAATTCAAATTCTTCATGTGCTTTTTCTGGAATATTTGACTCAAATTGCCAAAGGTCTTTGAAATTTTCCGCTGAACGTAATTTCTCAAATTCTTGCAATAATAAGGGAGCTTTTTTATCTCCAAAAAGTTCTAATTCCCTCAACTTATGGAGAAAATCAAATACTACTGCATTCCAGGTAGATACTATACAAGAACGAAATGCTCCAGCTCGATAACAAGCTACAGCTTCTTGGATAAACTTTTGAGATGATTTATCTCTACAAAGTAGAATTAATTCGTCTAAGTCAATAAATGTTTGGTGCATAGAAAAAATAGATAATTTTGATTATTTTATAGAAATATTAGTTGCTAAAAAGCTGAGGATTTATAAAATAGTATTCTTCTGTGGCTGAATTTTAAGATATAAAACTATGTCCGAATAATTAGCGATAAAAAAAACTTTCTCCTCTTTCTTCTTGCTTCTTTCTTCCCTCCTGGTATCATGTCCGGATAAGAGCGTGATGAAAAAACTTATCATCAGTGCTTCAACAGTAAATCTTTCTATTTTCCCTACTCCCCTACTCCCCTACCCCCCTACTCCCCCGCTCCCCTACTATCTTAATAATAAGTATTCAACTGGACATGAAATGACTCCTGACTCCTGACTCCTTTAAAAATAACTAGAAGTATGCAAATCTTTAGGATTCAAATTTGAATTAACAACTTTACCATCACTAAACCAAACAACACGCTTAGTTTGTTTTGCCACTTCTGGTTCGTGAGTCACCATTACTACCGTAATTCCACTAGCATTTAATTCTGTGAAAATATCTAACACTTCTTGAGTAGTTTTAGTATCTAAAGCACCCGTCGGTTCATCTGCTAATAATAATACTGGACGATTAACAATTGCACGAGCGATCGCTACTCTTTGTTGTTGTCCTCCTGATAGTTGATTGGGTTTATTATTCATCCGATTTTCTAGTCCCACTCGTTTTAAAGCTTCTGCTGCTCTTTCTTTTCTTTCCTTACTAGAAATTTCGGCATAAAGCATGGGTAAAATAACGTTATCGAGAGCTGTTATTTGTGGTAATAAATGAAATTGTTGGAAGACAAATCCAATTTTGAGATTGCGAATTTTAGCTAAGTCTTTTTCTAAAGTATTAGCTATATCTAAACCATCGAGATAATAATTACCAGATGTAGGGCGATCAAGACAACCAATAATATTCATACAGGTAGATTTACCAGAACCCGATGCTCCCATAATAGAACAATATTCTCCTTCTTCAATAGTTAAACTAACACCATTTAAAGCACGAACTTCTACATCACCCATCACATAAATTTTGGCGATATTTTCTAATCCGACAATGACTGGTTTTTTGGTTTTATTCTCTGGGAGAATTAACGAATTATTTTCAGAATATTTGTATTGCATAGTAATTTCAGTTATCAGTTATCAGTTATCAGTACCTCTGCAATAAAGAGGTTTAACATAAGGAATATTATCTTTTTTTATCCTCTTTTAAGGGAAGGCTTTAGACCGAATTTTTCGGTAATTTTTAACAACGAGTTATTTTCAGCACATTTGCTTTGTATAGGTAAGCATTCAGCAGTCAGCTATCAGCTATCAGCTATGAGTTATTAATTATCTTGGAAGAAGGAATTAGTATTCAAGGAGAATGAAAAATTATGTTTGCGCAGCATTCCACAGGAAATGAAATAGTACTTTCAGCTAACCTTGGCCATTGCTTAATTCTTTCTTTCAAATGCTGATAGCTGATAGCTGAATGCTTACTTGTATAGTAATATCATGTCCGGATAATTAACTATAGAACTCCGTTCCGCTTACATGACCAAAAAAACTTCCTCCTTTTCCTCCTCTTATTTCTTGCTTCTTTCTTCCCTCCTGACTCGGTCCTCCTGACTTCCCCTCCTGGGAGGGGGAGGGGCGAGGGGTGGGTTGACTCCTCCATCATTTTGTTTATAAGTAATCAACCAGACATAATATAATTATTCATTATTAATTATTAATTACCTAAATGCTTCTCAAAGCCACAATAGGATCTAATTTAGCCGCTTGTTTTGCAGGAACAACTCCAAAAAACAAACCAATAGCACCAGAAACACCAAAAGCAATAGCGATCGCTGTTACAGGAATACCTGTTTCTAAAGGAGTTAAAATACTTAAAATTAACACTCCACTCACACCAATTCCAGTACCAATTAATCCACCCACAATAGACAAAATCACCGACTCAATTATAAACTGAACTAAAATATCTTTCTGAGAAGCACCAATAGCTTTTCTTAACCCTATTTCTCTAGTTCTTTCCGTCACCGAAACTAACATAATATTCATAATACCAATGCCACCTACCACTAAAGAAACCGCCGCCGTAGCTGCCAATAATAAAGTCAAAGCTGCCGTAATACCTCCTAAAGTTTGCAATAAATCTTGCTGACTTCTGACAGTAAAATCATCCTCATAAATAATTTTATGTCGCAGTCGTAACAGATTTTCTATCTGAAACTGGGCAGCTTTCATACTATCTTCATCCTTTACCGATACAGAAATTAAACTTACTTGAGTGCCATAAGGAGAAGACCTGCCAACAATTCTATTTGCCATAGTAGTAATAGGAATAAAAGCGCTCATATCTTCATTGTTGCCGAGATTAGTTCCTTTAGATGCCATTACTCCAATGACTTGTAAGCTAGTATTTTTAATGCGTACTCGTTTACCAATTGGATCTTCATTACCAAATAATTGTTCTGCTAATTCTGAACCCAAAGCTACTATATTTTCTTGTCGTTGTAAATCTAAATTTGTCAAAAATCTACCTTTGGCGACATCAAAATTTCTGACAGTTAAGAATTCTGGAGTTGTACCAGTTAAGCTGGATGATGCATTTTTATTTCGGTAGCTAACTAATTCGTTAGCATTAAGAATAGGAGCAACCTCCTTAACAGTTGGAACTTGAGAAGCGATCGCCTCTGCATCTGCCAATACTAATGTTTGTGGCCGAAGAACAGGTTGTCTTTGAGCTTCAGGACTTCCTGGCACAATAAATAGAACATTTGGTCCGAGAGAAGTAATCTGATTGTTAACAAATTTTTGCGCTCCTTCGCCAATTCCAATCATGGCAATAACGGAAGCATTACCGATGATAATACCTAACATGGTTAAGCTACTGCGAACTTTATTAGTTAGCAGCGTTGTAGTTGCCATTTTTATGCTTTCTAAGATGTTCATAATTAGGAAATTGGTAAAGGGTAAAGTAACTAGGACTTATATCATGTCCGGTTGAATAGTTATAAAATAAATAACGAGGAAGGAGTCAGGAGTTAGTCAATTCAGTAATACTGTTGCTAGGAGAAGCAATTTCAAATACTACTTGGGGAGGAATATTCTCTTCTTCCCACTGTTTATAGGAACGTCTATCTCCTTGAGGACGACCGAAAACTACCATCACATCAGGAGCTTGTTTTACCCAAGGTTGTCTGTGTTTGGGATACCAAAATAAGTCTCCGGCAACAAACACATTGGTGTTGTGTTTATACATACCGGCAATACCCCCAACAATAGTAATAATAAAGCGGAGCAGTCGAAGGAAAGGGCGCGGACATATCAAAAGCTTAAAACTCATGCAACACAGGATTTTTCCTTCTTCCTTCTTCCTTCTGCTATATTACCTATTACCAAAAATATCTTCTAACTTTTTACCTTCTGGTAGTTCGATAAAAACTCTTTCCCCAGCTTTTATTCCTTGCAAAATCTGTATTTGATTACCAACACTAAAACCAAGAGTAACAGACTGAAACTTTGGTTGATTTTTCTCATCAGGAATTAATACCCCAGTCTCTCCTTTATTAGTAACGATCGCTACTGTCGGTACAACTAAAGCATTCTCCAAGCGATCGCCTAAAAATTGTAAATCAACATTCATTCCTGACTGTAATTTTTCTTTGCCAGTTTCCAGAGCAACTCGCACTTCAAATAATGTGACATCTCTTTCTACTATTGCTTCTGGAGCAATTAATTTCACCTTACCTTTAAAAACTTGGTCTGGATAAGCATCAGCCACAATTTCCACACTTTGACCAGATTTAATTTGACCTATATCTGCTTCTGGAACTTTTGCCAAAACCTCTAAACCTCTAGCTAAAGCAACAATAGAAGTCGAAGAAGCAGAAGTCGCATTAGAAGCAGAAGTCGCAGGTGTCACAAACGCCCCTTTCGTTGCATATCTTTGAGTAATAATTCCAGAAAAAGGAGCGCGAACCTGAGTATCTTCCAACAGAATTTCCTGATAGCGGACTTGAGCTTCCATTTCAGCAACTTCAGCTCTTGCTCTAGCAATTTCCTCCGGACGAGTACCATTTTCCAACTCCTCCAACTGACTGCGAGCTTCTGCAACTTCAGCTTTAGCTCTAGCAATTTCCTCCGGACGAGTACCATTTTCCAACTCCTCCAACTGACTTTGAGCTTCCGCAACTTCAGCTCTTGCTCTAGCAATTTCCTCCGGACGAGTACCATTTTCCAACTCCTCCAACTGACTTTGAGCTTCCGCAACTTCAGCTCTTGCTCTAGCAATTTCCTCCGGACGAGTACCATTTTCCAACAATTGAAAAGCCTGCTTTTCCTGTTCCACAGCAGCAGTTAAACGCTCTATCTCTGCTCCTCTAGCTTGAGTTAACTGTTCCAAAAGTTTTTCAGCTTCCCGTAAATTAGCTCTAACTCGGCGGTCATCTCTCACATATTCTTCGTAAGCATCACGAGCAATAGCACCCTCACTTGCCAAATTTTGATATCGCACTTGCCGTTTCGTCGTTAACTCCAACTCTGCTTTTGTCGCCTCTATTCTAGCCTTAGCTTGTTCAATTTCCTCCTTCAGACTTCCTGTCGTCGCATCATCCAAACGAGCGATCGCCTGTTCTAAACGTGCCTTCCCCTGAGCTATTTCTTCACGACGGTTGCCAGCTCGTAATTGAGACAAATTAGCTTGAGTTCTATCTAGACGCGCTCTAGCAACAGCAATTTCTTCGCGACGACTGCCAGCTTGCAATTGGGATAGACGAGCTTCCACTTGATTTAAACGCGCTCTAGCAGCAGCAATTTCTTCTGGACGACTACCAGCTTGCAATTGGGATAGACGAGCTTCCACTTGATTTAAACGCGCTCTAGCAGCAGCAATTTCTTCTGGACGACTACCAGTTTCCTGTTTTGCCAAATTTGCCTTTGCACTTTCAAGTCTTGCCTGAACTTGACGGAGTTGAACTTCTAAGTCGCGACTTTCCATCCGGGCAATAACTTGGCCGGCTTGGACGCGATCGCCCTGTTCGACATATAATTCTGCCAAACGGCCTTGATTTTTGGGAGAAAGGTTGACTCGTTGTATTGGTTGGACTTCCCCGCTAGCTGTAATTCTCACAACTATATTTTGAGCTTGTACGGGTATAGTCAAAGTTTCAATGATTTCTTGCTTTCCCTGAGACTGGTTACGGACTAAATAGATGCCTGTGGATAAAGCTAAGAGTCCCGCTGCCACCAGAGCGATCGCCCATTTTTTTCCCTTCTTGGGGCGTTCAACAGGTAATTGTTTATTGCGGTCATTTTGGTCTTGGGGAGTAGTTAAGGTCTGAGTTGTGCTGTCTTGAAAGCTAGTTTTCATTATCTTTTTCCTTCTCAAATGTTGGTAATTATACTAAATCCGGTTTAGAAGGGAGATTACCTTGAAGGTAAGGCAGAAGCCAAAATATCTGTATTCTATGTTAATGAAAACTGCTATAATTAACCCCAACTATCTGAAATACAGAAAATTGGGGCTGTTTTTTGAGCATATTTTATTAGACATTTTTCAGGCGATTATAACTATCACCAAAATTAAGCTATGGCAGACTCTTGAGTCCGGGCAAAAATCATTCTACCAGCAGAAGTTTGTAACGAACTGGTAACAATAACTCTAATTTCATCTCCAACATATTCACTACCTGATTCCACAACTACCATTGTGCCATCATCTAGATATCCTATACCCTGGGATGGCTCTTTCCCTGCTTTACGAATTTTGATTTCAATAGTATCACCAGGTAGATAACTTGGTCGCACTGCTTGAGTCAAGTCATTAATATTTAGTACGAGAACTTTTTGTAAACTAGCAACTTTAGACAAATTGTAGTCATTAGTTAACAAAGTACCATTAATTTCCAGAGCAAAATGAATCAATTTAGCATCTACTGTAGAAATGTCTTCATAGTCTGCAAAATGAATTTGAATCTGAGAAGGGTAAACTGCTTTAAGTCTATTTAAGATGTCTAACCCTCTTCTACCTCTAACTCTTTTTTGATCGTTAGAAGCATCAGCTATAAGTTGTAGTTCCTGTAAAACGAACTGTGGTACAAGAATTTGCCCCTCAAGAAAACCTGTTTCCAGTAAATTTTCTATCCTACCATCAATAATACAGCTAGTATCCAAAATTTTAGTAGTAGCAGGCTTAAGAGTACCTTCTGCTACTAATACTGTATCTAGACTGTTAGGATTGATCAGCCGTAAAAAACCACGACCATGAGTATCAGCAACGTTAACTCCTGTAAAGCCTAACATGACACTGCCTAAAACTGCTATAAGAGGCTTAATAAAGCTAAATTCCTCTGGAATAGGAAGTAAAAAGAGTGGCGCTAGCATTAAGTTTGCCACTAATAGTCCAATGACTAATCCTATTGCTCGAGTTAATAATAAGTCAACTGGCATCTGGGTGACTTTTGCTTCCACTCGTCGATATGTAGTTTGAAATACCAATCCCAATACAAAGCCAATCAAGGAGGTAAAAGCAGCTAATACTGAACGTAAACCTTCAATATTGGTAACTTCTAATAATACATTGGGGGGTAATAGTTCTATGCTATAGAATCCTATTCCTGCTCCAGCGAGTACAAATGAAATGATAATGATTGCGTCAAGCATTTTTTTAGTTTGTTTTATAGATATAGATATAGAGATTTTCCCAGTAGGTACTCAGCAATAGTGACTGATAACCATAATTTTTGGGCTGCTCAATGTTGCTTCTATTATATCTTCAAGTAAATGTTCCATTCTTTAGAGTTTTCTTGTTCTCAGCTTCCTCAACTCATAAAAATTTTGAAGCTATTCATAATGAACTTTGCTTTTCACAGTTCCTACTAAAGTATAAAATCTATCTTGTAGCAAAGATGATGTGATTATTTTTACTTTGGTTTTAATGACAACATTTTTAATATTACGTCTTTGAAGTAGTCATACGGTTATATCTTAAAGTTATTTTTTTTACTTTTTACTTAAATAATATTTCTATTGATCGGCATTAGTTTTTGATAATTTACTGTACTACTACTCTTAATTAAATTCATAATTGTTTAAGATAGTTTTATATAAGAATATATTTTGTAATGAAAAGGCCAATCGGAAATTACTATATCCCTAGTTCGGCTTATGTCCATATACCTTTTTGCCGACGGCGGTGCTATTACTGTGATTTTCCGATTTCTGTAGTGGGCGATAATAAAAGAGGTGATAATTTTTCTCCTATTCAAGAATATGTGGAGGTAATTTGTGAGGAAATAAACATTACAAAATCTTTTGACCGACCCCTAGAAACTATTTTCTTTGGCGGTGGTACACCCTCTCTTTTGTCAGTTAGTCAATTGAACCGGATTCTAGACGCCCTAGAACAAAAATTTAGAATTGTGGCCAATGCTGAAATCTCTATAGAAATGGACCCAGGAACTTTTGACTTAGAACAGGTACGAGGATATAAATTCCTAGGGATAAATCGAGTTAGTTTAGGGGTACAAGCATTTCAAGATGAGTTATTAAACGTTTGTGGGAGAACCCACAATGTCTCGGATATTTACAAAGCAGTAGACATATTACATCAAGCAGGAATTGTTAATTTCAGCATAGATTTAATTTCGGGACTGCCACATCAAACTCTAGAACAATGGCAAACTTCTTTAGAAGCAGGAATTGCTATTTCCCCAACTCATATATCTAGTTACGACCTCGTAGTAGAAGCTGTAACAGCTTTTGGACGTTATTATCAACCTGGTAATCCTCCTTTACCTACAGATGAAACAGCTGCTCAAATGTATCGAATGGCACAGCAGTTAATATCAATTTCAGGATATGAACATTATGAGATATCTAATTACGCCAAGCCAAATTATCAGTGTGGTCATAATCGAGTCTACTGGGAAAATCTTCCTTATTATGGCTTTGGTATGGGTGCAGCAAGTTATGTAGCAGGGGAAAGATTTACCCGACCACCTACACGCAAAGAATATTATCAATGGGTGCAATCTGTCGATAGGCAATACAAGCTATCGCTTCAAGATCGTAGTTTTAAACATCAGGGTATTGATACATCTAATAACTGCTTAGAAGCTAATCAGGAGTGTTTGTTAGAAACACTAATGTTAGGATTTCGCTTGGCAGATGGGATAAATCTATCAACATTATCTCAGCGTTTTGGTCAACAAACTGTAGATCAAATATTAATCTATTTGCAACCCTATCAAAAGTTAGGGTGGGTAGAATTAATTAATCCAAAAGGTATAGTAACCTTATTCTCAAACAACCAAAAATTTCCAGTAGAAGGATATTTGAGGTTAACCGATCCTGAAGGTTTTTTGTTCTCCAATACAGTTTTATCGACGTTATTTAGTAAACTGAGTAATTCTATCAGTATGGAGTACTAAAATATGAGCATTTATACTGGTAAAATAATAGGTTTATAGTGGACGATTTAAGCCTAATTAATTTTCTTCAACAAAAGTAATTAAAAATGTGCTGAAGCGATCCCTATTAGTTTATAATAATTGTATTGGCACTCAAAGATATCAAGGTTCAGTAGGGTTGCTAATCGGCAACAAAAACTTAGAGGGAATGAAAAACTGTGACTATAGCACTAGATAGACTACCAAAAAAACAAGTTCAAAAAATTCTTTGTTTCTATGTGAATACTACTCACAAGATACAGATTGCTAGAATTAGTAATCCTCAAAATGAATATTGGGAACATACTGTTTTCCCAGGAGAACGTTTCTTATTTGAAGCAGTTCCAGAAGCAGAATTAGAAATTCATCAAAGCATAGAAAATGCTGAAATTAGGTGTGAACATTTTTTGTGCAAGGACTTGAAAGTTGATGAGTAAGTAACAGTTGAAAAGTACTCAAAATTAGTTTCATCAGGTAAGTAGGAAATAGTTAGTGATTGATATTTTTTTTAGATTGATCACTAACTATTGTTATGGATCGACTTAGGTCAACTATTGTTAACTAGCTATCAGCATTTCAGCACTCAACAGATGATTGATAAATATATTGGGGATGGGAAGATTACATAATTATTTGTATACTTGTATTTCAGATAAAATTGCTTTTTTACTCTCTTGCTCAACTTTCAGCTTTTGTGAAGTAACTGTAGCGTTTTATGACAATTTCCCGTATAATAAGATGCCCCTATTTCCTCTAAATTAAGTGGAATCATCCCCACTGCATGAGCACCATCTATCTACTAATGTATCCACACCTCGTTTAGCTAATTCTTTTACCAGTTGTTTAATGGGAAATACAAATGGTGTTTGACTACTAATGTGGTCAAGCAATGCGAGTTTTGTTCTTGGTGAAATATGTTTGATAACTGCTTCAATTATTTGTTGCGGAGACTCTACTGGAAAAGGTAGAGATGCGACTATCACTTTTACACCTGTGCGATCGCTAACAAAATTCAGGGCATTACGACAAGCGTTGTATTCTTGGTCTGTGGTTAATAACTCATCGGTGGGGGAAAAGTTGAGTGAGCGTAATACTGCATTTATCCCAGTGGTTGCATTTGGAACAAATACTAACTTCTCTGACTTTGTACCTACAAATTTTGCTAACTTTTCTTTACCTTCATCCAGTAGAGTTTGAAACTCTCGGACAAAAAAATGCACTGCTTATGTTTCCAACTGTTCCTGCAGTCTCATCTGAGCTGTCAATACCTGCAATGGACATGCTTCAAAAGACCCATGATTGAGAAAAGTAACATTTTGGTTAACAGACCAATATAGAGGCTAGTTATTGGTATGTTCGTACTGAAACATTAATTTATTAGTTCTAGAATCTTGAACTTAAGATTTTAGTATAAAAATAGAACTACTAACTATTCTCTAGGTCAAGAACCTAAAATTTTTAAACTCCCCGGGCGGGATTCGAACCTGCGACCAATCGGTTAACAGCCGACCGCTCTACCGCTGAGCTACCGAGGAATATGTAACTTTATCTCTGAGCTACGATTACTAATCTTAACCCTAACTCAACATATTTTGCAACCCTTTTTTATATTTTTTTTATTAATAGTTATAATAATTTAGTTTTATTAAACTAATTTGACTTTCAGGTATTATTATGGTAATAAGTAAAAGCTATTTACCCATTCTTAGTTCAGCTAGGCGCTTTTGAGACTCTAGGTCTAGGTAATTAGCCAAAAAACGGCCTGATGTTCTTTTGCTTCGTTGACATCTACGCCGAACGCTACTTGCTACACTTTCAATGTCATGGGCAAGCTGTTGAGAAGATATCCATTCTGCACCATAACCTACCACAGTAAGTTGTTGAACACGATCTGAAGTCGCAACAATTAACCTACTCTTAGACAGGCGCATCTCTTGACGAAGATTAGCACAAGCTTTTTCTATATATGTATCTGCTGTCTGGCCGAATTCTGTATAATAAACAGATAAACGATCGGTAATAACCTCTTTAACTGTAGGAGTATACTGGTATTGAGAATCAAATACTATACGAGTATTCAAATCTTGACTAGCACTATAATTTACCATCGCTTCTATCAAATCTCGTCTTGCTGTTTCCAAGCCATGAATCCTAAAGCTTTCTTGGAGGCGAGGCCAGATACCAATAACATTATAGCCATCTACGAGCATAACCTTTCGTCTTAAAGAGCGTGACATGATTCAAAGGGATAATTCTCCACAGAATGTTAACAAATACTAATGTAATATAACATTTATTCAGATTCTATAGTGGTCAAAAAAAATAATCCCTAAACTTTCAAAGCTTGAGAGTTTAAGGATCAGAAATTTTACTGTAATAGTGAGATAAATTTTCTATAGATTAATATTTTCCACAAGGACATTGATTCTTCTTAACCTATTTTTTGGAGATTAAAGTTTTATCTCAGGGAGGTATCGAATCACTATCTGCCTAGTTTGATTTTTTCTATTTCTACTATCATCCCTATCTACCATTCCTCCTTCTTAATACTTTGTATCTTTGTATCTTTGAGAGTAATGTAGATTAGGAAGTTCAAGTTTAAGCCAAATATTTAACTGATTGAGGGTGCTAGGGGCAGCTCTAAGTCCCGCGCTATATCTGAAAGATTAGCGCCGGGATACATGGACTCCCCCAAGCTGATTTGATCCGTTCAACCCCCCACTAAAATCATCAATGTAAAAGTCAGCATCGGGAGGATGTCACTCAAACTTTTCTTCAACAGTTTCGGGTTTCTGTATTACTGCTTGACCTCGATCTAATACAAATGCTCCATCACAATAATCCAGCTCATTTAGACGATGAGTAACCCACAGAGCAGTAATACCTCTGTTTTTCACCAAGCTTTGAACTTGAGTGACCAAATCTAATTGACTGTCTGGGTCAAGTAAAGCAGTAGGTTCGTCCAACAGCAAGATGTCACAATTACGAGCAATAGCTCCAGCGATCGCTATCCTTTGTTTTTGACCCCCGCTTAAAGCATATATAGGACGCCTTTGTAAATCTAAAAGATTGACTGCTGTTAAAGCATCTTCTACCCGATGACGAATTTGAAGTTGAGAAAGTCTCTCTTCAACCAGTCCAAAAGCAACATCTGCTCCCACAGTAGGCATCACCAATTGATGGTCAGGATTTTGGAAAACAAAACCCATTCGCCCTTCAAAATGAATTTTTCCAGACTGAGGAAACAAAAGTCCTGCCAATACCCTTAACAAAGTTGATTTACCACTACCATTAGTACCCAAGAGCATCCAGAATTCTCCTTTAGGTACTTTTAGAGAACAAGAACGTAAAACCTGACTACCATTAGGCCAATCAAAACAAAGGTCTTGTACTACAATCGCTGGACGAGTAATTTGAATACTGTTATCCCTAGGGTTCATTGTGTCAGAGCAACAAAACCAGGTGGTCTTCCAGTAGCTGCAGCACCAGATTTTTGGGAAATCTGGACACCAGAAATTTCACTGGCTAGTATAGCAATCTTTTTATCAGGCATTTTCTCACAAGTAAGTTCTATAACTTGAGGATTACCAGAACGAATAGACTCAAGGACTTGTTGATAAACAGCTTCAGCATCCTCAGCTAACTTACGTTGTACTGAAAATGGTGCGGGGGTATATTTCACAATAATGTCAATAGTGAACATTTCTTAGTGATAAGTATAATAAACGTTATACATAAATATAGTCATATATATTCAAACAATGTCAAATATCTTCGTGAATTTGTACAAAAGAGCGACTAAGTATTTGACAAAATTTAATAACTCTCGGCCATACGTTTCATGCCCTAATCAAGTTGGCTGAGAATTCAAGGCTAAATTACCATCACAGAATCTTGCGTAGTGGCCTGTTAAGCTTTAAATGTTGTATTAGGGCGTGTCATCAATTAAAGAGGTTGACATTAAAATTATAATATGCTTATGAATAATAACTATCAGGAATAACAAATGATGCCGAGGAGCAGGTGATAGAGCCTTTGACCTACAGAGGAAAAGAAGTAGTGATTCCTCCGAAAAAAAACTGCGCGTGAACTTCGTAATTACGATGAGATATTGTATCAAGCACGTCTATGAATTGAAAATTTTTTCGCGCCTTCTCAAACAATATAGAGCGATCGCTACTAGATAAGATAAACGTTCAGTAAACTTTCTGGGAGGAATTCCTACAGGTAGAATCAGTCATTTTATTGGCATAGCGATCGCCATCTCCACAAACCATACAATACCCATTTTGTCAAATTTTTAATTGATGACACGCCCTAGGGTTTTGGACAAAAACAATATATAGTTTAGATTTTGCCATTTTCCTATTACCCTATTTTAGGCTTGACACAACAGTAGTGGACTGACACAGCTAAAATTGTGCATTAGCTTTTAACTTGAAAATTCTTACTTTTGACTTTTGACTTTTGAATTGAATCTAATGCACCATTTAAGGTGTGTCGGTCCAGTAGGTTTGTATCGTACCGCCAGCAAAGGATTAATCAATAAGGTGCGTGAACGGGTCTGTTAATATAATCAAAAAAGCAGCTCCCTTTTGTCTTTGACTATTGGATAGAGGGTTTTGAAGTTCACGAGGGTCAGGGTGACACCTGCGATCCGAAGAATATGTCTTATGTGACTATATTTTTATCAACTATTAACATTGTCCATTTTAAATACTTATCCAACTGCCAATCTGTACTTTGAATACTTTTGGCACAGCTCTTGATTCCCTATAAGATTTAAACAAAGTTATCTGAGCTTGCCCCATAACCATTGAGAATACTTAACTTCAAAGTCTAAATCTAAAATATAAAAAACAAATCGTCTCTAAAAACTATTTTTTTTTGTTGCTCCAACGAGAAATTATCTATATAATGATAACTAAGGTAAAGAAATTTAAACAATGTTTACAAAACCTCTCATATTCTGCTATGGCAGAACAATAATTATTAAGAGAAGGTTGAGATAAAAACGTTACCTGTAGTTATCATAATTATTTGGAGAATTCCGTAATGACTGTAGCAGTCGGACGCCCGCAGAGTCAAAGAGGACCATTTGATGTCCTGGATGACTGGCTGAAACGCGATCGCTTCGTATTTGTAGGCTGGTCTGGTATACTCTTGTTCCCATGTGCATTCCTAGCCATTGGAGCATGGTTAACTGGAACCACCTTTGTCACTTCCTGGTATACCCACGGGTTAGCCAGTTCTTACCTAGAAGGCTGTAACTTCCTGACCGTAGCAGTCAGCAGCCCCGCCAACAGCATGGGACATTCCCTACTATTTCTCTGGGGTCCAGAGGCTCAAGGAGACTTTGCTCGTTGGTGTCAAATTGGTGGATTGTGGTCATTCACCGCTCTCCATGGTGCATTCGCTCTGATTGGTTTCTGCCTACGTCAGATCGAAATCGCCCGTTTGGTAGGAATACGTCCTTACAATGCCATAGCCTTCACAGGTCCAATTGCAGTATTTGTGAGTGTATTCTTAATGTACCCATTGGGTCAATCAAGCTGGTTCTTTGCACCAAGCTTTGGAGTAGCAGGAATCTTCCGATTCATCCTATTTTTCCAAGGGTTCCATAACTGGACGCTAAACCCATTCCACATGATGGGCGTAGCAGGAATCTTGGGAGGAGCATTATTATGCGCAATTCATGGAGCAACAGTAGAAAACACACTGTTCCAAGATGGAGAAGCAGCAAATACCTTCCGAGCATTCAACCCGACTCAATCAGAAGAAACATATTCCATGGTGACAGCTAATCGTTTCTGGTCACAAATCTTTGGAATCGCATTTTCAAACAAACGTTGGTTACACTTCTTCATGTTGTTCGTACCAGTAACAGGATTGTGGATGAGTGCCATAGGTGTGGTAGGTTTAGGATTAAACCTACGAGCTTATGACTTCGTATCCCAAGAGTTACGGGCAGCAGAAGACCCAGAGTTTGAAACATTTTATACCAAAAACATTTTGTTGAACGAGGGTATCCGAGCATGGATGGCACCTCAAGATCAACCACATCAAAACTTTATATTCCCTGAAGAAGTATTACCTCGTGGTAACGCTCTGTAATAATTTATGAAGGGATAAATTTTAAATCCTTTCATGGCTCCTACATTGTTAGTTTGTAGGAGCCATTATTTTTGGAAGATTAGGCACTTTTTTTAATCCAGCGTATATACAGAACTTTTCAAGTTATAGCAATGAGCGCTGGTATATTTACAAATTGCAGGAGGGGCCAAATAGCTAAAAGTCTTATATTATCAGCAATTTATTCCCCCTTCCGGAGCTGTTGCCTGTTGCCTGTTGCCTGCGCACAGCGCTATAAGTGATGAACAGTGGCGGAATAATAATATTCACTCATTAAATGATTGGATAGTCTTTACCTTATAAACCAGCAATGTACTTTATATTTTTGTTTTTTTTAACTAGCATATTTGTTATTTTATATAGAGATAATCTCTCAACCTTTTTTTGGTTATTACTCTGTATCTAAAACTCTTAATTTTTGCTTATTAAGTTATTGAAGTCCTGAACTGAGAAAAAAAATTAACAAGACAATTGCATTCTCAAATTTTTGTGCTACTATTATTAATAGTAAAGATTATTAAAAACCGTTTAGGGATATAAGGAGGTGATGCCCATGCAAGATAGTAGTAAACGCTTGGGTCACCAGATTGGAAAATACCAGCTGTGTGCTGGGGCTGGACTCTAGTAGCTAGCTTGTTTCCCCTTCTAGGGGAGTTAAAATAAATTTTAACTAAGCTGATCTGGGGTTTCTCTCAGCAGTTAGGTTTCAATCAAGGTGACCCGCTAGACCGCTCTTATCTTGAAGTAGTACTAAAGCATTTGCTAACATACTACTTTATGATAAGAGCGGATAGTTTTTGGAGAATTTTATGAGTAAATTGCTGAGTGCAGAAGAAATTAGTCAACGTGTTAGTCAATTATCAGACTGGAAGCTAGAAGGAAATAAACTTCAGTGCGTAAAAATATTTAAAAATTTTGTCGAAGCAATTAGTTTTGTTAATCAATTAGTAGATCCAGCCGAGGCATCACAGCATCATCCTGATATAGAGATATCTTATAATAAAGTAATAATTAATTTAACGACCCATGATGTAGGCAGTTTAACAGAAAAAGATTTTAGCATGGCTAAACAAATATCTGCTTTAGACTAAGCTAGTTTTCGTAGTTCGATATAAATTTAAGGTAACAGCTCAATAATCCGGGGTGAATCGGTAAAAGATAAACCTCAAATTACGTAAAATATTTTCTCAACTGGTAGTCTACCCCCATTTATTGAGCGGATACAACCATAAGGGGGTTGGTAAGGGGGTGCTGGTTTCCCCACTCCTCCACAGGGTGGGGCGGAAAGCACCCCCCTTACATAAATAAATGTTGATCCGCTTCGATCAAGATGTTTGTCTACCTCCCGACTGATTTTTGATGTAATCTTTGACTATTTCCAAGGGTGCGCCACCACAGGAAACTATACATTTTGAGTCATGCCATAATTTAGCTTTTCCCCAGTAAAATTGGTTGATTTCTTGAGCATATTTTCGTCTAATAATTCTGCTGGTAGCAGACTTTAGAGATGATATTAACTGGGAAATATTATTGTCTGGATGTAGCTGAATCAATATGTGTACATGGTCTGGCTCACCTTCAAACTCTTCTAAGGAACAGCGTTTAGCAGTTAAAACTTTTTCTATGATTTCCCTCATATCTTTAATCATGTTTGTAGTCAATACTTTTTTTCTATATTGAGTCACGAAACATATATGCAGGTGAATGTCATAGACTACATGAGAACCACGGTTTAATTCTTTTTCCATAATTTCTACTCATTTTTATTTTTGGTGTTAAGATAATTATATCGACTCAAACTTTATCTAGAGGTGATAGTTCTATGGCCAATAGAAGATTGACTTTTCGACTGTATCCGACAAAAGTACAGAAAGAAAAACTATTTTTAGTCAGAAAACTACACCAGCTTTTGTATAACGCTGGTGTCGCTCATAGGCGTTTTGAGTGGAGAAAAAATCGCTCAAATGTAGACTATTTCACTCAGCAAAACGCATTACCAGGTTTTAGACAGCAGTGGTCCGATTATCAACAGCTTAATTTAAGTTCATTGCAAGCAACAGTCAAGCGTGTTGACTTAGCTTATAATGCTTTTTTTAAAGGAATCAGGAAACGCCCAAAGTTTAAGTCAATTAGGAATTACTCCGGTTGGACTTACCCAGATGGTCGTCAAGGTTTTAAGGTGCAAATTGAAAAGTGCCAAAAATATTCTGTTAACTGTGGATGGGTGACACTTAATGACTTGGGTATGAGACTCAGGATGCGGGGTAGGTTTAAGTATTGGGGAAAACCTACTACTTGTACGATTGTTTATCGTCCTCATAAAGATGAGTGGTATGTTTCATTTAGTATCAAGACCTCGGAACCATTACCGTTGTTTGGCAGTAAATCTCCCTTAGATTATGAGTCAATGGTGGCTTTTGACCTTGGTACTCAAACAGCTTTGACTTGTTATGATGGCTATGGTTTTGACGAAATTAGTAATCCTAGATTTGACAGGGAGTTTGCCCCAAAAATTCAGCAAGCTTCACGTCAACTCAAAAGAAAGCAAGGACCAATTAAAGGTAAGCAAAAAGCATCAAGTAGATGGAAAAAAGCGAAGAGAAAAATCTCTAAGCTCAAGGCCAAACAATCAGCCGTAAGACAAGATTGGCAGCATAAAGTAACTACAGATATTGCTAGTTGTTATGACATCGTAGTTACTGAAAAATTAAATGTTAAAGGCATGACCCGAAAAGCCAAGACAGGTAAACGCTCAAAGCAAAAAGCAGGTCTCAACCGTTCTCTGCTTGATGTTGGCTTTGGAACATTAAATCAGATGGTGTTGTATAAAATTTTAGGTAAAGGTGGTTTGCATATAACCATTGACACCAGGAGAGTCAAGCCTTCTCAGAGATGCCCTAGCTGTGGAACAGTTCATAAAGAATGGGCACAGTTGAGTAATCGTTACCATGTTTGTGATGATTGTGGTTTTGAGGTGCCAAGAGACCAAGGCTCGGTCATGGTGATGTGGAATGTTGCTGCAGATCGGCAACCGGGGTTAGGAACTGGCCTCGTTAATCGTCGATGCTCAAGCTCTACTGATTCGACCCGTAAACATACAGGCTCGATGAGGCAACTGGGGCAAATGAAGCGCTCAAAATCTCAAAGTGCGGACTTTGTTGACGGGGACTTAGAAACCCCGTCCGTCTACACGGCGGGGTAGTTCATTTTAAGTTAGTCTAGTACGGATT
Organism: Okeania hirsuta; assembly: GCF_003838195.1. Classification (GTDB taxonomy): domain Bacteria; phylum Cyanobacteriota; class Cyanobacteriia; order Cyanobacteriales; family Microcoleaceae; genus Okeania; species Okeania hirsuta. The sequence goes on from NZ_RCBY01000033.1 coordinate 27,104, forward strand.
AACTGACCGAGTATTTATAATAGAGTTATTAGTTAATAAATTTTCTAATTAAAACTGAAATTAAGCAAGCAAAAACTAGAATTTTGATGCCTTTAAATTCAAAATAATTTTCTTTAACTATATTACTACCCGAAAGTTAAGTGTATTAATTAGTAATTAAGTTTGTTCAGGATAAAGGCTAGTTAATAGCCCTAAATTATGTTCCAACTAAATATTCTCAAGTGGATGCAAGAATCTGCTACCGAGAACACAGAATCATTGATAGAGCAGCTACTACATATTGGTGCTGCCCTTTCAGATACTTACGATTTGGGCGATATTTTACATTTAATTTTATCCAAAAGTCGGGAGATAACTTGTAGTGATGCAGGTAGCGTCTATCTAGTAGAAAAAAAAGGAAATCAACCTACTAAGTTATTGTTCAAGGTAGCCCAAAATGATTCTTTGCCAGACTTTTCTTTCCACGAGCTGGCGATCAATATGACACCGAAAAGCTTGGCCGGATATGTTGCTCTTACAGGTGAAAGTTTAAACTTATCAGATGCCTATAATTTACCTTTAAGTGTACCTTATAAATTTGACAAAAGCTTCGACAAAAATACTGGTTATCGTACTTGTTCTGTGTTAGTTTTACCTATGCAAAATAGGTCTCAAGAAATAATTGGAGTGCTCCAGTTAATTAATCGCAAGATTAACTCAAATGCAGTATTAACAGCGAAGAATTTTCAAGAATTAATTCAGCCATACTCACAATGGGAAGAACGAATAGTAAGTTCTCTTGCTTCTCAAGCAGCTATATCAATAGAAAGAAATCATTTACAAGAAAATATTGAAAATCTATTTGATGGCCTTGTTAAAGCATCAGTACAAGCAATAGAAGCTAGAGATTTATGTACATCAGGTCATTCAGAGCGAGTAGCAAAATTGACAGTCAGCTTGTGTCAAGAAGTTAATACTATTACCAGCGGGCCTTTATGGGCAGTGTCCTTTAACGAGCAGCAAATTAAAGAAGTTCGGTATGCTGCTTTGCTGCATGATTTCGGTAAAATTGGAGTCCCAGAAGCAATATTAACAAAACGTAAAAAACTTTATGAACAACAATTAGAGCTGATTCAGCAAAGGTTTTCTGTTGCTCAACGTACCTTGGAGATGGAGCATACTCAAACCAAGTATAAACAGTTACTCGGACATTTATCTGACATATCTCAACAACATACTCAAGAAAATTGTCCTCTATGCCAAAAAATTGAAAATTTGGATTTAGAACTAGAAACAGCGATCACCAAGCTTAATAACTATTGGCAAATAGTATTAACCGCTAACGAGCCAACTATAACAACAGAAGAACCACTGAAACAACTGAAGCAATTATTACTTTACACTTACAAAGACATAGACGGTCAAGTTAAATCACTAATTACACCGGAGGAAATGGCTCAACTAGCAGTTCCTAGAGGTAACTTGACTTTTGAAGAAAGAAAAGCTATAGAGTCTCATGTAACTCATTCTTACGAATTTTTGAAGCGGATTCCCTGGACAAATAACTTACAGCAAATTCCAGAAATTGCTTATGGACACCATGAAAAATTGGACGGCAGTGGTTATCCCAGGGGACTAAAGCAAAAAGATATTCCTATTCAAGCCCAGATTATGGTTATTGCAGATATATATGATGCTTTAACAGCAGGAGATCGCCCCTACAAACAAGGTTTGCCTGTAGAAGTTGCTCTCAGAATTATGCGTCATGAAGCAGCCCAGAATAAAATTAATAGCAACTTCTTGGAACTATTTGAACAACGAGAAGTCTTCTCCATACTAGGACACAGCAAATAAGGTACACTCAAAAAAGCAAAAATTTATACTAGAGATACAAAGATCAAAAATTAATTAGGCCATGGTTAACAGAATAAAAAAATTCTGTATAGAGGTTGTTGATAAAAAAAAATTGTGATAACCTGTCACTCAACTACCGAATCTATTTATCAAAAAATCTTGAAAGAGGACTCCCGCTATAATCGCGAGATTTAGCGGTGAGAGGGGGCGTACAAATTGCACGGGAAACCAACGCACACAGCCCCTCATAGATTTCAAAGTTATAAATTAATTAAGTGGTGGTGAATCAATAGTAGAGGGTTAATAGCGGTGGGGCACACCGTTCAATAAAAGCGCACCGCCTGCGCTGAGGTTTCCTCAGCGTAAAGACGGAGCAAGAAAAGCTTGTGGAGACGGTCTGGCAGGGGTACAGCTCAACTTGTTTGATTTGTTATCTAGTTAAGAGTTTGTGAAGCAAGAATCCCCCGTTATAATCGAGCGATTTAACGGTGGGAGTGTCAAGTAAAAATCTTAGGGTTAAAAATTAAATTTTTAGTAAAACTCACAGAAAGCTCTGTTTGTGCTGTAGATAAAGTTGAACAAACCTCAAAATTTGTTCTAAGATTGGAAGTATTTTTAAGATTGCTTGTAAGTCTAATCCTGCCAAGAGCTACCTAGACTCTGAAAAAAAATTAGACTATTTGCACCTTTGCAACTCCTTCTTAATAATCAAGAAGTTGCAAAGCTAAAACTATGCTAACCAATCAAAATTAACTGATAAATATAGCCAAATGGTCTCTCTGCGATCGGTGTGAGGATGAGAGGGAAAATGTCAAAAAAATTCTGGAATTGTCTACTATTTAGTCCAGCAGTCTTGGGAGCAACCCTTGTTGCATCCTCAGCCGCTGTAGCGACTGAAAGTAAATCAGCAAATCTGGTTGTTCAGTCCCAAGATACAAGCATAGAAACACAGGAAACTGAACTATTAGCTCAAGTCCCTGGAACAAATTCAGCTAATTCCGTTGCTAATGCACCAGCAACGACCATAAGACAAATAAACCGCTACGGAAGAGAAGGTCGTAACCTTCGTCAACCAAGTCTTCGTAATCTTAACAGAGGAAATAGAAGAAAAACAAAAGGTCAAGTTACTTCTGTATCTCAACTTTCTGATGTTCAACCTACAGACTGGGCCTTTCAAGCACTACAATCCTTAGTTGAGCGTTATGGATGTATTGTTGGATATCCGGATGGTACTTATAGAGGTAACCGTGCTTTAACCCGTTTTGAATTTGCGGCTGGTGTTAATGCTTGCTTAGATAGAATTACAGAACTATTACAAGCTGCTATAGCAGATACAGTAACTAGAGAAGACCTGGCAATTCTACAAAGATTACAAGAAGAATTTTCTGCTGAATTAGCTATTTTGCGGGGTCGTGTTGATGCTCTAGAAGCTCGTGCTGCTGAATTAGAGGCCAATCAATTTTCGACAACTACCAAACTTAGAGGTGAGGTAATTTTTGCCTTTGTTGATAACTTTGAAGACCAAGGGCGATACGGAACCTTCAACGATAATACACAAGACGAAGACCAAACAGTATTTCAATACAGGGTACGTTTGAATTTCAACACTAGCTTTTCTGGTGAGGACTTATTATTTACAAGGTTACAAGCAGGTAATGCTCAAGCATTTAACCAGAAGATAGCTGAGGCTGAGGGACAGCAAACTTTTAATGTTCTTAACCTCACAGATGATACGGTTGAGCTAGATAAACTTTTCTATAAGTTCCCTGTCAGGGATAACATTAGAGTAACTATTGCTGCTAATAAAGTAAGTTGGTACGATTTTGTTCCTACTCTCAACCCTTACATGGAAGATTATGATGGAGGAAGTGGTTCTTTAAGTGCTTTTGGTCAAAGGAGTCCGATCTATCGTTTAGGGGGAGGTAAAGGACTTGGCGTTGAGTATGATTTTGGTTGCAAAGACCAATATGCTTGTGTCTATAGTCCATTTTCTGTATCTTTTGGTTACTTAGCAGCGGAAGGTGAAGATCCTCGGGAAGGAAGAGGTTTATTTAATGGAGATTATGCTGCATTAGCACAACTAACTTTTACTCCAATCAAAAATTTCCAAATTGGACTTACCTACAACAAAGGCTATTTTGGACCAGGAAATTTTGGATATGATGATGGTGCAGCTACAGGTCTAGGGGATAATGGCAGTTTAAACAGTGGCTTTGTGGGGACTGGTGTTGCCAATACTATCTTTGGTTTAAATGCAGAACTTAATGACCGCCGACCAGGTTCAGTTAATATTGCCCAGCCAGTTTCGACTAATGCTTATGGTGTACAAATGTCCTGGCGAGCAGCTGATTGGGTAACTATTAATGGCTTTGGTATGTATCTTGATGGGAAGCTGATTGGTTTAGGTGATTTTGAACAATGGAGTTATGGAGCAAATTTAGCTTTCCCCGATCTGTTTAAGGAAGGTAGTTTAGGTGGTATTGTTGTAGGTCGGGAACCCTACATGAATGAACTACAAGTTCCTAACGGGTTGGCATCGGGATTACGACAAGATATGTCATGGCACATAGAAGCATTTTACAAATATCAAGTTACAGATAATATCTCGATTACTCCTGGTGTAACTGTAATTACAAATGCTAACCAAGATGATGATAATGATGAATTAATTATCGGTACTATCAGGACTACATTCCAGTTCTAGTGATTAGCTGAAGTTATTAGGGTGGAATTCCACCCTATACACCTTAAAAGTTTTAAAAGTTTATTTATTGCAATTTATCTAGGATTACTCAAACTACATACATATAATTCTGAGAGTTAAAAATTCTATACTTGAATTATCAAATTATCCTGATAGATATAGCAGAAAAAAGAAGCAAGGAGGAAAAAGTTAGTTATCTAGAAGAAAAAAAATCTTGTGTTGCCTGAGTTTTAATCTTTTGATATGTCCGCCCTCTTTGCTTCGACTACTATAATAATTAACAACTTATTTGAAAACAGATTCCTCTACATTTCTGTTCCCTGTTTCTTATTTTGGTAATTAACATCAGTAAACTAAATTTATTTTTAACTATTTTTATTGACAGATATTAAATGAGATTTGATGTTGGCTTGAATTCAAAATTTATAAATATATAAATTAGCAAGTAGTTATATACTATCTTCTTAAGGGCTACTCAAAAAGGGGCATTGCACAGTGACGAATGATTTGAGATTTTTGATAAACAAGATTTTGGATTAATTAATTGCTATAATTAATAATTAATATTAGGTTTTTTTTAGTCAAAGTCTAAACTATTTTTTGGCAATATAATTCCATAATGTGCAACCCCCAAAAAGGTTGTATAATTACAATTTTTGTCTTGAAAATTTGGTAAATTATTTAAGTAAGTATATGTGAAAACTAATTTATAGCAGTCGCCAAGGTGCTTAGGACATAAAGGAGAAATATAGGGTTGGCGGAGGCTAGCCGCAGCTATATCGCCTCTATGAAATGGTCTAATAACTTTGATTCTTCTCTATCCTAATCGCCCTGGCAGTTACTATAACTTATGTTTCGAGGTAAATAAAAGTTAACAACAGCGTATCTGTCTTGAACACAGCTCCAAAGGATCGAGAGAGAATGGAGAAAGTTAGCCATATCCGTATATCCAATTGACTAACAAAAAAAATAGAAAATATATTTGATTAAAAATCAACTTATTATTTAGTAGTAAGTATACAAACTTATAAATTAGTTTTAAGGTTTTTTAAGAGAGAAGATTAACTCAATAATTTTGATTAAACAATATGCTCAGAAGAACATAAAGAAAAAGAAAAAATATATAAATCTGTAAGATTCAGTACATAAGATATATATATATATATATATAAACCCAAGCAATCATAGCTAATATTGGGTATACTTATCAAAAGAAAATAGAAAATAACTTAATATAAATTAATTTTATACTTTTGCTAATAATGTGAAGTCATGAAAAAAGTAGAAAGTATTTTTACATAAATAAAACATACTTTACTTTAGCTGCAAATAAACTTTAAGTTTAGCATAATAAACAATTATTTTCTATCAAATTATAAGTAGCCCTCAGCATACTATTTAGGATAAAAATATCATGCGTATTGCTCATAATATTACTGAATTAGTAGGTCGCACACCTCTAGTACAATTGAATCGTATTCCTCAAGCAGAAGGTTGTGTAGCCAGAATAGTAGTAAAGTTAGAAGGAATGAATCCTGCTGCCTCTGTCAAGGACCGCATCGGTGTTAATATGGTTAATGCAGCAGAGCGTGAGGGATTGATTACACCAGGTCAAACAGTATTAGTTGAACCAACATCTGGAAATACAGGTATTGCTCTAGCAATGGTAGCTGCAGCTAGGGGTTACAAGTTAATTTTAACAATGCCAGAAACGATGAGTTTAGAGCGTCGTTCTATGTTACGCGCCTACGGAGCAGAACTGGTTTTGACCCCAGGTAGTGAAGGTATGAAAGGTTGTATCACAAAAGCACAGGAGATAGTTGAGTCAACGCCTAAGGCATACATGTTACAACAGTTCCAGAACCCAGCTAATCCACAAATTCATCGCCAGACTACAGCATTGGAAATATGGGAAGATACAAATGGCCAAGTAGATATTTTGGTGGCAGGTATTGGTACTGGTGGAACAATTACAGGTATTGCAGAGACTATTAAGCAACGAAAGTCTGATTTTCAAGCGATCGCTGTGGAGCCTTCAAATAGTCCAGTCTTATCTGGTGGACAACCTGGACCTCATAAAATTCAGGGAATAGGAGCAGGTTTTGTCCCGTCTGTTCTGAATCTGGATATCATAGATGAAGTGGTTCAGGTTGCTGATAGTGAAGCAATTAGTTATGGTCGTCGTATAGCTAAAGAGGAAGGTATCTTGTCAGGTATTTCTACAGGAGCAGTTCTTTGTGCAGCAATAAAGGTAGGTCAGCGACCAGAAAATCAAGGTAAATTAATAGTAATGATTCAGCCTAGTTTTGGGGAGCGTTATTTAAGTACTCCACTATTTCAGGAACCAGAACAAACTCTAGCTACAGCAGTTAGCTAGATATATTTAGTTAGCTAAATCTAAGAACCCATTCTTGTCCCCATTGTGGCATTGTAATAGATCGTGACTTCAATGCCGCAATAAATATAAAAAATAGGGCGGTGGGGCATCCCGTCCTTAAAGCTCGTGGAGTCCGACGGGGGACCGGGACCGTGAAACGAGAAGCCCGCACTATACCGAATGGTTAGTGTGGGAGTATGTCACTGTGGGACTTACACATTCACGCAATACTAGATTTTTGGCAAATTTAGGTCATCAGGAAAAAGTAACAGGAATACTTAGTTTCTGCATATTAGTTGATTTGAATTTCAGTTTGACAAAATGCCTCAATATACGTGCTCAAAACTATAGTGCTATATATTTGCGTAGTAGTGTTTGATGAGAATTGTAAGTACCTGACTAATTTGGGATTATTTAAAGCTCTGCAAAGACTAAGTATTGTGATGAGAAAATATAATTAGTCTTCTACCTAACGGAAAGTCAAATTTAATCCCAGTTCAAAATTTAGCAGAATTCATATTTACGGGAAATTCAAATACCTTATATAATTTTCTACTCACTATTGCTATCTAGAATCTAAAATATTTAATCTATCATTATCAATTTAAAAGTTTGTTTATTTCATTGGTAAATTATTGATAACAATGAATAAAATAAGTAATGGAAATGTAAAAACTTAGATTCTATTGTAAATATTGAGTAGAAATAATTTTATGGTCACTAGTGATTATTACAAAACTTTGAATGTTAATCCCACAGCAACTCAGGGACAAATTAAACAAGCTTATCGTCGTTTAGTGAAGTTATTTCACCCAGATGCTAATACAGAAATAGCAGACCATGAACGTATTATTAGCATTAATGAAGCTTATGAAGTATTGGGCGATCCCCAACTTAGAAAATCTTATGATCAACAATTTAATCAACACGATCAGAAATATACTAATACAAAGCAAAGTTACTATAAGCAAAATAAAAGAGGTAATAATGCAGATGAAAATCTACAAAAATGGTTAAATCAGGTTTATAAACCAGTTAACAAAATTATAATTCAAATATTAAAACCTCTAAAAAAGGAAATTGATTATTTAGCAGCCGATCCGTTTGATGACCAACTAATGGAATCATTCCAAAATTATTTAGAAACTTGTCGGCGCTTGCTCAAAAAAGCTCATAATTTATTTAGTTCTCAGCCAAATCCATCTAATTTGGCAGGAGTAGCAGCTCATTTATATTATTGCTTAAATCAGGTTAGTGACGGAATAGAAGATTTAGAATTGTTTACTCTAAATTATGATGATTATTATTTACATACAGGTCAAGAACTATTTAGAATTGCTTCTAGATTACGCCAGGAAGCACAGGCAGGAATAAATGGTATTTTATAACTTTATTTATTCTTGAGGATAGAGTGGAAAAGTCATACCAATTTGATAAATATTTATCACACATCATAAAATATTGATTATAACTACTTGCTCTTGATAGAAACTGCTATAAATCTTAGATTTCAATATCACTTTTCTTTAGTTAAGCGTTTCCTAACTCTCAGATATTTTTGACACAACTACGTTGAGGATTACTATATTCTTTGATCCAATAGTATTAGATATTATATTAGCTCATTACGAAAATTTATCTCTAATTTTTGCCATTTTTTTTATAGACTAAAAGTTAGTTTCTGGAAATGTATACTTTTTCCATTTAACATGAAATCCGGTTATACAATTGTCCTACTCTATACTTTATATTAATGTAGACTTAATGTAGACATAAAATTCCAGAATATCCCTAGATAATTCTCACTCTCATCCTTCCTTTCTCTTTTCTCTTTTCTCCTTTCTTCTGACTACTAACTACTGAATTATACGATAATATCATGTCCGGATAATTAGTGATAAAAAACTTTCTCCTTCTCCTCTTATACCAATTACCAAAAGTAATGCTATACTTAGGTAACACTTCAGTTATTAAGTAATTAAACTATCCTAATAAATTTTTTGCTAATTTGAGCATATTTAATATGAACTATTATTATTTTTACTTCTCCCCCACTCCCTTACTCAAGAAAATGTAGAAAAGTTTTTGAGAATATGGTATTATTTCTTTTCTCCTGACTCCTGACTCCTGAATCCTAATTTATTTAAATTCCAAAAAGAGTTTGAATCCGATTTCTAATCCTAGTAAAGGGAGTATTTTCTGAAGAACTACGATCAAGTAATCCTAATTCTTGTAATGCCTGTCGGCGTTCACAAAGCTTTCGAGAAATATCAGTAGCCAAACTAGGAGATTCTTCTAATAATCTTTGCAAATCATGTTTTTCTATTACAAATAAAATTGAATCTTCAATAGTTTTTACTGTAGCTGTACGAGGAGAACCCAATAACAAAGACATTTCACCAAAAAATTCTCCTTCGTGAAGAGTTGCAATATATTTACCAGTTTTTTCAGAAATCACCTCAATAGCACCAGAAAGAATAATGTAAAAAGAATCTCCAACATCATTTTCTCTAAATATAATTTGCCCTTGAGGAAATAACTGTCTATAACCATATTCTATTAATTTTCTGAGTTTTAAATCAGTAAGACTTTCAAAATAAGTGACTCTTCTGAGTAGGTCTCGCAAAGTCCAATTATTTGGTGATTTTAATGCTGATTTTTTAGTTTGTTGAAAACTACTATGTTTTTGCTCAGAAGAAACACCATTTTGAGAAAAAACTTTATTTTCGCTATTTTTTGTAAAAATACTACTGTTAAATAAGGTACTCAAATCTTGTGGATTTTTTAACCATAAATCTCTCTGAGGAAAGGGAATAACTATATCCTGCTGAGTCAATTCATGCTCAATTAAAAAATTCAAAGAACTTTGAATTATATCGCTATCTTGAGGATGGTCAATCCAAACTAATAACTCAAAATCTAAAGAACTATCACCAAAACCTTTAAACCATACTTTAGGAGAAGGACAGTTTAATACACTCGTTTCTGCCCGAGCAGCAGCTAATAATGCTTCCGTTACTAACAGTGGATCGCTACCATAAGCAACTCCAACTGGCATACGAAGACGACTTTTAGGATCTTTATAACTCCAGTTAATAATATTATTTTCTACAAATTTTATATTAGGTACAATTACAAATATGCCGTCAAGAGTACGCACAATTGTAGACCTAATAGAAATATTTTCTACTGTTCCTAATAAATTGTCTACTTCAATAAAATCTCCTACCTTAATAGGTTGTTCAAATAAAAGTGTTAAACCACTAATAAAGTTACTAGCAAGATTTTGTAATCCAAAGCCAAGTCCAATACCTAAAACTCCTGCTAAAACTGTAATAGTTCTCAAATCTATACCAGCTCTTTGTAAAACAATTAAAATTCCTAAAATGGCGATTATATAGATAATAACTGAGGCGATCGCTTCTCGATTACCCCGGTCTAAACCCATACGAGTTAGTAGTAATCTCTTGATTCCTTCTCCAATAGCACGAGCAATAATTAAGACTGCTACACCTAATAGAATTAGTCTGACAATAGCACTTATAGAAAGATGATTATCTCCAATATAAAAAAGTGGAGTTGTTAATGATCTAGATAAGTTTTGAAACCATTCTTTCCCTTGTAAAAAAATCCAATTCATACTTGTTGTAAAACTATTTTTACTTCCAGAACAAAAACTTACAGCCTTTTGCACGACTAATTGTTACAGTAATAGCATTGAGTAAATAATAAGGTTTCATTTTTATCTTTGCTTATTGCTTTGAACATTGTACCTAATTGTTCTGCAAAGTGCTGTATAGTAGTTGGCGACTTTATTAAGTACATATAGGTTTTAGAGAATAAGACACTGAAAAGTTTGCATTTCAATTGTTACTATTTCATCTAAAATAAGTTAACGCTAAATTTTTGAAATGAATTTAAATTTTTAATTATTATTTTAGTGGGTTGATGAAGATTCACCAAATAATAGTTATTTATATATAGTAATCAGGAATCATATGTGAGAAACTGATAGAGAAGTTATGGAACTTATAGATGGAAGAACTAGATGTTTTGATTGAGTCTAATTGAAAACAAGAGGATTGGCGAAAAGGAAAAATTTATCTTGTTTATACTTGTAGAGTTACAGCCAGTGGCACAGCTATACAGAGGCTTTAAAGCTTAATTTTCAATATTATATTCGGATAATTTCTGATAAATAAAATTATAGTTATCTAGATAAAATTTAATTATTTACCAGGGAAAAACTCCCTGGCTAAACTAATCAAAAAGTATCCTTTACTTTAAAATTGTTTTGGAAACAATTCTAGTTTTTTTCCGGTCTGATTCAGAAAGTTCCTCTCCATCTTGTAAACGAGTCGCACTGGTTTGTAAAACAGTTGCTGCTCCTGTATCTCCCATTTGTAATGCTGTTTTAGCAGCAGTTTGTAACATTGTAGCAGCACCAGCTCGATCGCCTTGTTGCAATTTTGTTTCAGCTATTTGAGTTTGCCTATATTTTGCTAAAGCTAAAATATGATTTTGTACTTCCGAATTAATTTGAGGCTGATATTTTTCCGTAACATTAGCTTCAACTAATATAGGTTCAGAAAGTAAATCTTCCTTACTTTGAGCAGGGTCATCATAACGAACTTGTAATTGAACGATCGCTTGTTTTCCCTCAGGTAATTGCCCAATATAAAGATTAACTAGAACTACTCTTTCTACATCTTTCATTAAATCTCCCAGTCTGACCATAAAGCGGTCGTTCTCTTTTTGTACGGGCAACTCAATAGTATCTGGTGCTACTTGTGCAATAGGTTTAAGTTCTGCTAATCTAACTCTAGGCATCAAAGATAATCGCAAATAAGAATTAGTAAGTCCCACAGATTGAATCCGATTAAACAGTCTACCAAATTCCTCTATTGCCTGTTCTGGACGTTGAATATAAGCAAGAGTCCCCCCACCTGCATCAGCTATTTTTTCCAGAACATCTTGATTCCAATCATCACCAAACCCCAGGGAATTTAGAGTCATACTATAATCAGTAGCCAACTTTGCTAACTTAAGACAACGGTCATTATCCCCATGTTCATTTTCCCCATCAGTTAATATAAAAGCCTGGGAAATAGCATCTTTTTGACCTTTATCTAACTCCTCTATTCCTAATTTCAAACCCTCATCAATAGCTGTACCACCAGAGGATCTTAACTTGTTAATCTCACGCTTAATACTACCAGGGTCATTAATAATTTGATTAGAAACAATCACTTTAGCTCTATGGTCAAAAGCAACAATTGAAAGGCGATCGCCCTCCTTCAATTTATCTACAAGTTGTCCTGCTGCTTGTTTGACAGTTTCCAGCGGTCTTCCTTCCATAGAACCACTATGGTCTAAAATCAAACATAGGTTTAGTGGTACAGTTCTTTCTAGCTCATCAGCTAGAGCCGAAATAGATATGGCCAGTTGACGTTGAGATGAAGATTGAGTGGCATCAATATTGGTATCGTTAAGAACCGAATGTAGATTAACTTTCATAAATATACTAGAAATTTTACTACTACTTATTTCAGGATATATCCACAAATTTGACATCCTCTCCTGTTAAATCTAAAGATTATAACCGGAGATTCCCAAACCTCACGATTTAGGTTTACTGCTTGAGTGGCACTTATCTAGACTGTTGCCAGTCCCCGACAGTACGCCAACGAGCGTCAATTTGCTCTACGATCTGCACTCGGCCGCAGTAACACCTCGATGACAAATCACTTTTGCTGCTGCCACATCACGATTGATTTCGTAGTGACATTCACGACATTTATGAATACGCTCAGACAGGTCTTTTTTAACTGTATGGGATCCACAATTTGGACAAATTTGACTGGTATATCTGTAGTCTACCTGGCCAAAATAAACCCCTCGTTTCTTGCATACCCAAGCCAAGATACTGAAGAACTGACCTAACCCTGCATCTAAAAGAAAGTGAAAGTCTTTTCAGGTGTCTAAAATTTTTTGGTGAAGTCTGGCAATCTTTTTGTTAAGTTGATGTCGATTTGCTGAACTGGATGTTTTTAACTTTAATCTACGTTGTAGCAATTTCAGCTTACTGTGTAGTTTGGTTAAAAATTTTGGACGTTCAATCAATTCACAATTCAGTTGTTGCTAAGAATTTATCAAGTCCAATATCAATCCCTAATGGGTGTCCAGAAGCAGGGGTATCCTTCAGCAATTAACAATTAACAATTAACAATTAATAATTACCTCTTCCTCAAAGGGAGAGGATTGAAGCTCCAGGAAAAATTTCATTTTTTCCCATTTCAAGGGGAAGCAAATATTGCTGAATTCTTTAATTATTCATTATTCATTATTCATTATTCATTATTTTATCGCCCTGCTGTTTCATGTTGCTAAATGCTCTTTCTAAAGTCTTGATAACTTGCTGTAAGACTTGGGCATTTGTTCTTTTGAGTTCTGAGTTAGCTTTCTTAGCTTTTGTTAAGTTGGCCTCTTGTCTGTTGTAGTTAGGGTAAGGTGCATCCGCAGGAATTATGTACTCTTGATGCAATGAACAACAGTTAACTGCACATTTCCTACTGTTAATCCAGTCTTTTCGCTCTCTTCAGGCATAATTCCACACCTTTCTGATGACCGCCAGCATATCTTCTATGATGGCAATCTGTTGCTGAGAGGGAGTTAACTTAAATTCGTAGGTTAGTGTTATCATGTCCCAATTTGATCATCATTCTATCTCAATCTATCTCAATGGAGTGCTTATTGTTTGCTTTGTCGCGATTCATATCCCGGTAAATTGGAGATTGTACCGGGAGTCCTCACTCGCTCCATTTTTGATAGGGAAAAATTTCGATTTGAATACATAAAAACTAGGTTTCTCAAAAAGTTAATGACAATCGAGTCTGTATCTCAACAAGAAACCCAATCTCTGCTAACTATATTACTCAATTAATATAATTAATGGTAAATACGCCATTTTTGCCAAATAATTATGGTAAAATCCACACCTAGACAAAAAAAATTGTTTTTGGTAGCAATATTTCAGAATATTATCACTAAATTTAAGACCATGACTAATATCAATCATACCCGCTACAATAACTCTACAGCACGCTAACATAATTTAAAGATAGTACAATTATTGCTAGGAATTATCTAATGAACTCACAAATAAAAGCAGTTCAAGCAGGGAGTTACTACGGAGACACCTCTTTTCGGACACCACCCCCTGATTTAGAATCTTTAATGTTAAAAGAACGAATCGTTTATTTAGGGTTACCGCTTTTTTCATCAGATGAAGTAAAAAGAAATGTAGGTATTGATGTTACCCAATTAATTATTGCTCAACTACTTTATCTACAATTTGATAATCCAGAAAAACCAATTTATTTTTATATCAATTCTACTGGTACTTCTTGGTATACAGGAGATGCAATTGGTTTTGAAACAGAAGCATTTGCTATTTGTGACACCATGAGTTACGTTAAACCACCAATTCATACAATATGTATTGGTCAAGCTATGGGTACAGCAGCAATGATTTTGTCGGCAGGAACAAAAGGATATAGGGCAAGTTTACCTCATGCTACCATAGTTCTTAATCAAGCTAAAACAGGAGCGAGAGGTCAAGCAACAGATATTTCGATTAGGGCAAAAGAAGTTTTAGCTAATAAGACAACTTTTTTAAATATTCTTTCTAAAAATACGGGTCAATCAGTAGAAAAGATTGCTAAAGATACAGATAGAATGCTTTATATGACTCCCGAAATAGCTAAAGAATATGGTCTGATAGACCAAGTTTTAGCAAGTAGAAAAGAACTACCAAAACCACTACCCGCTGCTGTTTAAGTTTTCAATAAAATCAAAAAATCAAAGGTCAAAAAATTATGCCTATAGGTGTTCCTAGCGTTCCTTATCGTCTTCCTGGCAGTCAGTATGAGAGATGGATAGATATTTACACCCGTCTCGGTCAGGAAAGAATTATTTTTCTGGGTCAAGAAGTTACAGATGGACTAGCTAATAGAATCGTGGCCTATATGTTGTATCTAGATTCTGACGACCCAAATAAGCCCATTTATCTTTATATCAACTCTCCTGGTGGTTCTGTAACTGCAGGTTTGGCCATATACGATACAATGAAGTACATCAAATCAGATGTAATTACTATCTGCTTAGGTTTAGCTGCTTCTATGGGTTCTTTTCTATTAGCTGCTGGTACGAAAGGTAAAAGACTAGCTTTGCCTAACTCCAGAATTATGATTCACCAACCAATGGGCGGTACTCGTGGTCAAGCAACAGATATTGAAATAGAAGCTAAGGAAATTTTGCGTGTTAGGTCGCAGTTAAATAATATGCTTGTAGAATGTACGGGTCAATCTTTAGAAAAGATAGAAAAAGATACCGATCGAGACTATTTTATGTCTGCTGAAGAAGCAAAAGAATATGGTCTAATTGACCAAGTAATTGATGAACGTCAAAACTAAAAATTAGTAGTTAGTAGTGGCTTGACATACCTAAAAATGTTGCAATAGTAGGGGCGGTTTCCACGTTAAATTAAAGAGTATTAACCAATTAGATGAACCCGCCCCAACCCCAATAATCTAAGGCACAAAATTAGGTATGTCATTCCAGTAGGGTGAATTAAGTAGGTAGGCAAAATAGATTGAACAGAAATTTGTCTAAATTCTTGAGAATGTCCAAAATTAATGTGTAATTGATTTGACACAACTACTTAATATTCAGCCTACTTTATTGTCTGTAAAAAAAAATATGGATATTGCAGATTATTATCGACAATTAGGGTTAAATATAGGAGCTAGTTTGGGAGAAGTTAAGGCTTCTTATCGACGACTAGCACGGCTATATCATCCAGATGTTAACCCCGACCGGCAAGCTAAAGATAAATTTATTGCAGTTACAGAAGCTTACAAAATCTTGTTGAAAATTGCTCCTACTCAAACAGAATTACCATACAATTATACTGTCAAATCAACAAAAAATAATTCCAAACCAGAAACTAAATCTCCACAAACTTCGCCCTCAAAGCAAACAAAAGTTAAAGTAACTCGTAAGTCGAATCAACAGAAAAGTGAATCCCACTTATCGGAAGCAGAAAAACAACTTAAGCAAAATTATTATTTACATTTACAGCAATTATTAAAATATAAAAGATATCCTCGAGCGATCGCTGTAGTAGAAGGTTTGGCTCAAAGAATGCCTCAAGATTGGGAAGTACGACAATGGCAAGCGATCGCCTATCAACGTTGGGCACGTCACCTCATTGGAGAAAGGCAACTGGATAAAGCTAGAAACTATCTTAAGAAAGCACTAAAAACAGACCCTCATAACCGTGCTCTCTGGTCTGAAGTAGAGCGTGATTTTCGTCAATTAGAAAAAATTTATTAATTATTTGCATATTCGACCAATAGTTGTATAATGTACCAAGTTTTTTTATTGGATATATACACGAATATTTATTTATAGTCATTCCAGTTAAGATTGAGACAAAGGTTTCTTACCTTGAAAGAGTTTCAGCTAAAAAAGTGTTCTAGTCTTATTCAGAATGACTATAGTTTTTGGTTAAGATAACTATCCTAGTTTGGATTGTATAGCAGGCAACAGGGAGAAAAACATTTCCTTGTATAAGACTTATAATCAGCGAACCTATCCCACTATTTTTAACAGGGTTATTTGTTTAAGTAAAATTTGTTTGAAAACCTTGATTTTTCGTTTTTAACTCTCAAAATCTTTAGGGTTTTTAGCAAAAATCTTATTACTGGGATAGACTCGCATAAGTCAAACACCAACTCAATATTTGTTATATGAAACATATTTGAGAAAAAGGGAGCAGAAAATAGGTTTAAAGTAAAGGTTTCAAGTTTTTTCTCTAATATAATTGTGCCTAAATTTTATCCAAGTAACTTAGTATTGGTATACACATCAAAACTAATAATAAATTAAGAAAAAGGGGGCAGAGAATAGGCTTAAAGGTTTCAAAATTTTTTCTCTAATATCCGTGCCTAAATTTTCTACAAGTGACTTAGGATTACTATACACATCAAAACAAATAATCTATATTAATTAATAGGTTCATATTCCTTGATTTTGACAATATTAGGAGGAAACAAGAAAAAATATTTAACCTATTCTGTTTAAAAATCAAAAAAATTATCAAAAAAACTAACAATGACAGACATAAATCAAGCTTTCCAAAAAGCTATAAATCTACAAAAAGAAGGAAAACTAAAAGAAGCAGAGTCAATATATATTGACATACTCAAGTCTGATAGTAATCATGTACCCACCCTAATTAACTTAGGTTTAATAGAGCAAAACCAGGGCAAACTAGATGAAGCAAGTCAATTCTATAAATATGCTTTTTCCATAGAGCCAAATAATATATCTCTACTTTATCTCTTAGCCAAAATTACACAAGAGTTAAATCAATTAGACGAAGCTATTATTTATTGGCAAAAATTAGCAGAACTCAAACCAGATTCTGCCCTAGAATTTTATGGAAATATTGGCAATAGTCTAGTTCAACAAGGCAAATTTGATCAAGCACTAAATTACTTTCATCGTGCCTTAGAAATATCGCCCAAAAGTTTTCAAGCTCATCAAGCGATCGGTAATTTACTAATTAGACAAGATAAACTTTTGGAAGCTAAATCAGAATTCAGCCGAGCATTAGAAATTAATCCTAATTATCAAGTAGCTAAAGTTTGGTTAACTTTAGTTGATAAGTTACTCAAAGGAGACAATCTAGTTTCATTCAATTATCAAAACACCCTCATAAAATTTGAAATAACAGGAAAAAATCTAGCCGTAGAAATTGCTAATGTAGGTGGAAGTTTTTATGAATTAGCCGAGCTAGAATTTATTAGACAAAACCTCAAATCAACAGCTCCAGTTATTGTTGATGTTGGAGCAAATACAGGCAATCATTTAGTATACTTTGGTAAAATTATTCAAGCAGCAAAAATTATTCCCATAGAATTTCATCCAGAAATTATTGCAGCTTTGAAGAGGCATATCTCAATTAACCAAGTCGGCAATATTGACTTATCTAAATTAGGCTACGCTATTGGTAAAAATCGTGGTAAATCTTTCATAAAAGAACATCCTGCTAAAGATTTATTTTTAACAGAAATTGACAATAAAATTATCAATGGTCAAGAATTAGTAGTTGTTCCTTTAGATGAAATAATTACTGAAAAAGTAGACTTCATCAAAATTGATGTACAGGGCAAAGAAATAGATGTGTTGGAAGGAGCAAAAAATTTGATATCTAGCTATCGACCTGATATGTTAGTTGAAGTTGCCAAAAATAATATCAAGGATTTTAGGAAATTTTTAGCAGCAGTCAACTATCAAACAGTTAAAGCATTCGATCATGGAAGATATGTCAACTTCTATATTAAATATACTCACTAAAACTTCAATTTAGATTGGCGACAAATATATAATATATGTAAATGGAAAGAAGAAACTAATGCCAAACTTAATTGTCTGGATCGTAATATTTATAGTCAGCTTATTCGTTCTGATTAAAGCTTCTGACTTCTTTACAGATGCAGCAGAAAAAATAGGTATATCTTTAGGAATTTCTCCTTTTTTAGTAGGGGTAACAATAGTATCAGTAGGAACCTCTCTACCAGAGTTAGTATCATCTATTATCGCTGTATACCAAAACTCCTCTGAAATTGTTTTTGGTAATGTGGTTGGTTCCAATATTGCTAATATTTTCTTGATTATTGGTACTGCATCATTGATCAGCAGTCCTTTAAGGATACAATATGAACTAATTAATGTAGATTTACCACTATTTGTTGGTTCAGCTTTTTTATTAGGTTTAACAGTTTTAGATAATAATTTTTCTAAAAATGAAGCTATTATTTGTATTTTGGGATATGTTGTCTATGTTTTATACACTATTAGTAGTGGTAAGGAAGAACAAGAGTTAGAAAAAGATGGAAATAGAAACTCAAAGAAAATTTTACCAACCAAACAAATAGCCATTTTGGTTATTAGTTCATTATTTGTATTTTTGGGTGCAACTTATACAATTGAATCAGTTACTAAAATCTCTAAGATACTCGAGATTGCTAAGGAATTAATTGCTTTAAGTGCAGTTGCTCTTGGTACTTCATTGCCAGAGTTAATAGTTACTATTTCTGCTGCTAAAAAAGGTCGCCCAGAAATTGCCGTAGGAAATGTTTTAGGTTCTAACATTTTCAACTCATTGATGGTACTAGGAATACCAGGACTAATCGGCAATTTAGAAATTCCTGAAGATCTTATTGGTGGTGGGTTATTGGTTTTATTAGCAGGAACAATTATGTTCTTTTTTGTCACTCAAGATAAACAAGTAACTCGTTGGGAAGGATTAATATTTTTCCTATTCTACGGGTGGTTTATTGGCAATATATTTGGGTTAGTTTGACATCCTCCGAACTTCAATACTTGAATTTGTAATTCCTGGAACAATAGCGAGTAATATTATGTTCGGATGAACAGTTATAAATAATTAGGGAGGAGTCTGGAGTCTGGAGTCTGGAGGGAGAAAGAAGGTATTTAGGAGAAGAATTTTTTTTATCAATAATTAAACGGACATGGTATAGTAAAAGTTTTAGTTATACACTAATCACAAAATTATTTTCTCTTAATACAGATATTCTATTGGGACTTTACACAAAATAGAAGTAGAAAATAGGCTCAAATATAGACAGGAAAAGGCTTTTACGTCAAAAAGGCATAAATCCTTAATTACCAAGAGTTATAGGCATTTTTATCGCATTGACGTAATTCCCTTATCTAGATTGACTCTCAGCAATTTTTCTACCTAAAAATTTTTAATATAGCAATGTGCGCTGGCATATTTACACATTATTTTTTGTAGACCTGTTCTAGACTGCACTTTGAGCTGGACATTGTAAATACCTGAGCGCACATTGCTATACCAATTTGAAAAAAGAATGTTACAAATAATTGGGAGCGATTTGCTGAGGCAACGCTCCGCGAACAGGTAAATTTATTTATCTATGTCTGTAGTACTAAAACCCACATTCCGCACGACAAAATGTAGTATGCAAAGATGGTAAAAGTTGAGTAAGTATTTAGACTGATAGTATGGTGTAAGAAGCGATATAGCTGCCGCTAGGCTCCGCCAACGCAAATCATCAGTTGCCGGAACTTACCTTACCAATAGACATCTCCAAAAATTGCCAAAGTTTCTCTATCACGCTTCGCGATATAGCTGCCGCTAGGCTCCGCCAACGCGAAGCGGAACGGAGTTTGATCGCATCTTAATCATTGCCAAGTGGTTAATTCTACACTATGATTCAATCGTTGATTATTTTGGCCCTCTACCTGTTTTTACCTCAAGTTTCTGATTCTTAGAGTAGATAGTATCTTTGACAACTTGGAGGAAAAAACTTTAATAATTCTAAACGTTCTGGAGTTAAATTAGATCTACTCTTAACTCCAGAATTAATTAATAAATGAATCGACTGAAAACATTGAAATATCCAAGGTAATGTTGGTCTATTTGTAGGAGGACCTCATTGATTTTTGACAGTAGATTTAGTCCGATTTAAGGTTTGACGTAGTTGACGCTGGCCTCAAGTGTCAACCAATCAACATAAGGCCATAATTAACCCCAAAGCTTCGATTCGATCAGGGGACTTAAGGAAGACACTATAGCAATGTGCGCTGGCATATTTACAAATTACAAGAACTGTCCAATAGCTAAAAGTCTTGTATTATCGGTCTTTTATTCCCCCAGATGAGCTGTTGCCAGATGAGCTGTTGCCTGCGCACAGCGCTAAATCAGTTAAAAATAGAGGGTATGCCCAGAAACCTAAAACCCCTCTCTACAGATTGTTGTCCTTTATATTTAGACAACATTTCTTCCGTAGTTAATTCCATCTGATCAAGAACATTTGTTGCTAAAATAAATCGACCTGCTCGTTTTTTTTCTAGTTCTATTTTTGACTCTCTTAAGCTCACTTTAACTTGGAGTTGATCAGAAAAATCTGATTCAGATTTCGACTGTACTTCTTGAAAATTAATTTCTGTCAATTCGTGATCTAAAAACTTTTTAAACAGCTTTCTTGCTGCTGTTTCTGCATCTGGTTGACAAGCAAACTTTTCAGATTTTAAAATGCGCAGTTTTTTGTCAACTTCAACTCGTTCTTTCTGGATTTTTTTATCTAGATTTTTCAAATCTGATTCTCGGCGCAGTTGACTTTCAACTACTAACCATCTTTGTTGAATCCCTCCCTAGGTTTTTGAGAGTTCTTGATATCTATATCCCTTAATCTGACTGGTAGTAAAATCTGACCCATCTGTTTCTTGAACTAACTTGTGAGCTGCTTTTATACGAACTGGGACTCTGCTTAACCATTTAATATCTGTTAGTAACTGTAGATTTTTTTGAGTATATAAAGCACTATCTGCCACCATTAAACTATCAAAATTTAACTGCTTTTTGAAATCTTTCATGCCTTGGACCAAACTTTTTTTGGTCAGATTCATTTCCCGAACCAATTCTCATCCACAATGGGACATCTCCATCATTCGTACAAATTAAATCCAT
>NZ_RCBY01000330.1 GCF_003838195.1 Okeania hirsuta
CATTAAAGATGCGCGACGATCGCTTCATGTTCACTGCGGCTGGACTCTGGAATTTTTACTTAATGGTAGCATAGTTTAATCAGTGAAAACCAGAATTTTCCCATTTCACTTTAAGGTTTTATTTCGCGACAAGTCTAATTAATATTCTTTGTTAAGCTATAGAATATTTAATCGAAATTCCATTAGCAGGATGAGTATTAGATTCAATATAAATTGTGGTAAAATTTTTTTTAGTCAGGAATGGCAATAAGTGTGGGAATTACTTTTAATATTTTGCAGTATATTGACCCCAGATTTATGAGTGAAAATTTGGTTATAGAGAAAGTAATGAATGACAGAAATATTTCAGTAGCTAGGATAAAGAATTATTCAGTTATTAATACTTGCTGTTGAGTTATTGAATATCTAATCGGACTACTATTAGGAGTATGGGTATTAGAACGAACACAAATTGTGGTAAAAATCTTTTGGTTATCAATGATAATAACTGTGGAAATTACTGTTGGTATTTTGCAGTATATTGACCTTAGATTGATGAGTGAAAATTTGGTTATAGAGAAAGTAGTGAATGACAGAAATATTTCAGTAGCTAGGATAAAGAATTAGTTGATGAGAGATTCAGAACCGCCATCAATTAAAGACGACTAAATTATCATATTTTGTAGGGTATTAAAATTAATTATACTTTTACCGGAATTGCCAGCTAAATTCGCCAGTCGTTCAGAATTAAACTCATAACTCAGAATTATTTCTCGCTCAAAACATCACACTAAACTCAATTTCAATATCTACAATATCTAAATATTACTCAGTGCAAAACAAATACCTTAACTGTAAATTATTTTGGCTCCTGATTGGCAAAAATTAATTATTGAAGTTGATTAAATTCACAAATTTATTAAATTAATCAAGATTTTAATGAGACAATAAATTTACTTGAGCGTTGGGACTGAAAAGTTGAATTCAAGCCTACTCTCACTATTTAGAATATCAAAGAAGAGAAAATGTTAAAAAAAATTGTGGCCTTATTTTTAGTACCGATCGCTCTGGTAGTAACAGGTTGTGTTTCTATTGGCGGTGGACTACAAAGCTTCGTGGATACAACTGATGGTTATGAGTTCCTCTATCCTAATGGTTGGCTCGAAGTTAAAGTATCTGATGGCCCGGATGTAGTATTCCATGACCTAGTTGAGGCCACTGAGAATGTTAGTGTCGTTATTAGTCCCGTAGTTGGAGACCAAACTTTGGCTGACTTGGGTACTCCGACTGAAGTAGGATATAAACTGAGCAAAAATGCCATTGCACCAGCAGACTCTGGTAGGGAAGCAGAATTAGTAAGTGCAGAAGCACGAGAATATAAAGCTAAAACATATTATCAACTGGAGTATGCTGTTAAATTAGCTGATGGAAGAGATCGTCATAACTTAGCAAGTGTAGGAGTTAGTCGAGGTAAACTTTTTACTATCAATATTTCAACTACTGAAGCACGTTGGCAAAAAGTGCATGATAAGTTTGAGCAAGTAATTAACTCTTTCTCTATATATTAGTGAGAAATTTTTATATTAGTCAGGACTAGCAAATTTTTAAGTTTTCCTATCTTAAAAAATATCATTAAATATAGGCTATAGTCCTGACAAATTATCAATGTTTTATGGAATATTTGTTTACTTGCTTGAAAATATGAAAACTCCAACCTTCATATTAGCTTCATCATCATTAGCAAGACTTCGCTTGTTAGAAACTATTGGTATTCATCCTATAGTTATGCCTAGTAACTTTGATGAATCAACAGTTAAATTAATAGAACCTCGAAAATTGGTAGAAACATTAGCCCAGGCTAAAGCAGAAACAATAGCTAAGTCTCTAATGAAAGAAAACTTATCTGAAACACAATCAAATTTAATTTTAGGATGTGATTCAGTATTAGTTATTGATGGCGAAATTTATGGTAAACCAGCTGATAATAAAGAAGCGATCGCTCGATGGCAAAAAATGCGTGGTCAAGTTGGTCAATTGTACACTGGTCATGCTTTAATCGATCTAGTTAAAAATAAAACTATCGTAATTTGTAGAATGACAAAAGTTCATTTTGCTCCCGTTAACGACCAGGAAATAGAAGCTTATGTTGCGACTGGGGAACCTTTAAAATGTGCTGGTTGTTTTGCCATAGAAGGCAAAGGTGGTTTATTTATTGAAAAAATAGAAGGTTGTCATACTAATGTAATTGGTTTAAGTCTACCATTATTGAGAGTTATGCTAAATACTCTAGGATATCAAGTGAGTAACTTTTGGTAGGTTATAAAATATCCGATTTTTTAATCTAATAATTATTCTAAATTAAAGAGTAATAGCAAGTCTATATCACTACCTCTAAACCCTAAAAATTAAAAATTAAATAAAGCCCAGAAATTAAAAATTAAATAAAGCTCAGAAAATTATTTAACAACTAATATTATAGGGAACTGAGGCAATTCAACTTGTATAGGTAAATTCAATTATCAGTTAGCCTCCTCTAGAGGAACTGCGTTAACAGTTCCTTCTGCAATAGGGAGGCGAGAAGATACAGAATTTTCTTCCTCTTGGTCAATTGGATATGGCTAGGTTTCCTCGCCATCCCACCCTACGGGAAGCTGCGCTAACGACCACTTTTTATTCCCTAAAAAGGGTAAGCTTGAGACCTGATTTTTTTGGTCATAAAATCTTCATTCATAAACATCTAAGAATAGAAATACATTGCTAATAGCTAACTAATAATTTTAATTTGCATGATATTTCGGCGTTGCTGAATGGTAATGATTTTTAAATTAAGTATCAACGCAAAACATAAGTTTTTCAATTTTACCTTCAGCTACTTACCATTACATTTCAGCAACGCCAAAGAGTAAACTTTCTATTATACCTGATTTTGCAACAAGTTTACAGCCTACATTTTGTTTTACAAAATGTAGTATAAAAATAGGAGACAGCTATACTGGAGACAGGAGACAATTATAGTGGTCAATAGGAGTAAGTAATTGAGTATTTATACTTAATATTTTCCTGAGAATCTGACTGCTGAGAAAGGTCAAATGTAGGAGCTATATAGTATAAATACTTACCAAGTTACGGATTTTTCTACTACTTTTAATGTTACAACTTGAAGTGCGGAATGTGAGTTACAAGCAAACCTCAAAAACAAAATTTTTTCTTTAATGCCGTTGACAAATTCTTAAATAAGAATTATTCTGATTTACAGCAGTAAAAGCTGATATAGATTGAATTGCTAAGTTACTAAATCATTCTGAGGTTAAGTTATGGTTATTGAGCGTGTTCCTGATGTAGTATTCAAAACCCGTGTCCGTGATGAATCTGTTGAAGGACCTAACCCTTATCGTTGGCAAGACAAAACTACCCAAGAAATTTTTGGTGGCAAGCGTGTAGTATTATTTGCATTGCCTGGAGCTTTCACACCAACTTGCTCATCTACTCACTTACCTCGATATGAAGAACTATACGATGAATTCAAAGCACAAGGAATAGACGAAATTATTTGTCTATCAGTAAACGATGCTTTCGTAATGTTCCAATGGGGTAAACAGCAAAATGCCAAAAATGTATTCCTATTACCAGATGGCAATGGAGAATTCTCTCGTAAAATGGGAATGTTAGTAGATAAGTCCAATATTGGTTTTGGTATGCGCTCCTGGCGCTATGCAATGGTTGTCAATGACTCTAAAATCGAAAAGATATTTGTTGAAGAAGGTTTTAGCGACAACTATGGTGACGATCCATTCGAGACATCTGACGCAGATACGGTATTAGCCTATCTCAAGGGTACAGAAGCACCAGCAGAAAAACCAGCTCGATTAGAGTTTGTTGGTTAGTTCAGCTATCTATAGATGAAGCTGGAACTGGCAATAATAATACTATATGTAGCAATTAAATGTGATTTTTGAACTGTAGCGTCTAAAACTTAACCTAAACAATAAATTTTTGGCACTACAAGGATATTTTTACATTACATTGCTATATATAGTTTTAACCCCTCTTAAGTAAGTAACGATAACCAAAATATATTCGGCAATTACCGTTTTTTTTACTTCAGTTGATAAATAATTATGAAATTCTTCTCTATTAAAACTAAAATCAAAAAAATTAGATTTTCAACTGATACATTATAGTAATATTTATTTGATTTGAATTGTATTTCCATACTCTCAAGAATGATCGTTGAAACTAGACAAAAAAGAATAGGTATTTTTGATAGTGGGATAGGAGGTCTAACTGTTCTGAGAGAGCTATATAGACAGTTACCTAGTGAATCTATTCTTTACTTTGGAGATACAGCAAGATTACCTTATGGTACAAGAACTAGCAAAGAAATTATGCAGTTTGTAGATGAAATTATAGAGTGGTTAATCAAAAGTGGAGTTAAAATGGTATTGATGGCTTGTAATACCAGTTCAGCTCTTGCTCTAGAAAAAATCAAGTCTAAATTTGATATTCCAATTCTAGGATTGATTGTACCAGGGGCAAATTCTGCAGTAGAATTAGGGACAAGAATAGGTGTCATTGCTACCCCTGCAACTGCTGCTAGTAATGCCTATCGTACTGCTATTCTAGAGGCAAATTCTTCTGCTAAAGTGTGGCAAGTAAGCTGTCCCTATTTCGTACCTTTAATAGAGCAAAATCAGCTACATAACCCTTATACATATCAGATAGCAGAAGAATATTTGATGCCATTAATACAGCAAAAAATTGACACATTGGTTTATGGTTGTACTCACTATCCCTATTTAGAACCAATATTGCGTTCTTTTCTACCTAGAAATATTAATTTTGTAGATCCTGCTGTATCTCTAGTGAAAGTAGCTGCTAAAAAGCTAGAAATGATGAATTTACAAAATTATGAGAAAGCAAAACCAACAAAATTCGTAGTTAGCGGTTCTCCTCAAAAATTTGCTGAATTATCATTACAATGGCTTGGTTATAAACCAATTGTACAATCAGTTTCTTTATCTACAGTTCTAGACAAACCTATTTCTATGGCATAGAATTTATGTTGGGGATATAAACAGAAAATTAAATGCTTAATAGAATCAGGACTTACGCAAAATACTCTTTTATACGCTAGTTTTGGTGTAAGATGCGTTGCAACACACACTACAGGCAGATTTGCTCCTTAAGTCCTAAGAATAAGGATTCGCGAAAAGTTTTACAGAGTTTTTGTGATTCAATGAAAGTGCCAATCTAGTTTGATAACTTCTCGTAAGCTTTATAGATAGATTATGGCAGTCTTATATCTGAATTGTGAAATATTTTAGGGTTATAGAGAATAGGAAACAGTAGAATTTTTATTAATGTTTTAGATCTATAGCAGTCGTCAAAGTGCTTAGGACATAAAGGAGAAACATAGCGTTGGCGGAGCAAGTGCGGCAGTTATATCGCCTCTATGAGATGGTCTAATAATTTTATACTTTTCTCTGTGCTAACCCCTCTGACAGTTGCTATACTGTTGAATAATTATAAACTTACTTAAAACTTATAAGTAAGTCGGTGAAAAAAAACCAAAGTATGTAAAGAAATTTTAAGCAGTTTGATTTGAGTAAAATTTAAAACGTTCTGTCCTGTAGTTTCCCTTTTCTCCCCTAGCTTGAATACCGTCAATTACTGCATAAGCAAGATCTAACTTGTCATCAAACATTTGACCTGATAGATAATTCATCTTTCTTGAGATGCTTCCACTCCAGCTCAATTGGGTTCATTTCTGAGCAATACTTAGGTAAAAAGAATATATACAAGCCCTGGCTTTCCCATTTTGACCATAATTGTTGTACCTCTCGACATCTATGTATTAGTCCGTTATCCTGAACAATTATCCTCATACGCCCAGTTTTGGCAGTTTCTTGGGCTTCACGCTCCATCATTCGGATGTAACACTTGCGGTCTACACCGCCAATTACTAAACCGTAAACGAAACTGATTAAAGGTTGAAGAAAGCCAATAATGCTTAATCTACGACCACGACGCTTTGTCTGTTCTAGGCGTTTTTGCTCCCCTTTAAAGTAGTAGGTATAACTCGGCTCGCTCCACATACAAAATCCAGACTCATCTAGGTACTTGAGGTCTATTTCTCCTGTAGCTGCAGCCAATTGCAACAGATCTAAGTCGGCTTGCTTTATTTCTTTGACTCTTGGATCTTGTTTCTGTTTATGACTTTTTCTGGCCTGCTTCCAAATGACCCCCTTTTTTTGAGTATCCGACTTAATCTATCAGGACTCAAT
>NZ_RCBY01000331.1 GCF_003838195.1 Okeania hirsuta
TATTTCCCAATTTGATGAGAAGCACCTCATCATCATCGATGAAAGCCAGTATTTTAGAAATAAAGTACGGGCAAGAGATGGGAAAAAAAGGCATGCCTTTCAGCGTTTAAACTCCGCAATTGGCGAAAAGAAAGCCCATGTCTTATTATTGACAGCCACACCTTATTCCAAAGAAGTTGGTGACCTTAATAACCAATTACACCTATTGCCACATACTGCTGAAAAAAAATACATCAAACAGGATGGGCAAATAGTTATGCCAGGAATGATAGATGATCAAATATCTCCTCAAGCCTGGAAAGTAATGGATTCTCCAGAATTCTTTGAGGATTTTATGAGCTTGCCTGTAGCCACAGTAATAAGTACTTCTCAGGTTGCAAAAGATTTTGCAGAAAAAACAAAAGAGGGGGATTATATTTTATTTGGAACAAAGAAATGGATACCTAAGGGTTAGCATTACAAAACTTAAAGTACTGTATTGCTAGAGAAGGAAGTCAGACCAGGCAATTTAAGAAAAGGTATTTCTTCATCAGCTAAAAGTCTTCCCCAATAGATATGGAGAATGGAGTAGGTCAAGGGATACGATTAACAACCTGGCTGAAACGGATGGATGAGTTTTCTCCCGTAGCCTTACAAAAGGTAATAGAGAAGACCCTAAAAGATGATTACAAAGTCCGCTTTTTGAGTAGAATAGAGAAGTGAGAAATTTTCTCAAACCTATTCTAAATGACCTGAAGGCAAAAACTATCGAGAAGACCGCAAAATTTGCTGCAATTACCTTCTCTTTAAAAGAATATATAGCTTGGAAAAAAAGGTGATTATCTTTGTTGAAAGATTGGAAACTGCAGTTTACTTAGAAAGATCTTGATGGGTGCTATTCCTAGTATGTGGTGCCAATACTGTAAAACAGAATGGAGAAAATTGTGGGCTTAAGGTTTTGACAAGGAAGTTCAGGAGCTTATAAATGGATTTGCTCCCGAAGCAAATGCGGATAGAATTACGATAAAGAAAGTCTTAACGAATTATGATGTATTAATCTCCACAGATGCTTATAGTATGGAGTCAACCTTCAAGATGCGAGTGTGGTTATTAACTATGATCTGGCAATGGACACCCGATGTGCTCAATCACGTGCTGGAGAATTCTTCGCCTATGGAAAGCTCCACGACAGTAGATTTCTTGTATTTGTTGGGGATTTTAAAGAAAATTAGGCAAAAAAGCTGGTACCCATAAAGTAGAGGATCGGCTTCGTAAATTGAGCAGTAGAAGTCACATGCCCAAAATTCATGAGATCCTATTCTATCTGATGCTGAGAAGGCTGAATATGACTCTTTAGCGGATTATCATCCGTTACATAAAAGAAATTGGGCATAGCAGATCAAAACCCACTAGAGGAGTTTACGGGCGTTTCTCCTTTTCTAAGGCATCTTCACCATATTAAAGGAGAATGAAGATTATGCTGCGAGCATTCCTGATGATATCCAAAGTGCATTGTCATATAAAGGGAAAAGAGAGCTTTTGTACCTTCTCTAAATACAAGAGGGCTATTCGCGACTGATTTACGATGTAAAGGAGCAAAATATTGAGCAGGTAAAGGAGGATGCTTTGCTGGATCTGATTGCTTGCTCAAAAGAAAACCTCAGCTACTATTAATCGGATCAGATTGAGAATTGGTGCACAGAAGGCCAGGGCCTTGTGGGGGAGGGCCAGGATTTTGAACAAGGATGAGGAGTTGGAAGCGGATATGTGCGCTTTATTTGGTGCCTGAAAAAATGGGAAGAGGATTCGAGGAAATATTTATAGATTGACTTACGATCGAGGGCCGTTGGCCTTCTTCCACAGGTGGAGAAAATAATACGCCAATATAAATCTTCAACAACCCACAGGATAATATAGATTGGAGTGCAGGAAATTTAAAGTTATTCCATTAAGTGAAGCAAAAGAAAAGAATCTTTCTAAGATTTTTTTAACCCGTATCTGTTAAAGAAAAACTGATTAGTTGTTAGCTATTGTGTCGCATGACCATATCAAAAAAGAAAGGGCAGAATTAACTTCTAGTAATAGGGATAGACAAATAGAATTCACAACTAATTTTATAAATCGATTTTAAAAGTAAAAATACACACAATTATTCTAAATGTACCAAAATTACATTTGGCATTCTGTTTTAATTAGTATTCCTACTAAAAAAATATTGATTTTGCGACTTTTTTGCTAATAATTTTGAATTTTTTTTACTAATTATGTAGAATTAGGTGTTGGTTAAAAACCTAAATTGTAAAAACGCTTTAAAAACATAACTATCATTTGGATTAAATTTCTCTGACTAAAGAAAAATTAGGTGTAATTACTGAAGTAATTATTGGGAACGTATAGTACTTGTAGGTCTCTGGATAATCTAGCTTCTGAATTAGCTTGAAAAAGATTAATTCTTAAATTATTTATTATTATTAACAGTTTTTAAACTATTTGTAGATGTTCGAGTCACTAATAAAAAAATTATTGATTTGAATTAATATTTGCATCTATATCTATTAATAAGAAACATTGTACTAATTCTTTTTTGTTTTTGTAATAAAAAAAAACAGTAGGTATAGATCCTAATGAAATAAATCGAGATATTTCAATCAAATGTTATTTCATGAATTTCAATCTGTAAAGGATTAATTTTCTCAGGTTTAATCCATGGCTTTAATTGTATAGAAGCGCATTAAGGTCAAGACTTTTAACAAAAAAAGTATTAATCTTCAAAATTTTCTAGACAGGATGCTGCTAATGAAATTTTAGGAAAAAATTTTGAATGATTATGATAAAAAGTGCCAAGATATTTTACAAACAAAAAATTTAATGCAGAACGAGACTAAAAATAAATTTTATAAGATTAAAATTGATGATATAGGTGATGCCTCAATTAGCTACTGAAATAGTGTTGGCTAACATAACTAATAAACAACTACCTGAAGCTCAGCTAAATTTTTAACCCAAAAAACAACAATGAGTAAATCAATATTACCTATAATTGAAGACAATAAAGTTTTAATCAATAATTTATTATGTCGTCTTATTTTTATGTTTAACCATAAGTGGTTATGAAACGGCAATAGGCATAATAAAATTGTGGGAATATATCTTGGATTATTGCGCTTAGTGTTGGTTTTATCTATGCTGACTGATTGTTCAAAACTCCAAGATGAAAATCCCAGATTACAATAAGACCCAATCGCATTAATTTATCAACCTTGTTTCATTTCGTTTGCAGGTACCTACAATGCATTTTCAGTTCTTATATTGAAGAGCCAGCAATAAAGTAGAGATAGAAAACTGGCTGAATAATTTATCTATACTAATGTAAAGAATTGATCAATCTTTAGCTTCTTCTAATATATATGATGAGACAAACTGAGTTAAAAATATTTTACCAACATTGAAAGCTGAATTAAAAATGATGGAATAGGAGATACATGCATTGATAGGATTCCCAACGGAGACAATTTAGGGAGGGGTTAAGTTATCAATACCACCAAATAATTGAGTAAAGTAGAAAATACAAGTTTATTGAAGATCAAGTAAATGAAATTACTAAACAATAAGTCTCCAGGTACAAGATATAATTTATTTAGGTAAATATATTGTTCTGTTTATTTATCAGGTAAAAACGAATTGTTATAGCTAGAGAAAGTAAGACTCAAGACGAATGTTACCTAATAAAAAGGCTGTAATAATTTATAATGATATGGGAAATAGTGTAAAAACATTTTGGCAGGAAGGAAAATTTTCCCCTTTGAAGAAAAAACCGATAATATTTCTGAACTGGAAGCAATAGTAGATAGCTTACAAAATCTTTTCAAAAAAGTTACTTTTTACCTGCTGTGTTTCTGGATTATTTAGCCTCTTAATGATTTAATTCCCCTGTTTTAACAACGAGCAATCAGAAGAATGATATTCAAAAATGGAAGATCGCCTATTGTATTTGGAGAAACAAAAGATTCAACTAAGTAAAAAATATAAAAATGAAAAATAAATTTGATGAACTGGAGAAAGGTTCTCAAAAGGAAAGGAATAATCTGAAGCGCCTGTTAAAAGAATTTCAAAGTAAACATAAATCCAACTGAGAAAAAGCTAACGAGGCATCAGATAAGAACACGTTGGCAAAAATTCTTGATAAAAGATAAGCATCATATAATTTTCTTTGGGGGATACGGTGCCAGTAAAACTACAATTCTCTCAGCTTGAATTATATATTTTTAATGAAATGGTTCGAGAAGTTATCAAATGAAAATGAAAAGGATTCTTATATGTAAGAAGTATTGTTAAAAATTTGGAAGGGGGAAAGTTGCGTCCTAGAAATATTACAACCAATTTAATAGCTTTGATGCCAGAGTTAAAATGTTGAAAAAAGGATGTGAATTATCTTTTATTGAGTTATCTGGTGAGGATATTAGAAATTTGACCCTAAAAATGAGAAAGATAATAAAGATAAAAAGATCTATTCAGCAATTTATAACCAATTAAAGTTGTTTTCTTAGTGAAGTAAAAAATATAAGCTTTTTTTCTTTATTATACCCTTTGACGATATTCCGTTATGATGAATTACATTATTCTATGCACTTTGCCAATTAATTGGATATTGTGAGAGTAAAAAAGATTTCTCACTGTTTACAGAATATTGGGATAATCGTCGCTAGTGGGATTTAAGAAACGAAGTTGAAATAAAATAATAAATGCGAAAGACTTTATCTATAAAATATGATCAATAGTTAAGTTATTGGAATCCCAACATATTAAATATAAGGTTTTTTCTTTAGCGTTGTTAAAAGTAATAAAAGGCAACATTGAAAACAACTTTCAGGTAAAGTCAATTTTAAAGATTGCAAGATATTTGAATGGATTAAATTTCCGAATAGTGGTATTCATTTGAAGAAAAAAAGAGAGAGGACAAAAAAAAGACTTCAACGGAACGAAAAGAAAAGAAAATACGAGAATGAGAAACAATAATGGAAACATGCTTGTTAAACAAGAACATATAGATAAAGAAATTGAAGATTTAAAAACTAAATTGAGGCAAAAAAGAGAAATTACTTTTTTATCTTTTTGGAAAAACTTTTTAATAGGAAATGAATGAAGAAAAGGTCGCATATATGTTATTTGGAAAAAAGATGGTTCCAAGTATTTCAAGGTATGGTTTCTTAAAAAAAGAATGAACATATTTTTAGCAGAGTAAGAATTTCGCTGAATAAGTTAAATGATATAGTCTTATTTCCGAAAACGCATTAATAGTGTATACAAAGTCCATGATAAAATGGCTCATTCTTTTTTCTTTTTGCACATCGATATGCACAAGTAGTGCTGGTAGAAAAGGGTACTATGGTATGTTCTAGGCTTTCCGAAATTGTCCGACCCACAAATATACTAGAACAATTAATATTCATGATGAGGTTACTTATCAGAGCAGGTCTTATACAATAAAGGATCACCAGTTGAAGATCACTATTTTAATTTAAGCTAGAAGATCATAAAATAGGAGAAATGAAAGATTTGATAAAAAGAAAATGATATCGAATTGAGTTTGTCTAGAGAGTTTTTTTGAAGAAGGCATTTTTTGAGAATTGGGCAATCGCCATAACAAAATATTCTTTACCATGATATAGAAGTATATAACAGTATAACTAAAATGCATTTTCTTGTAGGTATGATGATGTCATTGAGTTCAAGGTAAATCACTTAAAACAGAAGACGAATTGAATTAACTCTTTTGGAGACAAATAAATCCTTGGAAAAGTATGATAACTAAAATTGAGTCAATTGAAAAAGAAGTTATTTCTAATAAACAACTCCTTGAAAACTTAGAAGATAAAAAAGAAACTTACAAAAGAGAATCTATTTCTAGAAAAAATATTATTGAATTAGAAGAAAAAACTCGACGGTGGCAAGAAGGAATATATTACTTGAAAAGAAGGAAACGAAAGAGAGTATCTTACTGAAATAAAAAAAAATATAAGAGTTCGAAGAAGCAAATTGAGAGCTCACCAAAAGACTGGACTTTATTAAAAAGAATTGAGAAAAAAATCTTCTTTGAAGTTTTAAGAATAGGATATGAATCATTAAGAAGTGATAAATCCTCATTATTTTCTGATGTTAAATCTTTCCGGAGAGAAAGATTGGAATTATTAAAAGAGATAAAAGAATTAAAATCCCAAGTTTCAGATAAAATGAAATAGAGGAGTATTTAGTGTGTCATTCAAGT
>NZ_RCBY01000332.1 GCF_003838195.1 Okeania hirsuta
TTCTTCTGATTTATACTTTTGTTGGCAGCAAGCTAGGCTATCGTTCCAGACGACGCGGACACAACTAAATAGCTTGGCTAATCGGTATTTTTGTCCAGGCGTTGGATCGATACGGTACTTAAATCTCGCTTTCATAACCTGACTTTTCAACTAAGAACATAACAACATATTTATTGAAATAAAATCAACTAAAAAGTCCCCCTAAAAGGGGGAGGCTTTAAACCCAATTTTTCGGTAATACCTGTACAAAAATTAAGTTTCCGGAGATATATCTTGAATATGGTTGTTTTTCCATGTTATATCATGTCCAGTCGCATCGGAGCGTGTATAGAATTAAGTTTCAATTGAAAGAAATCCTTCAGCATAGCTGCCTTATGCCTTCTGCCTTTCCTACACCAAAGCATAAGTATTCAAGCGGACATAATATTATTTCCTTAAAATTCAAACTTTGAGGTTTGGAAAAAGGTGATATACTTAATAAAATAGGCAGTAATAACGTAATCATCGTGGTATAAAAAAATTTTTCGAGCATGAAGCAACTCCTGAAAATTTTTCGGCCACTATTATATATATAATATTAGTAAATATCCACTATTTTAGAATCCCGAACCTCTTTTACCGTTGGGCATAATTGTCCACCAATTAGTTTTTGCCATATTTAGTTGTTTCTGATTTACCATTGCATTATCAAGATTAGTACCACACAGATTTGCTCCTTGTAAATTCGCACCATTCAGATAAGCATTTGTCAGGTCTGCATCCCGCAGATCGCATCCTGCCAAACTAGCTGTACTTAAATAAGCCTTAGTCAAATTTGCATTTTTGAGAGTAGTATTAGTTAAATTAACATGACCAAGATTAGCATGGGACAAATCTGCACCTTGCAAATTACTTTGATGTAAATTAGCTCCATAAAAATTAACTCCAGACAACTTGGCATTACGCAAATTCAAGCGACTTAAATTACAATCAGGAAAATCTCTTCTACCTTTAGCATAAGCACTACGCAACGTTGCAGAAGTCCATTTCTCGGGAGTTTGAGAATTTAATCCAGTTGTCTTTTTTGCAGAAATCGTCGTCAAATATCCTTTAGAAACTTCTTTCCTCATCTTCATCTGAGGTCGAGATCGAGTTGTAGGTTTCCTTTCTAAACGAGTTTTGCGTTCTCGAATTTTTTGAGCAATTTGATTATTAGTAGACATCCAGGAAAAATCATTTTCATTGTCATTAAAAACTGTGGACTCTTCTCTAAATAATGTATTTAGACTATTATCTGGAATTAGTTCAACCTGTTTGTTTTCAGATTCTTTTTTCTTCAATGATGTTAAAAGTTCTTCTGCTGACTGGAAGCGATGTCGCACGGAAACTTCTAGCATTTTCTCCAATATTTCCCCAAACCAGTCGCTAATATTAACAAGAGGACGCCAGAGAATTTCACCATTGATCTGATCGTAACCAAGGCTATTTGGAGTTTTTCCTGTCAGCAGAAAAATGCAAGTTACTCCTAGGGCATAAATATCACTTGCGTATACAGGTCGCAAAGCCATTTGTTCTGGTGGAGCAAAACCAGAAGTACCAATAGAAATATTTGTAAAAGCAGTTTCTCCTGTACCACCACTGGCAAGATGAGTTTGATTAACATGATCTTTGACTGCACCGAAGTCGATCAGAACTAAATGACCATCCTGACTCCGCCGAATGATATTAGCAGGTTTAATGTCTCGGTGAATTACTTCCTGACTGTGGATATAACTTATT
This sequence comes from Okeania hirsuta, assembly GCF_003838195.1. Classification (GTDB taxonomy): domain Bacteria; phylum Cyanobacteriota; class Cyanobacteriia; order Cyanobacteriales; family Microcoleaceae; genus Okeania; species Okeania hirsuta. The sequence goes on from NZ_RCBY01000332.1 coordinate 1,759, forward strand.
ACTGGCAATATCTCGATCAAAAAGTGTTTAACTTGTTCTTGATTAAGTAAACCCTGTTTTTTGACTTCCTGTTTTAATGTTGAGCCACTTACATATTCTTGAACTAAATAAAAATGTTTCTTCCACTCAAAATAACCCAATAATCTAGGTATTTGGGGATGATGGCCAATTTTACCCAGGGTTTCAGCTTCTCGCTCAAATAGTCTTCGCGCCATGTCTAATACATTTGGCGTTGTTGTCGATGGACGCAATTCCTTGATTACACAAATTGGATCTCCTGGCAAGGAAGTATCCTTAGATAAAAAAGTTGCTCCAAATCCTCCTTTACCAAGAGGTTGAATAATTTGATAGCGATCGCGCAAAACCAACTCTGAACCACAAGCTTGACAGCGATTTAAACTATTTGGGTTCTGAGGTTGAGGACAGGCAGGATTTATACAGTAGCTCATATTATACAAAAATATTAATTTGAATTTTTCTTTGAATGACCAATCTCTTCACACTAATTTCACTAAACAAAGGCCAATTTATTTTGATTTACACAAAGCTTATTATCTAAAATTTCATACATTGATCCTAGTCCTGGCTTGATGAGTCCAGATATATAGTTATATATTTTTCCTAACAAGAGGTAAGTATATTAAGAATTTGATTGATTAGGTTGATTTTAAATCATTAGATTAATAATCTAGATATATTACATTATACTTATGTAATAGTAAGATAATAATATGTAATAGTAAAATGATAATATGATTAAAGTTTATAGTTATTTTGCAAAATAATCTCAAATCACAAAATTCTTGATTAAGATTAAGTTGATCTCTAAATCAAATATTTCCATAATCAGAAAAGGTATTTTAGTCAGGACAGAAAAGTAGAAGCATCAAATATTAAAAATCAAAAGTAGCAATCCGTAATACTAATGAGTTACTCGAAAGCATTAATATGATTTTTGATTTCTGTATCTGCAACCTCCACAAAAGTCAAAAGAAGATAAATATAAGTGAAAAATTTTAACTAATAATCATTTGAGTGAATTAGTAATTAATAAAGATTAATAAAGTGACAAATGTTACTTTTACCTTTTGTGATCCTGGAAGAAGAATTTAGAAGTCAGGAAAAGGATCTAACCGTTAAAGGAAGTATTGGCATACAGAATTAATTAGTGGAAGGTTAAGGCCAACTACTAACTAAATACTACCAAATTAATGATTTGTTGGGAGTCTTAAACTCACTTATCCCCCCCCCATGCCCAAAATTTAAGTACCTGTGAAAATTAATTTCACATTTAATTGAGGTCGGGAAAAGAAAATAGTAAGGCAAACAAACCTCCATTGATGATAGAACAGATAGCAGTTTCTTTGCCATATCCCATTGACCATCAAGACCGACGATAAATTAAAAGTTCGACAAATTATGACCCCACCCACCAGAGAGATAAAATGTTACTTGAAGTTATAAATATGGCCTAAGAGCAAATATCTTGCTCTACTGTGCCTCAAGATCGGGAATTATTAAAGAATGCGTATCTCTCTGAACTGGTTGCGGGAACTGGTAGACATCAAAATTTCTCCAGAAGAGTTAGCTGAAACTCTGACAATGGCAGGCTTCGAGGTAGAAGAAATAGAAGATCGAAGCACCTGGGCAACTGGGGTAGTCGTAGGAAAAATATTAGAAGCTAATAAACATCCTAATGCTGATAAACTCAAAGTTTGCCAAGTAGATATTGGCAAAGCAGAGCCATTAAATATTGTCTGTGGAGCGTCTAATGCTAAAGCAGATATTTATGTGCCAGTAGCAACTATTGGTACTTATTTGTCGAAAATTGACTTAAAAATTAAAAAGAGTAAACTACGAGGTGTCCCCTCTGAAGGGATGATTTGTTCCTTGGCAGAATTGGGCTTAACAAAAGATGCTGAAGGAATTCATATCTTTGAGTTAGAAAATCCCCAGTTAGGCAGTGATGTTCGGCCTTTACTTGGTCTAAATGATGTCATTTTAGACTTGACAACAACAGCAAATCGTGCTGATGCTTTGAGTATGATTGGTGTTGCTCGAGAAGTGGCGGCCTTGACAGGAGCATCTCTGAGAATACCAGAAGCTTCTGGCGCTCTGATTACAGAGCAAGAAAGCTCTAGTAGTCTGAAAATAGATATCTCAGAGTCGGCAGCTTGCCCGATCTATATTGGTACTTTTATTGAAGGAGTAAAAATTAGTCCTTCACCAGGATGGTTAAAACAACGATTGGATGCTTCAGGTATTCGGTCTATCAATAATGTAGTAGACGTTACTAACTATATTTTGTTAGAGTGGGGTCAACCACTTCATGGGTTTGACCAAGACAAAATAATAGCCCTGACAGGTAATGAGCAGTTGACAATAGGAGTTCGTTATGCAAAGTCTGACGAATCTCTGACGACCCTAGACAGTCAAAAGCGGACCCTGGAAGCTGAAACATTATTAATTACGGCCAATGACAAACCAGTTGCTTTAGCTGGAGTAATGGGTGGTGAAGAAACGGAAGTTAATGACAATACCACAAACCTATTATTGGAAGCAGCAATTTTTGCTCCGATCGCTATCCGTCGTTCAGCTAGGACTCAAGGTCTACGCACAGAAGCATCAACTAGATATGAACGTGGGGTTAATCACGCTGAATTAGCATTGGCCTGCCGTCGTGCTATTATGTTGATTACTGAATTAGCTGGTGGAAAAGCTACTACTCAAGAAACTTTTAGCACCGCAGCAGACCACCTGACAGTAACTCGTGAACTATCCCTGCGTCTCAACCGAATTAATGAAATTTTGGGACCGCTGAAGCGCGGAGAAGGTACTCTGTATGAATCTTTTCTCCAACCAGAAGAAGTGGAAGGTATTCTCACATCTTTAGGATGTGGTTTAGTTAGATCGGAGACTACAGAGGAAGTAGTTTGGAATGTGACAGTACCTCCGTATCGTTATCGAGATTTAGAACGGGAAATAGATCTTATAGAAGAAGTCGCCCGTTTGTATGGATATGATAACTTCTGCGAAACTCTACCAAGTAAAAGTGCTGCGGGTTATTTACCACCGGAACAGTCTGCGGTGCTTAATCTCAGAGCAGCTTTCCGTGGAGCAGGGTTAACAGAATTGATGCACTATTCTTTGGTTAAGCAAGGTGAGGAAAATCAAATAGCGATCGCTAACCCTTTATTTGTGGAATATTCTGCTCTCCGTACAGAATTATTAAGTGGACTTATTGATGCTTTTCAATATAACCTCGAACAAGGAAATGGAGCATTAAATGGGTTTGAAATAGGTCGTATTTTCTGGAAAGAGGGAGAAAAATTTCAGGAAGCAGATGCGATCGCTGGAATTATGGGTAATGCTCCCAAAAGTTGGACTCTAGGTGGTCGGGAACAACCTTTAAGTTGGTTTGAAGCTAAAGGTATTTTGACACAAGTGTTTGAACGACTCTATTTAGCAGTTGAATATAAACAAACCTCTGAAAATTCCTTATTGCATCCAGGGAGAACAGCGTCATTATGGTTGGAAGGTAAATCACTCGGTGTATTCGGGCAATTGCATCCTCAACTACGACAGGAGCGAGAGTTACCAGATGAGGTTTATGTTTTTCAACTTAATTTAGAGTTACTCTTGTCAGTGATGACTCAAGCAGATATGTTGAGGCGCAAGTTTAGCGGTTATTCTACGTTCCCACCTGCTGACCGAGATATTGCTTTCTTTGTGTCAGTTGAGGTGTCTGTGAATGAGATTAAACAGGTAATTTCTGAGTCTGCTGGAAAGTTATTAGAGTCAATAGAATTATTTGACGAATATCGGGGTGAAAATGTACCGGAGGGTCAAAGGAGTTTAGCATTTCGATTAATCTATCGGATGAGCGATCGTACTCTTACTGATGCAGATATTGACCCTATTCAGCAAAAGGTTCGAGATGCTTTGGTTGATAAATTTAAAGTAAATCTCAGAAGTTAATATTTGTGAGTTATTGTTGGTAGTTCATCATCGAAATCAAAATGATGAATTATCAACAATAAATAAGGTTTGCGCTCAAAAGTCTTTTAGTAGGGGGTAGGAGACAGGAGACAGGAGACAGGAGACAGGAGAAATGGGAATGAGCGAGGAGATAGGAATAAGAATTGTCCCTTGATTTTTCTGCCAAACTATGCGCCTAAAATACGCTCCTTTTTGAGCGTTTTATACCAAATTCACGCAAAGGCAGTTACATCTTAATTTGTGATTTCTTCTTAAAAGAAAAAATTATAAATTCCATAAATTCTAAAATTTCCACCTTTTTTCCTCTTTAATATTTATGTTTTTCTTTCTCTGTTCCCTGTTCCCAGCTCCGGTGTTCCCTGTTCCCTGTGTCCTCACGC
>NZ_RCBY01000333.1 GCF_003838195.1 Okeania hirsuta
GTACCATTGGTGGCCGAAAATTCAGGTTTAATTACTCCGATGCTACCGGATTTGATATTACAGATGTCGATGTCATTATGGCTGGTGGTTCCAATACTCTCCTCGCCACAGAAGATGATATCCTAAGGGATGGAGATACTCGCGATGATTCCTATCCTCTTCAATTTACTTCTGCTAGCGATGAACCTGTATTAGTCATCAACACCGACGGCAACTATAAATATGTCGGTCGCCTCATTGCTGACTTTGACGAAAACGGTATTATTACAAGTTTTGACGAAGACTTAAGTGGTGTTTATGCCACTGATGATGAGGGAGTTGACCGAGTTTACGAGGAAGATGTCAATCCTGAAGATGTAGCTGACCCCACAATAGTAGCTGTGACTAATGCTATTAATGACAACATTTCTGCTAGAGATGGCAATATTTTCGGTTCCACAGAAGTATTTCTCAACGGTACAAGAGGAGATGTCCGTACCCAAGAAACTAATCTGGGAAATTTGACAGCGGATGCAAATTTATTTATTGCCCAAGAATACGACCCTGATGTGATAGTTTCCATTAAAAATGGTGGCGGTATCCGCGACAATATTGGTCAGTCGTTTATTCCTCCTGGCGGTACTTCCGACGATTTGGTACAGCTGCCTCCTGCTGGAAACCCTTTTGCAGGTAAAGAAGACGGGCAAATTTCTCAGCTAGATATTGAGAATACCCTCCGCTTCAATAACGACCTCAGTTTACTAACAGTTACCGCAGAAGAACTCAAACAAATTATCGAACATGGTGTTGCAGCAACTACAGACGATGCAACTCCTGGTCAGTTTCCGCAGGTGAGTGGCCTTGCTTTCAGTTATGATGCTACTCAACAAGCAATTGAATTTGATGATACAGGCGTTGTCACAGATGGGGAGCGGGTCAGAAGTCTAGCTGTTGTGGATGATAATGGAGCGATCGCTGATGTGGTAGTGAGTGATGGAGAGATAGTAGGAGACGCAGACCGGGAAATTCGGCTAGTGACTCTCGGTTTCCTCGCAGGTGGTGGCGATAGCTATCCTTTCCCACTATTTGGTGAAAATCAGGTTGACTTAGTAGATGAAAGTTTGCCATCAGGAGCAACTAATAACGCTAGCTTTACTGATAATGGTAGGGAACAAGATGCACTAGCTGAATATTTATCAGTGAATTTTTCTGCTAATGGCAACCCTAGTTTCAGTGATGCAGATACACCTCCAGAGGAAGACGAGCGTATTCGGAGAGTATTATTTGTGAAAGGAACTAACGGTGATGATACTCTCGTTGGTGATGAAATTGATGATACTGTTATTGGTGGTTTTGGTAATGACTTCCTTTATGGTAAAGATGGCGACGATATTTTAGAAGGTCGCCCTGGTTTTGACCGCTTGTTTGGTGGTAGTGGTAACGATACTCTCAATGGAGGTCAAGGACGCGACCGCCTCAATAGTGGCCCCGGAGATGATATCATGACTGGTGGTGCGAGTATTGACCGCTTTATCTTTAACACAACCATAAGGGGGTTGGTAAGGGGGTGCTGGTTTCCCCACTCCTCCACAGGGTGGGGCGGAAAGCACCCCCTTACATAAATAAATGTTGATCCGCTTCGATCAAGATGTTTGTCTACCTCCCGACTGATTTTTGATGTAATCTTTGACTATTTCCAAGGGTGCGCCACCACAGGAAACTATACATTTTGAGTCATGCCATAATTTAGCTTTTCCCCAGTAAAATTGGTTGATTTCTTGAGCATATTTTCGTCTAATAATTCTGCTGGTAGCAGACTTTAGAGATGATATTAACTGGGAAATATTATTGTCTGGATGTAGCTGAATCAATATGTGTACATGGTCTGGCTCACCTTCAAACTCTTCTAAGGAACAGCGTTTAGCAGTTAAAACTTTTTCTATGATTTCCCTCATATCTTTAATCATGTTTGTAGTCAATACTTTTTTTCTATATTGAGTCACGAAACATATATGCAGGTGAATGTCATAGACTACATGAGAACCACGGTTTAATTCTTTTTCCATAATTTCTACTCATTTTTATTTTTGGTGTTAAGATAATTATATCGACTCAAACTTTATCTAGAGGTGATAGTTCTATGGCCAATAGAAGATTGACTTTTCGACTGTATCCGACAAAAGTACAGAAAGAAAAACTATTTTTAGTCAGAAAACTACACCAGCTTTTGTATAACGCTGGTGTCGCTCATAGGCGTTTTGAGTGGAGAAAAAATCGCTCAAATGTAGACTATTTCACTCAGCAAAACGCATTACCAGGTTTTAGACAGCAGTGGTCCGATTATCAACAGCTTAATTTAAGTTCATTGCAAGCAACAGTCAAGCGTGTTGACTTAGCTTATAATGCTTTTTTTAAAGGAATCAGGAAACGCCCAAAGTTTAAGTCAATTAGGAATTACTCCGGTTGGACTTACCCAGATGGTCGTCAAGGTTTTAAGGTGCAAATTGAAAAGTGCCAAAAATATTCTGTTAACTGTGGATGGGTGACACTTAATGACTTGGGTATGAGACTCAGGATGCGGGGTAGGTTTAAGTATTGGGGAAAACCTACTACTTGTACGATTGTTTATCGTCCTCATAAAGATGAGTGGTATGTTTCATTTAGTATCAAGACCTCGGAACCATTACCGTTGTTTGGCAGTAAATCTCCCTTAGATTATGAGTCAATGGTGGCTTTTGACCTTGGTACTCAAACAGCTTTGACTTGTTATGATGGCTATGGTTTTGACGAAATTAGTAATCCTAGATTTGACAGGGAGTTTGCCCCAAAAATTCAGCAAGCTTCACGTCAACTCAAAAGAAAGCAAGGACCAATTAAAGGTAAGCAAAAAGCATCAAGTAGATGGAAAAAAGCGAAGAGAAAAATCTCTAAGCTCAAGGCCAAACAATCAGCCGTAAGACAAGATTGGCAGCATAAAGTAACTACAGATATTGCTAGTTGTTATGACATCGTAGTTACTGAAAAATTAAATGTTAAAGGCATGACCCGAAAAGCCAAGACAGGTAAACGCTCAAAGCAAAAAGCAGGTCTCAACCGTTCTCTGCTTGATGTTGGCTTTGGAACATTAAATCAGATGGTGTTGTATAAAATTTTAGGTAAAGGTGGTTTGCATATAACCATTGACACCAGGAGAGTCAAGCCTTCTCAGAGATGCCCTAGCTGTGGAACAGTTCATAAAGAATGGGCACAGTTGAGTAATCGTTACCATGTTTGTGATGATTGTGGTTTTGAGGTGCCAAGAGACCAAGGCTCGGTCATGGTGATGTGGAATGTTGCTGCAGATCGGCAACCGGGGTTAGGAACTGGCCTCGTTAATCGTCGATGCTCAAGCTCTACTGATTCGACCCGTAAACATACAGGCTCGATGAGGCAACTGGGGCAAATGAAGCGCTCAAAATCTCAAAGTGCGGACTTTGTTGACGGGGACTTAGAAACCCCGTCCGTCTACACGGCGGGGTAGTTCATATCAAGCTTATGACCAAGATGATTTGGGAGAAGATAGGATTACTGATTTTGATATAGAGCGAGATATCATCCTCATCAACAGGACAACTTTCACTGCTATTGATAGTGGGGACAGTTTTGAGAATGTATTTGCCACTGTTACCAGTAATAATGATGCTGCGACAGAGGATGCTGTCATTGTATACAATACAGATAATGGTAATCTATTCTATAACCAAAATGGTAGCGATGCTGGTTTAGGTAGTGGAGGTGTATTTGTCACATTAGACAATGCACCTGTAGTTGATGCTGACAATTTCTCATTTGTTGGATAGTTAGTACAGATATTAGGGGTAGGAGACAGGAGACAGGAGACAACGCACCCCTCGCCCCTCCCCCTCCCAGGAGGGGAAGACAGGATAAATGGGAATGAGCGAGGAGGTAGGAGTAAGAATTGTCCCAAGATTGTTCTGCCCAACTATGAGCCTAAAATACGCTCCATGCATGAGCATTAAGGGCTGAAAACCAGATACTTTTTTCGACCCCAAAAAGGCACTTGTCTTTATATGTCAATGCTTTTAGATTTAATCAGCTAGCTCTAATTAGTGATAAAAAAAACTTTCTCCTTTTCCTCCTATTTTTTCTTGCTTCTTCCTTCTTTCTTCCCTCCTGACTCCTGACTCCTGACTCCTCCGTAGTTATTTATTGATCACTGTTTAACCGGACATGATATTACTGAGTTTGGCCAGAAGTCGCAACTATATTTTTCTCTGGTGCCGTATCTGCCACTTTGACTACAAAAACCTCCCAGCGGTTACCATCAGGGTCTGTTACCCAAACTTTATCTTGAAGTGCATAACAGCAGTCTGTTTGATGTTCCTCAAATAATGATAGTCCGGCCACTTTAAATCTTTCAATGGCTGTTGCCACTTCCTCAGAAGTGCTAACTTGTATTCCTAAGTGGGATAAATTCCCACCTGGTTCTACATTTTCTTCTAAATTAAGGGTAAGATTTAGAGGCGGGTTAGCAATATCAAATTTTGCGTAATCTGACTTATACTTAACTGGTGCTACTCCAAATAAAGCTTGGTAAAATTCTACAGACTTTTCTAAGTTGGTTGCGATTAGAGCAATGTGAGTTTTAAGAGTGGACATAATTTTTTCCCTATCTAACAATTTAAACAACGAGGATCTAATAAAGTTGCCTTTTCTGGTTGGCGAGGAAACCAAAAAGCTGTACGTTTACAAAATTCTACCAACATCAACATGACTGGTACTTCTATTAATACTCCCACTACTGTTGCTAAAGCTGCCCCAGAATTTAAGCCAAACAAAGTAACTGCAGTGGCGATCGCTACTTCAAAATGATTACTAGCTCCAATTAAAGCAGCAGGAGCGGCATCTTCATAATGTAATTTCATTTTTAAAGCTGCTACATAAGTAATCAAAAAAATAAAATTAGTCTGGAGAAATAGTGGTACTGCTATCAACAAAATATGAACAGGATTTTCTACAATTAATTCTCCCTTAAAAGCAAACAATAAAACTAAAGTTATCAACAAAGCAGCAGTAGAAACCGGACTTAAATACCTGATAAACTTACGTTCAAACCATGCTTTTCCTTTATTTTTGAAAATCCAGTAACGACTATACATTCCTGCTGCTAGAGGTAAACCCACATAAATTAGCACCGATAAAACAATAGTTTCCCAAGGCACAGTTAAATTATTAGCTGACAGTAACCACCGTCCTAGTGGAGCATACAAAAACAACATTGTCAAGGAATTAATCGCTACCATTACTAATGTATGTCCCTGGTTGCTGTAGGAAAGATAACCCCACATTAATACCATTGCCGTACAGGGAGCGATACCAAGTAATATTGTTCCAGCGATGTAGGAGTCTGCCAATGCTACTTCTGTACCGCGCAATATTTCTGTACCTGTTAATAGTGGGCGAAATAGCCAACCGAGGAAAATTTGCGCAAACGCTACCATGGTAAAAGGTTTAATTACCCAGTTAACGACTAATGTTAAGATTACAGGTTTGGGAGCGCGAGCTGCATTTCTAGTTTGGGTAAAGTCTATTTTTACCATGATGGGATACATCATAAAAAATAGACAAATGGCGATGGGGATAGATACTTGATAAATACTCATGCCATCTAATGCACTGGCAACACCGGGAAATATTTTCCCTAGGGCAATACCTATGACAATGCACAAAGCTACCCAAACAGTGAGATATTTTTCAAAGAAGCTAAGTTGACCACCTGCTTGTACGGCAGATTTATTGACTTGCGGTAAATTTGGACTCATAAGATTAATATCAGGATTTTTACAGTTTGTTTATCCTGTCATTAAAAAAGGTTAATGTTCTTAGATAATGTAAATATAACAAAAAAAATTGATATGTCAAGCAATGAATTATATTAAATCCGGTAGCAGGGCGTGCTATATCATGTCCGGTTAGTTATAAATAAATGACAGAGGAGTCAGGTATTGGACTTTGGACAAAAAGTAACTAACAGTTAGCGTAATAATTACGCTAATCAAACAGGATAATACCGCTCTATCTCCAGTGAATTTAATCACTG
>NZ_RCBY01000334.1 GCF_003838195.1 Okeania hirsuta
TGCTGTAAACCTTTCCCAGTAACACTTTCAATCTTGAGAGCCAACTGTTTTTTAGCAGAACTTTGTACTCTCCAGTAGGTAACAACTCTATTTAATATAATTATAGATATAGCAGTCTTATTTGAATTGTGAGAGATTGTAGATTTTTAGGGAACAGGGAATATCTTCACTGGGAAAAGGGAAGAAAGAAAAGAACTGTATCTTATCAATATGATCACCGTTAGATTTTAGACTTTTCAGAAATAGTCAAATTCTCAAATTTGATTCGGCGTTGCTATATATAGGTTTTGGTTGGTTTCTGTTAGCACTTAATCCAACCTTATATATGATATGAAATCCGGTTATACAGTTATCACACTTTCTACTTCCATTCAATGCAGACATAAAATGCTGGAATATCCCCAGATAATTCCCACTCTCATCTTTCCTTTCTCCTGACTCGGTCCTCCGCTCATTATAGGATAACTAATTATCCGGAGACTATATTAGGAGAAATAGTAGACCATATTTATCTTACTTTTTCCTTCTCCATACCACAAAATAGTCAATCTATCAATCTGCCGAAAAATTAGGCGAGGAATATTAGTCATTCATGGTAAAAGAACTGAAGAGTCTTTGCTTCTCAAAACAACGAGATTGTAGGTATTTGGAGCTTAATTTTTTTAAAAAGTAATAAATACCTTTTTGATTATAGTATTATTTAGAATATCACAAAATCTAGCTTAAGTGTTAAAAATATTGAAACCTCGTTAAATTAATCAGAGAAATTTTCCGATTTTTTGTCATCAAGTCCTGACAAAATTAAAAATTTTCAAACTAAAAGACTAAAATATATAACTAAAACTTAAGGATAAACCTAAATTTGTGAGATATGGTAATTTTTGTAGCGATCGCTTAACAAGCAAGATATTTCCTATAAAATATAATGACTAATTATTCAGGCATAACTTCAAACATCAAAGAAATAGACATTACCAAAACCCTCCAATACTTAGCTAGTGGTTTAGTGGAGTGGGAAAAGTTAGATTTGGATAAGCGCAATGAACTTTCAAAAGCTCTCCCCATTGGAATATCGAAAATATTGGCAATTTCAATATTTAGAATTAAATTTTCGGAAATATTGTCAATTTTTTTAGTTTGGATTGAATATTTTGAAAAGCCGTAGAGACCTGAAAATTATGGCAAAATATAAGGGAAAAGAAGAAAGGGAAAAATAAAGGAGACAATTAATCTCGATCGTGAAATCTAAAAATTATATTCAGATATAGAAATAGTTACTAATGATTGGAATTCAATCTTTTGATTTGGTATTTCATATCATACATACATATAACAGGGAACAGTAGGAAAAACATTTATCTTTATTCGCTTCATCATCAGCATCAGTCAAACGTCAACTCGTTCGCGTGTTATAATATAATGCTAAAAATGTAAGAAAGCCTGAGCCATGCAACTTAGCATTGGTGTCAGGCTTTAGGTACTAATCTTGCATACTTCTTTGAAACTCTTCATAACTTGCGCCATCTGGCATTATGACTCCCTGGAGAGCTACTCCATCTATACTCAAATTGGAAATATTAGCACCCAAAAGACTTGCTTCATTTAAGTCTGCAGCACTCAAAATAGCTTCTGTCAAATCAGCTCTCATTAAACTAGCTCCAATTAAATCTGCTCCTGCCATATCTGCTCTGGTAAGGTTAGCTCCAATTAAGTCTGCTTCATTAAGAATAGCGCGTCGGAAATTCACGCCATATAAGTTGGCCCCGTGCAAGTCTGTTTCACAGAGTATAGCTCTTGAGAGGTCAGCATTAATCATATTAACTTGACTAAAATTAGAACGACTTAAGTCTGCTCTGGTAAGTTTTGCTCCTGTTAAGTCAGCTTTGTTGAGTTTAGCCCCTGCCAGAATAGCTCCAGATAAATTTGCCCCACTTAGATCCGCTCCAATTAGATTAGCTCGACTAAGATTAGCTTTGGCCAGATTTACTCGACTGAGATTAGCCCGACTAAGGTTAGCACCGATTAAGTCTGCTTCAAAAAAATTAGCCCCTTCTAATTCAGCTTCTAGCAAATGTACTTCATGTAGATAAACACCACTGAAATTTCTTTCTCCTCTTGCGTACTGCCTTAATAATTCGTCTATTTTCATAATATGTTCATCAAAACTTTTCTTTGAAATATACTCCCAGCAGAATAGATAAACAGGATATTATGCCAATTTGATAAATATTTGCTACAAATAGTTAGGCTATTTCTTAGGAGTCAACCCACCCCTAACCCCTCCCAGGAGGGTAACTCAGGAGTCAGGAGAACCGAGTCAGAATGAATTGCTTCAATACCAGTTTTTAGGTCGTAAATTCTCTTTTTTGTCAAAGGGAAATTTACTCTAAAATCTTTTTATTGCACTTATTATTCAAACACATTCTTTTTTCAAATTAGTATTATACCAGGAGGAAGAAGGAAAAATCTGGCTTTGTCTGAGTTTTAATATTTTGATATGTCCTAACCTTTCCTTCAACTGCTATTTATCAAATTTCACGCATTTTTGCTATATCCTCTTGAGAGCAGGGAGTAGATACATAACGAATAAGATCTGTTTACTTTATAAAAATAATTGCTAAAAACATTACCGAATAATTAAGGTTTAAAGCCTCTCCTTTAAAGGAGAAAAAAGCGGTCGTTAGCGCAGCTTTCCGTAGTGTCGTGTCAAGCTGAAAATGGTGTATTAAATTTTTGAGTATAATTCTTGCTCTGATGATTCAATTTCATAATTTAATTTCATAGATTATCTGAAGCTTTCATAAGGAAACTTACCTTTTTCAGAGTCAAACCACTGATGCAAAAGTTGAGTATTTTCATCACTCGCAATAGTAGTATCAACTAATTTATCCCAATCTGGATTTTGTAATGGCAAAATACAACCATAATTTTCAAAAGTAAAAGGAATTTTAGGTATTAGTTCAAACTCACTAATAGTTTTATTTTGTTGCCGAATTTCTCCTAGTAATAAAATTCCATCACTAGCAACAGCATCAATTTTACCATCATCTAATTGACTAATACCTTCAACTCTGTTGGAAAGTGACTGCCAATTTGCATTGGGATAAATAGGGCGAAATTCTTCATCAGTAGTTGATCCTGCTAAAAATCCTATGGATACTTTTCCAGTAGTACCTCTCATGGAGTCAAATCTTTCTACATCTGTTTTTCTTACTAAGAATTGAATACCTGTAGTAAAAAAAGGAATAGAAAAATCTACTATTTTTTCTCTCGTATTATTAATAGTTGTAGCAGCACAGACAATATCTAGTTTTCCATCTTGGATTAGTTGAAAACGGTTTTCTAGAGATACTTCTTGCCACTCTAATTTGATTGATTTACCAACTTCTTGTTCTAGACGTTGGTGAATTAATTTAACCAATTCAACAGAATAACCTTCTAATTTATTGGTTTCACTGCTGATATAGCTAAAAGGAGCTGTATCAATTCTAAATCCTACTTTTAGTACCCCCGTTTGTTGAATTTTTTCTAATACAGTTTTTTCTACAGTTTCTTCTATAGTTTCTGCTAAACTTATGAGAGGAAAACTGATGAAAAATATGGTGATTAAGAAGGAAGAAGGAAGAAGGAAGAAGGAAGAAAGTAACTGGAACATCAAAATTAATGAACTAATAACTTAAGTATTTATGTAGAAAAGTTGGCTTTTTGATAAGTATTTTATCTGAGATAAAAATCTAATACTAAATTATACCATACTTGACAATCAAATTTCTTGATAATTGGTAACAATTTGCTATTTAAGTAGGCATTAAGATTAGAAAATCACCAAAAAACTGCTGAGGAGATAATACAATGGCAAAGGTGATTTTTTATGAAAAACCAGGCTGTAAAAATAACACCAAGCAAAAGACTTTGCTAGAAACAGCGGGTCATCAATTAGAAACTCACAACCTGTTGAAAGAAACTTGGACAAAAGATAATTTGCGTTTATTTTTTGGCGATCGCCCGGTAGTAGAGTGGTTTAACAAAGCTGCTCCAAAAGTTAAGTCTGGAGCAGTAATTCCCGAACAAACTGATGCTGAAACTGCTCTAACAATGATGCTGAATGACCCATTACTTATCCGTCGTCCTCTAATGCAAGTGGGCGATCGTAGAGAAGTGGGATTTGATGTAGAAGTTGTGAATAACTGGGTTGGTTTACAACCTGTAGATGAAACCCAGAGGGAAAAAAGTGAGGAGTTGATGGGTCAAGACTTACAAACTTGTCCAAATAGCCATCACCACTAGAATCTAACAAAGTCTATTTTTACTGATAAATTTGCTTAGGAATGAGGATTCAATAAAGTCCAGATTTTTTTTTGAATAACTCATATAATAGGGAATTTGGATAATTCAACTTGTGTAGATAATAAAATTCTCATTCCTTAATCTCTCGTTAGATATCGTTAGAAAATTTTCTAGCGGGAGATATTTTTGGTAGTGCATCAGTAAAGTGTGGGATAAGTAATTAGGTCGTTCCAACTCCAAGGAGCGATCGCCAACTCAGCTCTTTGTGCAGCAGTATTTTCTTTGCGACTATGAACCCAAATCCAATTGAAGTAGGTGATACGCCTGACGCCACGCTCCGCGAACGCCAACCTAACTCCATAACCCTGAGCATAATCAACACCTATTTCTTGCAACTTTGCTAAAATAGCCTCATTTTACACAAACTCCCCAACTGTTTCCATCCCCATCATATCACCAATATGATTAATAGCCTCCACTATTTCATAGTTAATCGGAAAATGTATCTCCTTCTGCAAAAAATGAAAGTATTAAAGCTTGTTTTTAAGGTTTATTTAGATGATTCAAAGGTTTTTGACTAGGTACGCCAATTGGACGAGGATAATTGCTAGAAGTTTTATTTATTTTCTGCAAATATATACAATGACGAATACTGTTAGTTAAGGGAGTCTTAAATTCTTCAATAGTATGGATTTTTCCTCCCAAAATTTTCACAACTTCTAGCAAATTAGCCTGTTCATCAGTTGTAAAATTTCCCCGATATAAAATTGCTATACCACCTATTTTTAACATTGGCAAAGCATATTCAGCACAAACTATTGTAGGTGCAACAGCTCTTAAAAGAGCAATATCGTAAATTTCTCTGTGTTTAAACATTCGACCAATTTCTTCAATCCTGTTAGTTAAAGTTAAACAATTTTTAATAGCTAAATCTACTAGAATAGTTTCAATAAAATCAATTTTTTTTCTTATCGAATCTAGTAATGTAACAGTATATTGAGGTAAACTAATAGCAACTGATAATCCTGGAAAACCTGCACCAGTTCCAATATCAATAACCTTTTTTTCTTCTTGAGAGTTTATCTGATTTTCTAAGATAAATTTAATCCCTCTGAGGGAATCCCAAAAATGTTTTTCCCAAAAATCTTCTGGGCTAGTAATTCTAGTTAAATTTAACTTTTCATTACCAATAAGAATCAACTGATAAAGTTGCTGAAATTGCTGCTGTTGTTCTGCTGTTGGTTGCCAATTTAATGTTTCCTGCCAAAGAGAATTCATTTCTGGCAATATCTGGGTATTATTATCATTCATTTTACTTTTGACTACTATTTTATAGAAGGAAAATAGTCTGATATTATATCATGTTTCCCCTCCGGGGTAACTACGCTATCGGTTGAATACTTATAACCCACATTCCGCACGACAAAATGTAGTACATAAAGAGGGGGGACTTGAGTAAGTATTTAGACTCAAGAAAAAAAACCTCAAACTGTAATTCTAGACAAGAGGTGAAGATAAGAAAAGAGGAGAAAATGTCAATAGAAGTAAGTAACTTAGACCCAGATCGGGTTAGTAGCAGGAATGATTGATGAGATTGGTATAGAACAGAAAATTAATCAACTACTCGGAGAAGGGGGTTGGTGATTAGGTAATGCCATTAAATATTTATGAACGGTACAATTATAGTTTTTTCATAGATATTTGAGACAAAAGCATTACGCATTCACCAATGCCGATTTTTCTGATCAACTCCAAGTTAAAGTGAGCTTAAGAGAGTCAAAAATAGAAC
>NZ_RCBY01000335.1 GCF_003838195.1 Okeania hirsuta
CCTTAATTTATCAGGTTTAATTTTTTTATACCGATGCTACCGGATTTGATATGAAACAGAAATCAGGTATTCTCCAGTCTATGGTAACTCGTGCTGCTTTTTTGTCTGACGAGTCTCACCGGATTCGCTTTGTTTATATCCCTAAACATACTTCTTGGCTGAATCAAATTGAGTGTTGGTTCTCTATTTTGGCCAGGCGTTTACTCCGGCGTAGCAGTTTCTCTTCCACCTCAGACCTCAAGCAGAAGATACTGAATTTTATTGACTATTTCAACTGTACTCTAGCCAGACCTTTTATCTGGAAATTTCAGGGGTTTTCAGAGGATGATTAACCAGATTCAGATTCATGGTCATACTGACTCAAGGATCCAACTCAATGCCGATCATTTTTAGCTTGGCTATTGACCATTTATTTTACGATCGCGATCACACTTCTGAGTATTCTATCTCAGGAAGAAGGCATTGCTTCTACTGGTCACTTATTTCTGCCATCCTGCACTAGTTTGAGCGTTTTTCAAACTTTCCGTTACTGGCTGCGATTGACTCTGATACTTAACTGGAGGCTGTTTGGAGTGATTGTATTTATGTGATTTTAGAATATACCGATCGCTTATCAAAGTCAACACATCTTTTTCGTGTCCATGTATGGATACAAGAGGTATAATAGCTAAAAGTGTTAATAGACTTGCTTTCAAGGGCAAAATAGTAGATTTGTCTGGGGGTAATTTCATATTAGTATTGGTATTTGGCTATTTGTTACGATCGGACTTACGCAAGGATACTATATATAGTGCCTACTAATTTAGGCGATCTTCACTGTAATTTTGTGCGATCGCCTCTCGACTGGCTAATATACCCTACAGGACGCTACCGCTAATGGATCGTATTTATAAAGCCAGTCTTCAAACTCCTCATTACTTCTGAATATCTCCTGAAGATATTTTTCGCTGTCAGGTTCGTATGCTCGCCTGCCCGCCAAACCACTACGAGCTTGAATAATATGTGTGCGTTCTATGCGATTTCTATCATATAGAGCTAAAGCTGCGTCAAGGTTGGGAGCTTTTGCCAGGTACTCCGAGAGTTCGTAGCCATCTTCAAAAGCCGTACTTGCTCCCTGTCCAATAGATGGACTCATGGGATGAGCAGCATCTCCCAAAAGTGTAACTCTCCCCTTGCTCCAACTGGACAATGGTTCTCTATCCCATATCGGTCGTTCTACAATGATTTCTGCATCTGTTGCTTCCATAATCTCAGGCACAGGAGATGCCCACTCACCAAATTCTTTGAGCAGCCGAGATTTAATATCAGCAGCATTCCCAGAATTAGAATCATCTACACACAGCATTGTTGCTCCCCAAAATATATATCCGTCACCCACATCCATCAGTGTAAGGTTCTTAGGTGCGGCTGTCATTGTAGTCACTTCATTAGCACCAAGCAGTTCGTGACTATACTTGAGAAGACCACGCCAAGACATTCTACCTAAATAGCGAGGTTCGCCATCACCAATTAGTGTTTGTCTGACAGCAGATTTAATTCCATCTGCTCCTACTACTAGGTCTACCTCTACTGTTTTTTTGCCCTCAAATTCTACTGTTACACTGTTATGGTTTTGAGTGAAGTCAACACAGCGATGATTCAGGTGAATTATTTCTGGTGGAAGTGCTGCTGCCAGAATTTCCTGTAATTTAGACCAGCGGATACTCAACAAAGGTTGTCCGTATTTTTCCATTAGGGTGATTTTTGTTTTTTGAGTTATCTCTCCAGTATTTTTCTGCAAGCTTACGACTTTGAGTATGCTCCCCGCTTGTTTTAATTGTTCTACTATAGTTGATTCTATCGCCTCTAGAGCTTTTAAACCGTTAGGATTGAGGGATAAACCTGCGCCGACTGGGCGCAACTCTCTAGCTTTCTCATAGACATGAGCATCAATGCCTTTTTTTCTCAGAGCGATCGCTGTTGCTAGACCACCAATACCGCCACCGATAATGGCGACTTTCTGCACTACAGGTTTAGAAGTTTCTCTCATTTTGCTTGTTTCCTTTTGATTGGTATAGTAATCCGAAATAGGTTGTAAGATTTATCGTAGGTTTCTGGTCTCCAAATCCTTTATGCGCTTGGGTTGGGAGACAAAACCCCTACAGTTTCTTTCACGAATCATTTCTTATGGCTATATTTGTTCTTATACTACTACTTTTTCTTGCCAAGGTTTAAAACGTGACTCTGAATTTGGCTCGTAATCATACAGCCAATTTTGAAACTCTTCCTCTTCAAACATCTGCTGTGACTTTTGATTGGTTTGCTGATTAGATTGATAATAGCGTTTTTCACCCTCCGCACTACGGGTTTGAATAATTGCTGTACGGCGAATTCGACGGTTATCGTAGTTTGCAAGTGCAGTTTCTAGCTCTGAGAAGTTGTACAAACACTCAGCAAGTTCATAAGCGTCTTCAAAAGTAGTATTAGCTCCTTGCCCTACTGATGGTGCCATCGGATGAGCTGCATCTCCCAATAACGTCACCCTACCATAACTCCATTGCTTCAATGGCAGTCTGTCACATATCCGCCCTTCTAATATCCGTTCAGGATCTGTCTGTGCCATCAGTTCTCTTACTGGTTCCATCCAATTAGCAAATTCTCTAAGGACACGAGACTTTGCTTCAGCAAAAGTAGAAGAAAGTGTAGAGTCTGGCAATAGCTTCCGAGCGCCCCAGTACATATCTCCCTCCCCTAAGTTCAGCAGGAATAATATGGTTTTTTCTCCGTTCATAACGATGACTTCATTTGGAGGTAGTAACTCTTCTTGATAATTGACAACAGCTCGCCAAGACATACTACCCAAATATCGAGGTTGACCATCACCTATCAATATTTCTCTAATTCTAGAGTTTACCCCATCAACTCCAATAAGCAAATCTGACTCGACAGTTTTGCCATTCTCAAAGTGGGTGATGACCCTGTTTTGATTTTGTTCAAAGCCAATACAACGATGATTCAGATGAATGACTTCTGCTGGAAGTGCAGATGCTAAAATCTGTTGTAAATGCCACCACCAAATAGTTAATGCTGGTTGTCCATATTTTCTCATTATGGGACTAGGGAAAGTCCTGATTGTTTCTCCAGTGCTTGTTTTCAAAGTAACTCTCTGCACTTGACAACTTGAACATTTCAGTGTACTTACTATATCTGGTTTAATGGCATCTAGGCATTTCAGACCATTAGGCAGCAAACTTATATCTGCTCCCACTGGACGAAATTCCCTGGCCTGCTCATAGACATGGGCATCAATACCTTGTTTTCTTAAAGCGATCGCTGTTGCTAGACCACCAGGACCTCCACCAATAATGGCGACTTTCTCCACAACAGGTTGGGAAGTTTCTCTCATTTTGCTTGTTTCTTTTTTTTGATGTTTGTTGTTATACTACTAAGGTCTCTTGCCAAGGTTTCAGACGCGACTCTGATTTTGGCTCGTAATCATACACCCAATTTTGAAATTCTTCACGTTCCTGGGGTGACTTTTGATTTGTTTGCTGATTAGATTGATAATAGCGTTTTTCACCCTCCGCACTACGAGTTTGAAGAATTGCTGTACGCTGGATGCGACGTTTATCGTAGTTGGTAAGAGCAGTTTGCAGGTCTGGGAAGTTACACAAACACTCAGTCAGTTCATAAGCGTCTTCAAAAGTAGTATTAGCTCCTTGACCTGCTGATGGTGCCATCGGATGAGCCGCATCTCCTAATAATGTCACCCTACCATAACTCCATTGTTTCAATGGTAGTCTGTCACATATTGGCCCTTCTAATATCCGTTCCGGATCTGTCTGTGCTATCAGTTCTCTTACTGGTTCCATCCAATTAGCAAATTCTCTAAGGAGGCGAGACTTTGCTTCAGCAAAAGTAGAAGAAAGGGTAGAGTCTAGCAATAGCTTCCGCGCTAGCCAACTCATATTTCCTTCTCCCACATTAAGCAGGTAAACTATACTTTCTTCTCCTTTCATCAAGATGACTTCATTAGCTGGTAGTAACTCCTCTTGATAATTGACAACAGCTCGCCAAGACATACTACCAACATATCGAGGTTCCCCGTCACCAATTAATGTTTGTCTCACTGCGGAGTTTACCCCATCTGCTCCAATGAGTAAATCTGCTTGGGCAGTTTTTCCATTTTCAAAATGGGTAACGACATTGTTTTCATTTTGTTCAAAGCCAATACAACGATGATTCAGGTGAATGGCTTCTGGTGGTAGCTCCGATGCCAGAATTTGTTGCAAATGCCACCACCAAATAGTCAGTAGTGGTTGTCCGTATTTTGCCATCATGGTAGTTTCGGTAGTTCTGATTGTTTCTCCAGTGCTTGTTTTTAAAGTCACTTTCTGTACTTGACAACCTGAACGTTTTAGTGTAAAGGCTATCTCTGGTTTAATGGCATCTAGACATCTCAGACCATTAGACTGCAAACCTACACCTGCTCCCACTGGACGAAATTCCCTGGCCTTCTCATAGACATGGGCATCAATACCTTGTTTTCTCAGAGCGATCGCTGTTGCTAGACCACCAGGACCGGCACCAATAATGGCAACTTTTTCCACAACAGGTTTTGACGTTTCTCTCATTTTGCTTGTTTCCTTTTTTTTAGTATTTGTTGTTATATTACTACAGTTTCTTTCCAAGGTTTCAGACGCGACTCTGATTTTGGATCGTAATCATACACCCAATTTTGAAACTCTTGAAAATCCTGCGGTGACTTTTGCTTGGTTTGTTGACTCGGTTGATAGAACTGAAGTTTATCACCTTTAGCACTACGGGTTTGAATAATTGCTGTGCGCTGAATGCGACGTTTGTCGTAGGTATTGAGAGCAGTTTCTAGGTCGGGAAAATTGGCCAGACACTCAGCAAGTTCATAAGCATCTTCAAAAGTGGTATTAGTACCTTGCCCTGATGATGGTGGCATCAGATGAGCAGCATCTCCCAATAGAGTCACCCTACCATAACTCCATTGCTTTAATGCTAGTCTCTGGCAGATCGGAGTTTCTAAGATGCGTTCAGCATTGGTTGCTTCGATCACTTTCTGTACTAATTCGTTCCAATTAGCATATTCTTTGACAACACGAGACTTTGTTTCAGCAGGAGTGGTGGAAAAAGATGCTTCTGATAATACCTTCTGAGCAATCCAGTTCATATTTCCCTCCCCTAAATTGAAGATAAATAATAGACTGTCTTCTCCCTTCATTATAATGGCTTCATCAGGTGGCAGTAGCTCCTCTTTATAGTCAAGAACAGCACGCCAAGACATACTACCAAGATATTGAGGTTCCCCATCACCAATCAATTTTTGTCTGACTACAGAATTTGCACCATCTGCTCCAATGAGTAGATCGGCTTGGGCAGTTTTTCCATTTTCAAAATAGGTAACAACATTGTTTTCATTTTGTTCAAAGTCAATGCAACGATGATTCAGATGAATAACGTTTGGTGGGAGAAATGATGCCAGAATCTGTTGCAACCGCCACCACCAAATAGTTAATGTTGGTTGTCCGTATTTAGCCATCATGCTACTTTCGCTAGTTCTAATTGTTTCTCCACTGATTGTTTTCAAGGTAGTTTTCTGGAGTTGACAACCTGAATTTTTTAGAGTATTCAATATGTCTGTTTGAATAGCATCCAGGCATTTTAGACCATTAGGCATTAAACCTAAACCTGCTCCCACTGGACGAAATTCCTTGGCTTTTTCATAGACATGGGCATCAATACCTTGTTTTCTCAGAGCGATCGCTGTTGCTAGACCACCTGGACCGGCACCAATAATGGCAACCTTTTCTACAACAGGTTTAGAAGTTTCTCTCATTTTGCTTGTTTCCTTTTTTTTGATGTTTGTTGTTATATTACTACTAGACATCTCCAATAATAAAAAATAAAATCAATTATCGTCTACTCTGTAGGGACGTTGCATGCAACGTCCCTACCTACTCAGGGAAAATGCATCTAATTTTTTTGACAAATGACTAAAAACCCAATAATGCCCTTGACCTCACA
>NZ_RCBY01000336.1 GCF_003838195.1 Okeania hirsuta
TTATTAGATTTATTACAGTCAAATTCAGATAATTATGAGGTAGAAACGGAAATTAGTCCTGGTAAAGGAACAGAATTTCAACAGTCAATTACTCTCGCTGGTAAAGGGGCTGAAAAATTTAATGTAGAATCAAAAAAATTGGTTGAATTAGAGAAATCAAATTCTAGTTTATTAGATTTGCTACAGTCAAAACCAAAAGCAGAAAATCCTAAAATTGAAACAGCAAAATTTCAGACAAATTTACAACCGAATCAAGAAAACGAAACAAATAATCCCAAAACAACATCGGAAAGAAATTCAATTCTAGGAAATTCTTACCGAGTAATGACAAGCATCAATCGAGCACCGATAATGGAAACAGTCAATGACTTAGCACAGACTGAAACCCAAGCATTAGGCTTAACTCATCCCCTAAGATTGCCCGGTAGAAATAATCGAAATTCAGCCACAACAATTCATAATCCACCTACTTTTGGGAATACTTCAACACAGAAAAAATCAGCCCAGATAACCACAGGTCTCAATCAAACTCCAAACAACAATACTGTTCCTAACTTAGCCAGAGTAGAAAATCAAAAACCCTCATCAACAAATAGTGGCTTTATCATTGTTCAACAAACAACAGAAAGTTTTCCCCCACCAGTACCAGACGGAACCTTAAAAACAAATCCTCCCCCTCAAATTCAACCAAAATCTTCTAACCCATTAAACTTTCCAATTACCCCCGAAGAAGTACAGATAGAAGAAACCATACCAATTACTTTAGAACAAGCCATTGATTTAGCCAGACGCAATAATCCAGAAATAGAAATTGCTCAATTAGAAGTTGAAAGAAGCAGAGCAAGTATGCGAGAAGCTCAAGCTGCTCTGTGGCCCAGCCTAACTTTTGAATCAGCCCTACAACGTATAGAAAGTGCTAGTGGTGATTTACAGGCAAAAGCTCAACAACGACTTGCAGAAAGTAGAGGTACAGAGTTTATAGACACAGATATTCAAAATTTCCCAGTCACGACTTTTGATAATACATTTCGATTTGACTATGACCTTGGCCTTGGTAAAGCTCGTTCTGCTAGAATTGGAATTGCTAGAGAACAAATGCACCTCCGAGAACTAGAGTTAGAAAGAGTTTCAGAACAATTACGCTTTGATGTATCTGATGAATACTACGATCTACAAGAATCAGATGGACGAGTCAGAATTGGGGAAGCTGCTGTGGCTAACGCTAGAAAAAGTTTAGAGGATGCAGAAGCTTTAGAAAGAGCTGGAGTTGGAACTAGGTTTGATGTACTGCAAGCTCAAGTAACATTGTCAAACGAACAACAAAATCTGACAAATGCATTTCGAGACCAGCGTACTGCTCAACGTCGCTTAGTGGAAAGATTGAATATAAGTCAGTTAATCAATTTAACGGCTGCTGACCCAATTGAGCCAGCAGGGTCTTGGCCTCTATCTTTAGATGAAACAATTGTGTCTGCTTTTCAAAACCGAGCTGAGTTAGAACAGCAGTTGGTACAAAGAGACTTAAGCGATGAGCAACGAAAATTAGCTCTCTCAGCCATCAGGCCAAGCTTAAATTTCTTTGCCACTTACAATGTGTTGGCGTTAACTACTGATAACTTAAGCCCTTTTGCTGCAAGAGGTTGGGCCGATGGAACTACAGTAGGATTCAACTTTAGATGGAATTTCTTTGATGGTGGTGCAGCTAGGGCAGCTGCTAGACAGAGTATTCTAGATCAAGATATTGCAGAAAATCGGTTTGAGCAAGTTAGAAATCAGGTTCGTCGTGAAGTTGAACAAGCCTTTTTTGGTTTGGAAGCCAGTTTTGAGAATATTTCTACAGCAGAATTAGGCGTGGAACAGGCCAAAGAGGCTTTACGTTTGGCGCGACTAAGATTTCAAGCAGGTGTGGGAACTCAGTTGGAGGTTATTAATGCTGAGACAGACTTGACCAGAGCTGAGAATAATTTGCTAACTGCAATTATTGACTATAACCGTTCTTTGTCAGAGCTACAGCGAGCTGTTAGTAATCTTCCTGGTGGAGATTTGTCAGATACTCCTTGAAGAAGCAAGAAGCAAGAAGCAAGAAGCAAGAAGCAAGAGGAAAAAATATTGGGTTGTGGTGCATAGTAATGGTAGATAGAGTGTGGGGAGTGTGGGAAGAAATTAAAAAATATATATCTTTATTACGCGAGCAGGACAACCAAATATTGCTTTCTCTGAGTTTTATAGTGGCTTTTTCTTCTGTCTTCTTCCAACAGAACAAGTTATATCAAATCCGGTAGCATCGGTGTAATTAGATGGGGAGATGGGGAGATCGAGAAATATTTGGTAATGGTTGAAGATGGAACATTTTTGTATACCGAATTAAACGGATTTGATATTACATAAAATCCGCCTATACAATCAACGCACTTTCTACTTCCATTCAATGCAGACATAAAATGCCAGAATATCCCCAGATAATTCCCACTCTCACCCTTTATTCCTACTGACTCCTGACTCCTGACTCCTGACTCCTGACTCCTGACTCCTGACTCCTAGCTAAGTTATTTATGAGTATTCAACTGAATATGATATTAAACTTCTCAACATTAGTTAACATTTTTTTAGAATTACCAATCTCAATATAAGTTAATAATTCATAATGGCCAACATCAAATTTGAACAAGAAAACCAAGAAATAATTGCTGCTGATGGAGCAAATTTAAGAATCAAAGCTCTAGAAAACCGTATTGACCTCTACACCTTTACAGGCAAAATGATGAATTGCGGGGGCTATGGACAATGTGGAACCTGTGTCGTAGAGGTAGTTGAAGGTCTGGAAAATCTTTCACCCCGTACTCCAGTGGAAGAAAAAAAGTTGAAGAAGAAACCCCCTTCTTATAGATTAGCTTGTCAAACCATGGTTAACGGTCCTGTAACTATTAAAACAAAACCAAAGCGCAAATAGCAAATAATGGTATTCTTAACCTTGTGGTTTTTTTCAATTCAAGGTGGGTTAATCATGGCAGTTAATGATTTAGGCTTTGTGGCAACCATTTTGTTCATATTTGTGCCAGCCGTTTTCTTAATCATTTTGTATATTCAAACTGGTAACAACGAAAGCTAAAAATTTAGCAGTTTACACACTCAGAGTAGGAGCATAATTTAAAAAATTGTCCTCCTACTTTGCCGTTTTTTTCTAATTATTGCTCTGCTGATTAAATCTCAAAGCATTGACTGATATTGGCTTTAGTCTTTTTAGGGTCGAAAAAAGTGCCTAGTTTGAGATGTCTCAAGCTTCAAAAGTTAATATTTTGGGCATTAGAGGGCAGAAAAATGAGGGGACAGTTCTTCCGACTACCTCCTGATAATACCCTGTTCTTCCTGACTCCTGACTCCTGACTCCTGACTCCTACCTTGACAAAAAGACTTTTTCAGCAAACCCTAACTACTACTCTGGCGAGCTAACAATACAGGACAATTGGCATAAACTCGCACATAATCCGATAGAGAATTTCCTAATAGTTTATCAAGGTCCACAAGATTCTTAGCACTGGATGGACGGCGGTCTGGTGAGCCCAATATCAATAGGTCTACATTCAAATCCTGGGAAATTTTACAAATTTCTGGACCAGGTTTACCACTGGCAGCAACACAGCGATATTGAATACCCATTTTTTTTGCTTCTGCTGCAGCTTCAGCTACAACAGGGTCTTTTTCTGCATCGGCAGTATAATCTTGCATTGATTTTCCACTGGGATCTTTCTTAACATGACTCAAAATTAATTGTCCCCCAGGAATTTGATTCACTAAGGAAATAGCCAACTGTAGAGAACTTTTTCCTCCTTCTGATGAATTTAGAGCTACCATCACCCGCCTGATTTTTTTAACGTAGATATCGTCTTTCACAAGTAGCATTGGACGGGAAGTTAACTGGAAAACATATTGACTAACTGAATTTTCCAGAATAGCTTGCAGTTTGCCTAAGCCCCGGGAACCCATAATAATTAGTTCAGATTCTTCTTCATCAGCTACTTGACAAACAATATCCTTGGGGTCTCCTTGTTTGAGTCGGGGATTAACTTTTTTTGGATCTATTTTTAAAGATTGAACAGCCTCTGCCAGGATTTTTCCACCTTCTTCTAACTTAGCAGACATACCTTCTGCACTAGGTTGAGGGGGGACAACGTGCAAGACAGTCACAGATGCTACTTGGAAGTAAGGGATGTCCATCAACATATTGAGCATCTGCTCACATAGTCCCCGACCAGCAACAGCTAACAAAATTTTGTTTATCATTTTTTAATTGAGTGAATCAGCAAATAATAACGTTTAAAAATAGCATAAATCTCCTGTACCCATGATAACTTTGAGAAATGTAGCGTTTTAGCAAATTTTGTAAAGTGGCCTCATCAGAACAATCTCAATCTCAGTTACCCACAAGTGCGATTGAAAATCAATCTACTCAGAAATCAGATGCTTGGTTTGAATATATAGTCCGAGTTCATCCTCATCACACTGATTATGCTGGTGTTGTTTGGCATGGGACTTATATTTCCTGGATGGAGGAGGCACGAATAGAAAGTTTGCGTTCTATTGGTATTGAGTATGCTGAGTTGGTTAACCTTGGTTGCGATTTACCAGTGGTAGAACTTTCAGTACGTTATCACAAAGCGGTCAAGTTTGGGATGGTAGTTGCAGTCAGGACTCGCATGACAAATACTCAAGGAGTCAAACTAGACTGGGATTACCAAATTCAATCTTTGGATGGTAAAGAATTATATGTTACAGCCAGAGTAACATTAGTAACTGTTGACCGAGAAAAAGGCAAAATCATGCGCCGTTTACCTCCAAAAGTAGAAGCAGCTTTAACCAAGCTTTATTGATAGTTGAGATTTATTTTTTATGTTATTAAGGAGGTAATAGACTGATAAAGTCTGTAATTACCTCCCAGTTCAGCTAATTCGGGAGATATTATCCATAGTTATCAGGAAAAAATTATCCCTGTTTTGAAAGAAAATGAAAGTTGACCAAACTCGATTAAAAATAGCTACAGAAAAAGCAAGGGAAAAATGTTGGAATTTGCGGAAAAAATTAAAGAGAAAGCAGCATCTACTGAAGCTATAGGTTAGCAAACTAAAAACAATTAAATTTTTAGTTGCTCAAAAAAATTACTTATAACAATTAATTATGGTCTCAATCACACAAACACTTGAAAATTGGATGCTCCCTCACAGGTTATGGAAGATAGGCGCTCCACTTCCTACCCCACTCCTAGAAAGTGCGACAACAGTTATTAATGACAAACTTTATATTTTTGGTGGTTTTACATTTAGATATAAATAAGCAAGATTTAATTTGAAAAAAAATTTACTAACTACAAATATATTTATTCTTTGCTGAAACTGAAAGAATTGTTTGCCAATGTTGATAATTTTACAGGACATAAAAAAGTCTAATATCGCTCTTTTTTGCCAAAGCAACTAATGAAACCAATAGTAATTATCTATCGCGACCAATTAATTCCCTAATCAGAAACTTTTATCCCCGCACAAGTGGAGAATTTTTCATCCTATCAAGGATTCTACGTTGGCTCATCTGGCTTTTTCACTGCCAAATCAATGATTCCCCAGGATAGAGCGATTATTCTGGGTTACTTAGCCTCTCCTCCTGGTCTCTGGAAAACAGCCTACAAATTAACTGGTTTTATCCATCCTCGCTGGCTGAAATCTTTGCAAGATTTATCGCCTCAGTTAATTCACGCTCATTTTGGTCTGGATGGGGTTTTAGCACTGCCACTAGCAAAAAAGTTAAACATACCCCTCATCGTAACTTTTTATGGTTATTATGCTACCACAGAAATAACCCTAAATCAATCTCAAAGTTTTTATGCACAGACCTGGGATTTTGTCAATAATCGCGGTCAATTTTTTCGATAATTATATTTTAGGAATCGCGATCGCCTATTTCAAGAAGCGGACTATTTTATCATTTTCTTTGTGGGTTTAATACCCCACCGTCAACGGGGGTGTTCAAAATTACTTGGGG
>NZ_RCBY01000337.1 GCF_003838195.1 Okeania hirsuta
GCGTGAACACCCCCGTTGACGGTGGGGTATTAAACCCACAAAGAAAATGATAAATGTGGAACAGTAGTTCAGAGTCCAAATAAATAATGAAAGCAGATTTAACAAGATACTCAGGATTAGAAAAACTATATTCTTTCCTACCCTACTCCCTACTCCCTACTCCCTACTCCCTGCTCCCTACTCCCTAATCCCTGCTCCCTACTGTACTTCATAAACCACCGAATAAGCTGTAAATTAACTAATTTCGATGCCAGCGCGTTACACCACCAGGTTGGTCTATTAGTTTAATACCTTGACTTTGCAGTTGATCTCTAATGCGGTCTGCTTCAGAATAATTCTTAGCTTTTTTTGCTGCTAAACGTTGCTGAATTAAAGACTCTATTTCAGCATCACTTAAACCTCCAACTTCACCATTAATTTCTGCATTTGGTTGAAATTCTAAACCTAATACTTGTGACAACTTTACAAGAGTTATCCATTGTTTTTGTAATTCCTCTAAAGATGTTTCAGTTTGGCCTTCATGTACTAATATATTGCCCTCTCGACGTAACTCCTTAGCTAATTCAAATAAAACAGCTAAAGCACCAGGAGTATTAATATCATCATCCATTGCTTTCTGAAATTGTTCAACTTGAGAAGTTAATAAATTTGTCTTTTCAGATAATAGTTTTTCTGGCGTTTCCCATCCCAACTGAGAACCATATTGATAAGCAAATAATATACCTTCCTTAATCGTATTCCAACCATTTTCCGCAGAAGCGATCGCTTCAGGGGTAAAATCAATAGGTTTTCGATATTGGGCAGTCAAAACAAACATTCTTACAGCCATTGGGTCTACAGGTTTGTCTAATAAATCCCGAATCGTGGTAAAATTACCGAGGGACTTTGACATTTTTTCCCCATTAATTGTGACAAAGCCATTATGTAACCAATATTTAGCTAAAGACTTTCCAGTTACTGCTTCCGACTGGGCAACTTCATTTTCATGGTGAGGAAAAATTAAGTCCGCCCCACCACCATGAATATCAATAGTCTCTCCTAAACACTCTCGCACCATTGCAGAACATTCAATATGCCAACCTGGTCTTCCTTGTCCCCAGGGAGAATTCCATGCAGGTTCCCCCGGTTTTGCTGCTTTCCATAAGGCAAAATCAAATGGGTCTTTCTTTTTAGAGGTCTCTAAATTTTCTCCTCCAACTCTACCACTTGCCCCAGCTTGCATTTCCTCCAAGCGACGGCCCGATAACTTCCCATATTCGGTAAATTCCCGCACCTGATAATAGACATCCCCTCCCGCAGAATAGGCAAAACCTTTTTTTTCCAGGTCGTTGATTAACTGCTTAATTCCATCTATTGTCTGAGTTGCCCGAGGATATTCGTCTGCTTCTAGCACATTCAACCGTTTCATATCCTCAAAATAAGTCTCAGTGAAGCGTTCGGCCACCGACTCCATAGAAGTACCTGTTTCTCTGGCCCGATTAAGGATTTTATCATCTATATCAGTAAAATTTTGCACATATCGTACCTGATAGCCCCGCCACATTAGATATCGACGTATTATGTCCCAGGCAATATACGAACGAGCATGGCCCAAATGGCAGTAGTCGTATACTGTAACACCACAGCAGTACATTTTAACTTTGCCTGGTTCTAGGGATTCAAAATTTTCTTGGCGACGAGTTAGGGTATTGTATAGTTTCAGGGTCATAAAGTAATTTCAACAAGTTTTTTCTAATTCTAAATTATCAGGAGAATAGCTGTTTTTGATTTTGGCGTTATAGTAAAATTTTATACTATAAATTCATAACCTGATAAGCTAGTTTTGAGAAAAATGATGGCTATATAATTGTTTTTAATGCTAGGATTATATATAAAAATTAAGTATTAAGAGTTCATTTCAGTAGTGCATTAATTCTCAAGTTCGTCATAGCTGAGAAGGTCAGTAAAATTGAAAACATATTTATCACAAAATATCAAAGCACAATGAAAATTTTAGTATCTTTACCACCCAAAAAAGCAGTATTTTCAACCCCAGAACAATCAATTGACCAATTTCTTGAAGGTAATATTGCAGGTTCAGGAATGTTGGGTTCAACAGTCAGATTGGCAAATCTACTACATGATAGGGGGTTTGAGGTCTGCCTAAGTTCTACTCAGGAGATAATGTGTTCTAAATTTACTTGCCTAAAACATGAGAATGTAGAACCTAAAGAATTTGATTGGTTAATCGTTCATGAATCCCATTGGGATGGCATTTCATTAACATTTGGCAATCAATTTCTTAATAAAACCTTTCTCTGGCTATCGCTCTATAGTTGTTTCTCTTTAGTTTTTACTTTTATCAAAGCTGGTGGTCATCGTGTTATCTGTAAATCAATAGATTGTGCAAATACTTTTAGAAGTGTACCAGGGTGGGAGAAAAAAGTAGCAGTTGCTTACAATAGTTACAATCAGATATTTACTCCTGATTTAGAGAATCACGAAAGTAATAGAAAAGCACTGATATTTGTAGGTGCAATCAGACCTTCTAAAGGATTTGTTGAGGTGATGAAAATTTGGTCTTATCTAGTCCAACATAAACTCGATCTAAAACTTAAAGTTGCTGGTAGCATTCAACTTCACGGCAGCAAAACTAATACAGGTTCAATAGGGATTGCCGATCAAACATTTGAATCCGATTACATTGAACCTTGGCTAGAGAGTCTACCTGATCAATATCAGCCTCATTTTTTAGGCTCATTAACCCCAAAACAACTCCAGGTAGAAATTAACCAATCTTGGGGAGCAATAGTTAATCCATCTTGGTATTGCACTGAGACTTTTTGTGTTTCGGCAGTTGAAGCTCAAGCTTGTAATAAAACAGTTTTTTCAGTGGCTAGGGGTGGTCTTAAAGAGACAGTTTATAGAGGAAAATTTAAGTCTTTAGCAACCAAGCCAAATCCCGAAACAATAGCCAAACTAATTATTCAGGGTTTGTCTAATGAGAAAACTATTTATGAGAATGGGTTACTAGCTGGCGATTACGTCAGAAGTAAATTTTCAAATCAGGCTATTGGTGATGCTTGGATAAATCTACTTCAGGATAAACCAAATGAACCTTATATTCCAAAAAATTGGCAAACACCCCGTGATTTCCTCTATGACTTATTGCGCTATTCTAAAATCAGTAAATTGTACTATTTTTACAGGAGTCCACATGATAGAAAAATTCTTAGCCTTACACAAAAGAAAGATATTTGAACCCCTTCCTACTTGAGAACAAAAGTTTTATCAGTCATTAATGATTTTTGGTTCTTTGTTAATACTTAAATAGGTAAGCACGAAAAAAAACTATGTAAGAAACAGAATATATTAAATTGAACTATCGAATTTGAGTTTAACTTTTAGTTACATAATTATAAATTTCCACACTAACCTACGTAGTTTTTCTATTTATTACTAATATGAAAACCATCTATTTTTACTCACCAAAACCAATCTCTCCAGAACTTCTCCAAATGAATCCTGATGAGTGGTCAGGTCTTAGAAACAATTTCAATAGTTGGATTCTCAGAACATATCTAAAATTACAAGAAGTTTATAACTGTCAATTTGTTAATAGTATTCCTGAAGAAGGAATTTTGTTGGCTGATAGAGACTCCTTGGGAAATAGTTATAAATATTTTAATAAAGTAATGTTAATTTGTGCTAAAGGTGATCGGGAATTTCACTCCAGCGCACATCTGCATATTGTGCATAACCCTAGGGATTATGAAAATAATAAAAATTTCATTTGGAATCCTTATTATATATCACACTGGCCACAACCAGGATTAATTCCAAGAGATCAAAATCGTGGTTCTGGCCAGTGTGATAAATAATAAAAATTTCATTTGGAATCCTTATTATATATCACACTGGCCACAACCAGGATTAATTCCAAGAGATCAAAATCGTGGTTCTCTTATAGAGAATGTAGCTTTTATGGGCACGAGAAGTCAATTGGATGAACAACTAAAATCAGACAAATGGATTCAAGCTTTGGAAGAGTTAAACTGCAAATGGCTGCCAATTTTTGCTCCGAAGAAATGGAATGATTACACTAATATTGATGCTGTAGTTGCAGTGCGAACTTTTGATGGAAATCCTTACAAAAATAAACCAGCTAGTAAATTAATAAATTGTTGGAGGGCTGGTGTTCCAGCAATTCTTGCCCCAGAATCATCTTTTATGGCTTGTAGAAAATCTGAGCTAGATTTTCTGATAATTAAATCTCTTGATGAAGCTATCACGGCAGTAAAAACACTAAAAAATAATCCTGAACTATATCTAAAAATTATCAAAAATGGATTTGAACGAAGTCAAGAATTAACCCCTGAATCTGTGAAGCAACAATGGATAAATTTTTTCAATAATTTTGCTTTTCCTGCTTATGATCGGTGGCAGTCTTTCTCCCAATTTAAAAAGAGGAAGGATTATTTAAGACGTTATTTCAAGTTAAAGTTAACTAGATTAATTAACCGTATTTAATATGAAAATAAAAAACTATAGACAAAACAAAGAAATTCGTGTTTTTGGCATTAGAAGAAGTGGTAATCATGCAATCATTTCTTGGTTAATTGAGAACTATCCTGGTTCTGTTGTTTTTGTTAATAATATTAATCATCACAATCAAGGAAATTTTCCTGCCAGCTCTTTTGATGTTTATATAAATCGTCCTTTCGTAGATCGTATAATAGTTAAAGGCTTACCTTATTGGCGATGTAAAAACAAGTTAACAGGTCTAATAAAATATTTAATTACTAGACCTTCAACGTTTACTTTTGTTTCTAGTGACAATTCAGTTAATCTAAACTATATACGTCAAGCAAAAAAAGATGCTTTGATCTACAGTTTTGAAGACATTCCTCCAAATGATAGCAGGCTAAATTTATTTGATCGAGAACTTCCTCAATACATTGGTAATAGTCAAAACAAAATTAAATTACTTATTTTAAGAGACTCCTTTAATTTGCTTGCTAGCTTATTGAAGTCAAAAAAAAATGAAGAGAAACGATGATGATAAGTTTAAATATATCAGTATTTTTAAAGACTATGCGAGAGAATATATTGACTCAAAAATGAATATTAAATCTGATAGTTATGATCGAATTTGTGTAAATTATAATCAGTGGTTTTGTGAAGCAAGTTATCGTATAAAATTATCAGAAAAGCTGGGCTTTAAAGTTACAGCAGATCCTTATCAAAAAATATCTGATCGAGGGCAAGGTAGTTCTTTTGACAGTTTTGAATATGAAAACAAAGCCTCTTCTATGAATGTTCTAGAGAGGTGGAAAGTTTTTAAAGACGATTCCTTCTATAAAAGCTTATTTGAAGACCGAGAGCTTCTAGAACTTTCTAAAATGATATTTAATATCGATATTCCCAAGTTTATATGATTAGAATAGTGGTAAGTATTAAGGTATCTCATGCCTATTTTTATAGATATACCAGTGAAAACGATTGACTCAGCAATTTAATAATCCTATTCTAAATAATCACTAATATAAAAGCTTATGGCAATTTATATTGAGAATAGGATTTTTTAAACAATTGCTGGAAATTATAGCAATGAGCGCTCAGGTATTTACAATGTCCAGCTTAAAATGCAGTAAGCGAAAAGGTGTAAAAAAAATGTAAATATGCCAGCGCACATTGATATACAGCATATTCGGTTGTTTATGAAGTACAGTAGCACTAACTTTTTAAATAGTTTTTGAAGTATGGAATTAAGAATTCATTCTTACTTTCACTAATATACTAGAATCACGCTTACTACACTTACATGAAATAGGCTATATTATTCATCAAAATTGATAGGGTTCTCCATCTAATGCCAAATCCTTAAACTGAAATTAAAGATTAGGGACAGCTAGCTAACTTAGAGTCGGATTCAATAATTATGACTAATTCAAAAAAATATTATCAAAAGTTAAGTCAATGATAAATAATATACCCTATGTTACAGGTGATTCTGTGCCAGAAAAACCATCCCTAAAAGTTGGCTTACT
>NZ_RCBY01000338.1 GCF_003838195.1 Okeania hirsuta
ATTTATTCCTACCCACCTACCTCACTCTCCATTTTTTGGTGGCGTTCACAATGATGCCGTGCGCAGTGGAAGTATCTAAACTCAAACGTTATAGTTTTTTCATGGCAGTCATTTACATTTTGTGAGCTTTCAATCAAAAACTATAGTGCTATAGCTGTTCTAATGTTTGAATTTGAGAAATGCCTGAAGGTGTTTTTTTGGGAAGAGGCGATCGCCTAGAAAATTTTTCTGGCTAGATAATCGAAAAATCTTCTAGTCAGGACTAAGGAATTTTTCCGATAAAACCACTATATGTACCATAGTGCTATAGTTTTTATCTACTATATATAGTGCTTTGACCTAAGTCCTGTCTAGTGAATAACTATAGTGCTATAGCTGTTCTAATGTTTGAATTTGAGAAATACCTCAAGGTGTCTTTTTGGGATGGGGCGATCGCCTAGAACATTTTCATGGCCAGATAATCAGAAAATCTTTGAAATATACTCCGCAGCAAATACGACTAACTATCCAGAAGCAAAAAAGGTTAAGTTTTAGATGTGATGAAGTGCTTATTTTGGAGGAGTAGTCCATTGACAATCAAAAGTATGATCGAGTAATTTTTTGAGGCTAATTACTTTAATATTTTGGTTATGAATTTCACCTGTTTGACTTTCAATATCAACTATTTCATAACCAATATCATTTAATTCTTCTGTGAAAGATACATATCCAAAATAGCCATAAGCATCCTGAATTTGTTCTCTCTCTTCTGCTATAGAGAGAATCCAACAAACTATAAAATTAGTCACAATAAAGGGATGATTATATTCATCTGTCGAGGAAAAAGTGTATTTATATTCTAGTCCTATGTGAACTGTGTCTTTGAAACTATTTTCTTTTAATGGAACTGCTATACTATCAAGACCAACACCACAAAAAGTTCTTGGACGTACCCATAATTCTGCATAAGGTAAATCGATAGTAACTAAGTGAGAAAACATTGTATATAATGCTCCAACCCAATGTTCTTCTCCTATTTCTGGTTGTATCATCCATTTATCTTTTAATTGCTCTATGTTGTTAACTTTAAATCTTGTTCGATTTTTAATATCTTTTTTAAGCTTGTCTAACCTTTGAGTATACGCTTCTAATTTTGCTTCTTGATTTTCTTTGTTTAATCTTTCAATCAATTCACAAAAAACAGGAACTTGTCTTTTTGCTTCATCTAGAAACTTTTTAATATTTTTCAGGAAGGAATTGTCTTTTAAAATTTGTCTAGAAGCATCAGTCAAAGAATTTCTATTTGTCACCATATTAAAACTACCATTAATGAGCAAAATATAATGGTATTGAACTTTAGTGTCTGCAAGTATAGAATATTCTTTTAATGATTCATGCTCAAAAATTTTATTGTAAGAACAAATTTTCACACCTTCAGATGAAATAAAAGTTCCTCTTTGAGAGGATAATTTAATTCCAGACCTACTATCGCCTTGTCTGCCTAATTCTTTATATTGGTTACGGGTTCTTGTCCTTCCATCTATTGCTAAAACTATACAATAAGTTGTTTCCTCATATGAAAAAGTAGAACAATAACGGGCGGAAAAATTACCATTATCAAGGCTTGATACTTGAGCAGGACTTTTAATCTTTTTTGCTTCAGTTGCATCTGGTTTTGGTAAATAAGGATATCCTGGTTTAATTTCTTCTAATGTATATTTATCCTTTTTAGTCTTAGACCATAGAGATAGTTTGCATTGCTCGTTGTATCCAGAAGTTTCTCTAAATGAAATCTCTCTCCTTTGAGGAAAACCTGTATAGTTAGGTCTTAGTATTCTCATATCGCCATGTCTTGTATTGAAGCGGATATAATGCTTTAAATATGACCATTGTTTTTTTCCATAGTCATCTGAGGAATAATAATCTGAAAAATCTTGAACTTCTAATCCCTCAATAATAATCATTGTTCCTCGATCGCTAAATTGAGAAGTAAAAAAATCTTGATTTAATTCTTTAACTATGTTTTGAGTTTGAGCTTTTTTTCTGGGGAAAAGTTCAGTTAAAATATTCCAAGGTTGCTCACTAAACTCAGAAGCAATATCGAAAGAATCATTAATATTTTTTTGGGGATTATCTATTGATTTATATCTCCAGGAATTCTCCTCTGAACATTTAGTAATGATAGTAATCTTTTTAGATGCAAAACAAAGTTTAGAACCTTGACATTTATACCCTATAGACTCTCCTTGAATTTTTGTGGATTTTCCGATAGAGAAAAAAGCTACATAAGGAGTAATACCATTAATTTCTTTTGTTTCACTTAAACCAATGCCATTATCAAAATATATAAATCCTTTTTCTTGTAAAAGTGGGTATATTTGAATCTTAGAGGCATTGGCATCATAAGAATTAGAGATTAATTCTCGAATAACTTCACATGGATCTTCGCGATTAACAGAAAGTTCAGATAGTATATGGTTGTAAGAAATAACAGGATATTTGGGTTCTCTGACTTCTGACATATTAATTCAATTGGTTTGGTATTCTCAGAATACAATAGTCGAATTATAAATAAAATAAAAGCGAAAAATTACGGTTATAGCGTGTAATTTGAATCATCATATTTATCAAATTAAACTGTCGGGTTTTACTAACAAAGCCGGATATTGTCAAAAAAAAAATTTGAATTATCAAGTATATTTTGTGGATATTAAATACAATTTTGATAATTTAATAGAATTAAAATTTACTACCAAAGTACTCTTCCTTAACTTTAGTAGTAATTATCCATTATTAATTGCTGATAGCTGACTACTCAGAACTGAATGCTTACTTTTAATAAATAAAATATTATGGATTTGAACTATATAATTTAGTTTCCAACTCTTGTAAAATTTGCTTTTTATCCTGACTACCTTTCAACATTCCAAAAATATCTAATTTCTGCTCTAATTTTCTTTCTCCACCATCGCCAATTACCCAACTAACTTGATTAATAGCATTCATAATTCCACTATAAGCAACCCCCCCATAAAAATTTCCCTCCTCAGTAATTCCTAATTTAATTTTCTCCTGAGTACTCATTTCTAAAGTTGAAGCGATCGCTACTAAACCAACAGCTCCAATTAAAGCTTCTCCTCCTTTTAATACTTTTACCCCTGCTAATACTCCAACACCACCACTAACTACAGCATCATCCGCTTCCTCGATTAACATTCCTTTCTGAATGGCAATATTCCCGAAACTATTTGTGATTTTTGTTGGATTTTCTGCCTGTTTTATAAATTGTTCTACTTTCTTGAATTTGCTAAAAACTGAGTAAAGTTCTTCCCGGTCTAGTTTTTCTAATTCTAATTCTATTTCAAAATATCTTTCTCTTAAAAGTTGATATACAATCTTGCATATTCTCGGAATTTCTGCCTGAATAATTATCGAGTCTAAACTTTCTGAAATAAAATTATCTTTAACTTTTACACCTTCCTTAATCTGTTGATATAATGATAAATATTTCCGACGCTGATTATCATTTATTTCTGAGCTACTGTAAATCAAATCTACAATCAACATATCTATTCTTAACCCAGTTGATGTAGCACTTGCCAATAAATATTTATCTTTCAGTTCAGAAGCGATCGCTGAATTTAAAATCATCGCATTTAACTGTTGAAAATCATCTAATTTAGGTAAAGGGTCTGCTGCTTTAATATATTGATAAATACTCTTGATTTTACATTTTTCAGTTTCACTTAAATTGGTAAATTCTAACACTTCTTCTAAACTTTTATCAATACCTATCCACCGCGAATTTTCACTGGCAATTGTATAGCGTAAACCAATTAAGGAATCTATATTTGAAGAGTTAACAATAAAATCCAATAGATTGAGTGCTGCTAAATCATAAACATATAAACCGACATTAATTCTGTTATAAGCTTCTAAACATCTAGTTTTGCTTCTTTCATAAATTGATGAATGAATTATCAAATTATTCATCCGACGGTCTAGGTTAAATTCGGGATTATAAAAAGTATGTAAAACTAGAAAGGCATCATTTCCTTGTAAACCGCATTTTTTTAATCGTAAAGTAGAACCTTCAGTACTATTCGGACGAATTCTCACGTTATAGCTTTTACCTGATTTAAGAGTTACTTTTTGAGTACCTCCCTGACTAGCAACCTGATAAGCAACAAAAATATGATATATTTCTTCTTGTTCTAAATCATTTTCTATTTCTGGCGATAATTCAGAATTAGTTTGCTGTTTTCCAAAAGCAGATTCTTTAACAGTTTCTCTAAAATATTTACCAACATCTGATGTTTTATTACTAATAATTTCTTCTATTTCTGAAGCTTTAGTTTTAGCAGTTTCGGAAGCTTTTTCACTGATTGACTGCCCGGCTTTAGATACTTTTTTACCAAGATTTTCTCTAACTGTTGATGCCTTGTTAGTCATTGATTTCCATAAGGATGATGGTTGTTTTTTATTCATAATTTTGATTATTTATAAATTATCTCTCTTGTATCATACTTAATATCTGAGAACTAATAGTAAAGGGTTCAGTACTAAGCTATACTCAAAAAATCTGTAACATTTTAGGATTTAATCGCTGTCAGTCTTTTTTTTCTTATACCAAATTTAGACCAAGTTATACCAATTCCTAAAAATCATTCTATACTTATATAACACTTCAGTTATTAAGTAATAAGTAAGGCTCATTAATGTTTTGAGCAATTATTTGTATGAAGTAAAGATATCTTATTCGTTATTTACCTACTCCCTACTCTAAAAAATATGTAGCAAAAATTCGTTAGATTTGGTATTACTTACATCTTAATCTGTGTTTTATATCTATAGTAGAAAATTTTATCCCTTGCAGATTTTATAAATATTAATTTTTTTGATCTTTTTTCATAGACTTATCTTTTAATATTCCCTGTTATTTTATGGATTTGTTACCTGATAGACAAATTTTTATGAAATTGGTATTAGCGCTATATTTTATTCATAGACGCAGTAATTTAATTTTTGTTTACTAATAGTATAAAATATAGCAAAAATCTTTCTTGAACTTTAAATTGCTTTACTTGTTTTACAGCATGATATAAATGTGCAGCATTATCTAGGAAAGGAAGAAACAAAAAGCCAATACTAGAAAGTTTTGATCTTCCATTAATACTTCTTAAAGGAATGGCTTTAAGTCCCCCATAAAAGATTTAGAGGCAGTTTAAATACTCCTCTAAATTTACCTTTTTACTTCTGATAATATTTCACATAAATCATCCATCAAGTGCGTAATTAGTCGGTCTCCATTTCTGACCGAAAGGCTACGTTAAAAGCTGGGTTAAGATGAACTTCATTACAGTTAAAAGTCAAAAGTAAAAAGTTTAAGATTGATTTAGCTAAAAAGTTTAACTGATAATAATTTTACTTATACCATTTCTCCATGAAGTTGCAGTTAATATAAAGACAAGAATAGTCACTGTAATCAGGTCTGAGCAACAATTATTAAGCGCATTGTTAGAGAGAAATGGTATTAGGTAAGAATTTTGCACTTATTGTGTCAGGACTTACGCATTTTTCCGAAAAAACACTATATATACCATAGTGCTATAGTTTTTATCTACTATATATAGTACCTTTGCGTAAGTTCCGTGTGTGAAATTATTCGTGACAAAATTTTAAGTTAATTGGTATTACTTCGTTTAATTAGGGCTTGCTGATTAAATATCAAAGCATTGACAGATAAAGGTTGTAGCATTTTTTGGTCTAAAAAAGTGTCAGCTTTTCGGTGGCAAGAGCTGCATAAAGCTAGTATTTTGGGACGATTATGGCAGAAAAATCACTCTTACAATTTTTCCGACTACCTCCTCTATAATTGCCATTTCTCCTGACTCGGCTTTTCCCCTCCTGGGAGGGGCGGGGGTGGGTTGACTCCTACC
>NZ_RCBY01000339.1 GCF_003838195.1 Okeania hirsuta
ACTGATAACTGATAACTGATAACTGATAACTGATAACTGATAACTGATAACTGAAATGACTCCTCACATGATATAATGCTGATAACTACCTAATATTTGATGTAAATTAACTACATCACCAATAACTGCAATAGCTGGTGCTTGAAACCCAGTTGCTTCAATTTGTTCTACAATAGTTTCGAGAGTAGCAATTAATTCTTTTTGCTCGAGACGAGTTCCCCACTGAATTAAAGCAATGGGTTTTTCTGGGGAACATCCGGCGACCATAAGTTCTGCGATAATATTATGTAAGTTATGAACTCCCATATAAATTACGATGGTTTCTGAACCCTGGGCGATCGCTTGCCAGTTTACATTTGCTCGATATTTACCTGTTGCTTCGTGACCTGTGACAAAGGTAACTGAGGAACTATAATTTCTGTGGGTAAGGGGAATACCTGCATAAGCAGGTGCAGAAATACCAGAGGTGACACCGGGAACAACTTCTACAGGTATTCCTGCTTGAATTAAGTCTTCCATCTCTTCTCCACCACGACCAAAAACAAAGGGATCGCCTCCTTTCAAACGTACTACCACTGCATGAGTTTGAGCTTTTTGAATTAGCAGTTGAGTTGTTTGTGTTTGTGGTAGGGAATGGCGACCGCGACGTTTGCCTGCATTGATTTTTTCTGCATTGGGGTTAATCATTGCAAGGATAGGACAGCTGACGAGAGCATCATAGATAACGACGTCTGCTTGTTCTAATAGCACTTTG
This sequence comes from Okeania hirsuta, assembly GCF_003838195.1. Classification (GTDB taxonomy): domain Bacteria; phylum Cyanobacteriota; class Cyanobacteriia; order Cyanobacteriales; family Microcoleaceae; genus Okeania; species Okeania hirsuta. Next base: position 755 of record NZ_RCBY01000339.1, read on the forward strand.
CCTTTGAGTGTCAGTAGTCCCGGGTCTCCCGGTCCTGCCCCTACTAGATAGACTTTGCCTATACATTTTGACTGATCCATATTTATTATTTTAGATAATTATGCAATATAGTTAAGTAATTCTATCAAAAATCTTGAAAGAGGACTCCCGTTATAATCGCGCTGATTTAACGGTGAGACGGGGCGTATAAATTGCGCGGGGAACCCACGCAGACAGCACCTTATGAATTTCAAAGTAGTAAGTTAATTGAGCGCTTGCAAATTAATCCAGCATGATTAGAGAAAAGTGCACCGCCTGCGCTGAGATTTCCTCAGCGTAAAGACGGAGCAAGAAAGCTTGTGGAGATGATCTGACGGGGGTACAGCTCAATTTATTTGATTTGTTACCAAGCTTACGAATCTGGGAGACAAGAATCTCACGTTATAATTTTTGATTTAACGGTGAGAGCGTCAATAAGTTATTGAGCTGTTATTAGAACTACTGTTTCTAATCATACAAATAGTCTAATTTTATGTCCATATTCAATTTTTGGTGTTGCTGAACGGTAATAATTTTTAGATTAAGTATCAATGCAAAACATAAGTTTTTCAATTTTACCTTCAGCTACTTACCATTACATTTGAGCAACGCCAAAATACCTTCTCTTTTCCTACAAAAAGTTGCGAGACATGAAACGTTCAGCGAAACTAAAGTAGGGAAGTTAAATTACTGTGGTTGCACCTCTAAAATACCATTATCATAAAATAAAACTGTAAACTCAGCCCACTCTGTTTTGAGTAATTCTTTTTGAGTAGTAGCGTCAGAATTAACTAGACTGGGTATAGGTGTTTTTTCCAGATTATCTGTTGCTATTTGATTAAACGCTTCGTAAGCAGCGATCGCCCCATTTTTATCTACTTTAACTAGGTATATTGAAGTTATATTTATGGGGGTTTTCCAGGTTTGATCAATAGTATTGTATAGTTTTTGTTTTAATTCTAATAACTCTGTTTTGTTGGTAATCTTTTTAGCTATTGGCTCTATATTTTGGGGTGGAGAATTAGTTGTTGCTTTTACATGGTTGTTGGTATTTTGATTATTTTTTTTTCCAGCCTTCTCTGGAAATTCAGATTTCTTATTTACTGTCTCAATACTTCCGACCATTGTTGGTTGAACTTGACTTTTATCTACTGTCTCTAATCTTTGATTTTTTGTCTTTGTTGAACTTGAGTTGTAAACAACATTAGTTACAACTTTGGCTTGATTTCCTTGATGGATATCTCTAGTAATCAGGATGCGATAAAATCCAGAAATAACAACTAGAATAATAGTAGTTAATGAAACTAATGATGCTGTTTTAACTTGTTCAGTTAATTCTGTTGTACTGTCAGGGTTCATATCTTTAGCTGAAATATCTGTTTTCACAATTATCATTTCGGCTTCCTCAGGTTGGATATTTATTTCTTGGCTTGAACCGACTCTAATATGCAAGGAACTAGAAGATTTGGCTTCCCGCAAGACTTGCACTGGTTTATTAGAAACTACTCCCTTTTCTTCTAGTCTCTGAACAATTCTTCTTGTATCGTCACTGCTGATAATTCGATCGACTATTGCTATTTGCCCTGTTTTTAAATCCGATAAATTCATTATCATTACTTTTTATTAATTGATTGTTATTATCTTCTCCAAGATCTTAATACTATATTATATCTAAAATATAATTTCAAGCTTTAATACTAAATGTAACATAGAACTACAAAAAACAAAATTTGCCCCTTGCGAATCAACAAGGGATTTACATTCTACTTAGAGAGAAAGATTTAATTGTTGATACCAATTTACTTAAATAAAGTTTTCAATTCATACAATCTTAGTTTGTAAGCATTTCCTGCGGAATGCGGAGTTAACAACTAGCTCGTTGGTCAGCTCTCAGGTATGACGGCAATAACTGCTAAGATTAGGAATTGAGCTTTTTATCTATTTTATTTATACTTTTAATTCTCCCTCAATACTATCAATACTAATTCCACTTCTGGCTGACAATAAATTAATCGCGCTATGACTAATATCAAATCCGGGGGAATTGGACATAAAAAAATTCTCTAATCGTCATAAATACGCTCATCTTTGTGATTCTCTCTCCTCCTGTACGTCGCCAATCTGATGGTTCCCCTAGCTGACTCTTAAAGACTTAACCAATCTATAACTGTTTAAGCGGATTTGATATAATAGCTGACGGCTGAATGCTTATAGCAGTCGAAGCAAAGGTTAGGACATTTATAAATGCCCAAACTCAGTCAGGGATTACTTTTGAGTTTTGAGTTTTAAATTGTGCGTAGTGCTATACCTTAGTCTCAACTTTTAACTTTTGAATACATGACTTTTGAATTCCGTTGACTCCTAAAAAATAGCCTAGCTATTTGTAATACCAATTTCATAAAATATTGCAAAGCGTGAGGACACAGGGAACAGGGAACACCGGAGCTGGGAACAGAGAAAGAAAAACATAAATATTAAAGAGGAAAAAAGGTGGAAATTTTAGAATTTATGGAATTTATAATTTTTTCTTTTAAGAAGAAATCACAAATTAAGATGTAACTGCCTTTGCGTGAATTTGGTATAACAAACATTTATCAATTTGGTATTAGGTATTATACAAAAGCAAAAGTAGGAGTAGGTTTTTAACTTACTCCCACAACTTACAGCAGATTCGGTGATTAATTTGGTACAGCTTAAGAGTGAATATTTTTTGCCTGTTCCCCACTCCCTAATCCCTATTCCCTAAAAATAAATATATGTACTGCACAAAGTAGGAAACTGCTGTATATAGCATTTACCAAAAAGTGTAAGATAGAGCTATAGCAATCCTATTTCAATAGTAATATTTTTGTGGTAGTTAGGAGTCAGGAGGACCGAGTCAGAATTTTCAAGGTTTTTCCTCAATCTTAACTATTATAAAAATCTCACAAATCATTTAGGATTGCTATATAAACTAATTTTCACCTAACATTTATTTCAGAAGCCTAAAGCCAAAGCTCCTTGATAGAAAATAAAACTAGAAACCCAAGCTAAAACTAATGGAAATACTAAAGAAAGTAAAGAAAATTTCCATGATTTTGCTTCTTTAACTATAGTTGCTAAAGTAGATAAACATGGGGTATAAAGCAAACAAAAAATACAGAAACTGTATCCTTGAATAAAAGTAACTGTCTCAGCAATATTACTACTAACATTCTGTTCGCTCATACTGTAAATAACAGCTAAAGAACCAATTACTATTTCTTTAGCAATAAAGCCAAAAAATAGGGATAATGTTAAATAAGGATTAATCCCAATTGGGTCCATGATTGGACTCATAAATTGACCAATTTTACCGCCAATTGTATCTAATCCTGTTGCACCTGGTGGTAAACTTGTAAGTACCCAAACTGCAATACAACCAACAGTAATAAAGCCTGATGCTCTGACTAAAAATTCTCTGACTTCTCCCCAACTTCTCAGTAAAACTTGTTTTAATGTAGGTAAACGATAAGGAGGTAGTTCTAGAATGAAAGGTTCTTCATTTTTATATACCCCTTGAAATAATGCTGCGGTGATAATAGCTACTAAAAAACTGAGGATATATAGAGAGAATAAAACTATCGCTCCATTACCATTAGGAAATACTGCAGCAATAATAAATACAAATACTTGCAGTCGTGCCGAACATAAACCAAAAGGAATGATTAACATGGTTAATAGTCGCAAAGCAGGCGATCGCATTACCCTAGTTCCCATTAATGCTGGTACATTACAACCAAACCCCATTATATGAAGTACAAAACTACGTCCATCTAAACCTAATTTTGCCATAAAGGCATCTATTAAATAGGCAGAACGTGATAGATAACCACTATCTTCTAGCACTGCCATAATAATAAAAAATACGATAATTAATGGCACAAAAGAAGCAACAGTAGTTACCCCTGCCCAAACTCCATTAATAAGAAAGTCTTGAACTATCTCTGGAAAAAGTTGAGCTAGAGGTTCAACAATTGATGACTGTACCCATTCAACAACTATTTCGAGCAGGTCTATTGAGGGAAGTCCGATGTTCCAAACTGCCCAAAAAACTAGAAACATTCCGAGGAAAAATAAGGGTAAACCCCACACAGGATGAAGGAGTATTTTGTCAACTTGAGCTGTGAAGTTTTGTGCTATTTGGGAAGGCATAAGTACAGCACCATTTAAGACTGTATCTATATCACTCAGAGAAATATCTTCCTGTGCTTCTATCCAAGATGTGAGATTATTTAATTTGACGGAATTTTCTACATTTTTTAACTCTTCAGAAATTGCCATATATGCATTCATATAGCCTTTGCCATATTTAGCACTAATTAGAAACACTGGCATTTCTAATCGTTTTGATAATTCTTCTGTATCTATTTTAATTCCATATTGTTTTGCTTCATCTGACATATTCAGCATCAAAACTGCTGGTAAACCCAAGGCTTTTATCTGTAATGGCAGTCTAATTTGACGGTCAATTTGTGCAGCATTAATAATAACTAATACTAAGTCAATGGCATAATTTTCTAAGAATGTTTGAACAACTTTTTCGTCTTCGGAAAAACCGTTAAAGTTATAAATTCCTGGTAGGTCTACAAATTCAGTAGTTTCACCATTTATTTTGACGTTAGCTTGCAAGAGATCGACTGTTACTCCAGGCCAGTTTCCCACATGAGCAGAAACTCCAGTAATTCGATTAAAAAATGTTGATTTTCCAGTATTTGGCATCCCAATTAAAGCAACTCTTTTTGTTGCTTTAGATTTTGAGATTGTTGTTGTAGTTTTAGCGGTATGACAAGTCATTATCTTACCTATTATTTATCTTAAAGTTAGCGAGATATTTTTATGGCTTTATTATAAACATAAATTATGAAAATTAGGGATTATTTTTAGAATCTTTAAGTTTTTGTGGATATTTTTCCAAAATATTTCGAGGGCTTATATAAAGCAAAAAAAGCATAAAGTTAAAGCGTTCGACAAATATTGAAAAGCTGAATACTTATGGTGATAAATCAGCTCTAATATCATGTTCGGACGGGTCAGTTATAAATAAAATTTAAGGACTGACAGTACCGACGGTATCAAATAAATACTGAAATTGTCTTTACTTTTCTCCAATATTTCCTC
>NZ_RCBY01000034.1 GCF_003838195.1 Okeania hirsuta
CCCCTCACCCAATAAGACTTTTTCAGCAAACCCTAATTATTAATTATTAATTATTTAATACCCATCAGGTCCAATAGTAGTGTCGTTGTGTTCTGCCATAGATAAATCAACTTTTTTAGCTCGAAATAAATTACACCATCCCAATTTAGCATTATCTAATTTTGCCTTCTCTAGATTAGCTTTTCTTAAATCTGCATGGCTTAAATCTGTGTCTGTGAGGTCTGCATTATATAAATTTGCACCTTGTAAATTGGCTCGATTCAAATTTGCACCACTCAGAATAGCATTACGCAAATTAGCTCTCGATAGATTTCCCTGCGAAATATTGGTATTAGATAAATTAGCTTGATAAAGTTTAATATCTCCCATTTCCACTTCTTGTAAATTACATCCTTTAAGATTAGCTTGATTCAAATTTGCATAAGGCATATAAGCTTTTGTTAAATCACAACCTTTTAAATTAATTCCTTCTAAATCAGCCTCAAATAATTCAATATTACTCAAATCAATATCACAAAATTCTCTTTGACCCTCCGCGTATCTTGCCAGTAATTCCTCTGCACTCATTTTCTCCATCTTAATATTTTTATAACTACTTGATTAGCAGTTGATAATTATTATTTATGTGTTAAATTATGAGTATTTATACTCGGTTTTTTTTATTAAGCTTAATATTAAGATTGCCTTATAAAAATTACTGCGATTCTAATCCTTTTTTAAGATTTGTAAAATTTTTATTCAGAAATGTCAAAATCATAACTATACCTATTGAAGAAGGAGACAGGAGACAGGAGACAGGAGACAGGAGGAAAATTACATGGGGATTCTCACCCCAAGTAATTTTGAACACCGTGTAGACGGTGGGGTATTAAACCCACAAAGAAAATGATAAAACCTAACAAGAATTATGACAGAAGTTAAACAATCCATCGCTCAACACTACCATGAACGGACAAAATACGACCCAGAAACAATAGCAAGTAAGAATAACCAACTAGACTGGGAAAAACAACCAATACCATTCAAAGAATATAAAGTCGGGACAACTATTGACCTCAAACCCTATCTACAAGAACAAATTGATCAAGAAAAAGATTTAGGAGAAGGAGAAAGGCTATCTAATTTATTTTTATGTAGCTATGGTTTAACTGGTAAAGTGGCAACAATTATGGGAAATCATTACTTAAGAGCTGCTCCCTCTGCTGGAGGTTTGTATCCTGCGGAGGTTTATTTAATTTCCCGTGGCACACCTCTATTACCTGCCGGACTATATAATTATCAGGCCAAAACTCATTCCTTACTCAGATTTTGGGATAATAGAATCTGGCCAGAATTGCAAGATGCTTGTTTTTGGCATCCAGCTTTAGAAAATACAAAATTAGCGATCGCCATAACTACTATTTTCTATCGTTCTGCTTGGCGTTACGAAGACCGAGCATATAGAAGAATATTTTTAGATACAGGTCATTTACTAGGTAATATTGAATTAGCTTCTGCTTTCACCAACTATCGACCTCATCTAATTGGTGGGTTTACCGATGAAGCAATAAATCAAATGCTTTATCTAGATACTCAAGAAGAACAGGCGATCGCTATTATCGCTCTGGCAGACCTACTAGATATTGAACAAAATCTCTCACAATGGGAAAGTGCTTTACCTTCTAGCACTCAAACAGATTACCCTATGATTCCAGATGGTGAACTGCTAAAATATTTACATCAAGCTGCTCACATCAACTCAAATTCTCCAAAAGTGCCTACCTGGAAAACAAGAGAAACTCCTGAATACTCAGAAGATAAATACAACTTTCCATTCTGTACAAAAGTCTCCACTGTCACTCCCTCTATCTCATGGGGCAAAGACTTAAGAGCTTTAAGAAAAACAATTCTCAAAAGACGCTCTACTCGGGAATATACAGGGGAACCAATTGCTTTAAAGGAACTATTAGCAGCATTAGATTTTACTTATCAACCCGATCATTATATTAATCAAGACTTAGATCGTAACCCTGATTATTTTGACCTGAGTTTAATCGAAACATTTATTGCTGTTTCAGGAGTAGATGGTTTAGAAGAAGGTTGTTATTATTATGCTCCAGTTGCTCAAGAGTTACGGCAAATTAGGTTTAAAAATTTCCGACAAGAGCTACATTTTCTGTGCTTGGAGCAGGAATTAGGGAGAGATGCTGCTGTTGTGCTATTTCATACCGCTGACCTCAAAAAAGCTGTAGCAAAATATGGCGATCGCGTTTACCGTTACCTCCATGCAGATGCAGGCCATCTTGGGCAAAGGCTAAATTTAGCAGCTATTTATCTTAATTTAGGTGTTAGTGGTATCGGTGGTTTCTTTGACGATTATGTGAATGAAGTTTTAGGTATTCCTGTAGATGAAGCCGTTGTGTATATTTCTACCTTAGGCCAAGCGCGATCACAATAATAGGATTGGGTAGCATAATTATAGCGATTTTCACAAAGGTAGACTACAGACAAAATATAAGTATGTTTTAAGTTTAATAAGTTACAGATATGACAGCTGTATTCTATGTTAATGAAAACCGCTATAAAAAAGTTTGACTGTGCTACCTTTCTATAATAGACTTGTCGCTTTATGACTTAAAAAATCCCCAAAAACCTTGTTCTGTAAGGATTCTAGATATTAGAAATTAAAAATGCTTAGAATTATTGCTCTGTCTAGGTTGGAGCGATTTTTTCCCTCTATTTAGCGACAACTCTAATGAAATCAAATATGGTAGACATCTAATCTTTCTACTGCTTCGGCAGCAACAAAAGTATCTTGAGGTATTTCTTGGAGTCAATCTATAGCTTCTTGCCATACCTCCGGTGGATGAGGAGGGAGTGGTTGATATTTAACCATATTCTTAGCTTGAATATTTAGTTTTTGAGCTTCTTTGAAATCTTTTTCTTCAGGAGAAACAATTACTATTCTTTGACTAGCTTGTAGAGCATAGACAACTATACTTACTTCTATCATTAGAATAGATAATAATAAGATGATCAGAGGTTTCTGTGAAAATTTTGTTTCTTCAGAAAGTTGTTCTTCCTGCTGTTGCTGTTGTTCTATTTCTTGTAGTAACTATTCAGAATCTAAACTTTCCTCAAGTTCACTTAAAAGTTGATTTGGTTCCATTGCTAAATTAAGTACCTGTGGAAGATTAATTTAACATTTAGAAGTAAAGAAGAGGGGGCAGAAAATATATCTCAGTATATATATCTCAGTATAAATATACAAATAATTTTGCCCACCTACTTATTAACTAGAAGCACTTGTATAGTAGCGCAAAGCCAGCCGCCAAAATCCAATAGAAGCAAATAATAACCCACTTGCCAAAATAAAAGAAACTATTATCCAAGTTCCTCCAATTCTACCTAAGATTGCTTGAGTTGGAATTGTTGTTAAAAATGCAACTGGTACTAGAAAAGTAAAAAAGAAACGATAAGCATTGGGATAGGCACCCATTGGGTATCTTCCTGCTTCTAATAGGCCTTTGAGGACTTCTGTCACATTATAAATTTTGACGAACCAAATACTTGTTGAACCCAAAATAAACCACAGACTATAAAGAGTAATTATCCCACAGACTAGGGGTACTAAACTAAACAAATAATTATCTATTCCTAAGCCTAATTTACTACCAGCATATTCCAATAACAGAATACCAAAAATTACATCTGGTATTCCCCAAGGAGAAATTGTACGAGTAGAAAGCCAAAATTGACTACTGATAGGTTTTAGTAGTACAAAATCTAGAGTACCTTCTTGTACTTGTGTGACAATGCGATTCAGATTTGGAGTCAAAAAAATAGCAGATATACCCTGTAAAATAGTAAAAATTGCTAAGACAATTAAAGCTTCTTCCCAATTCCAAGCATCAAATTTATAGCCTGTTCTATAAAATAAAAATAACCCAAATAAGCTACCTAATAAATTCCCTAAACTGCTGATTGCTGCTATAACAAAATTGAAGCGGTATTCTAATTCAGCAGCGATCGCTGTCCCCCAAAATAATTTTAATATTTGTAGGTATCGTTCCATTTTTATTTGATTTCATCAGAAAATTTACATCTTTAAAAATTATACAGCAATCCTATTTCAGTTGTAGGTAAAAATATCTTTGAATTTAGGGAAGAGGAAACAGGCAACAGGAGTAAAAGTTTCAGAGTTTTTATATATCCTTAGATTTTTTACAAAAGATTTTTGATTGCTATATCAAAATAATGTTTAGTTTATGCCAATTATATGTGAGACTGCACAAAATTATGAAATTTATTCACTTGTCTTGTTGATCTATATTTACAGTCAACTCTAATTCAAATATTATTCTATGCAACTTTATATGAATTTGATATTAATCTCCTTTTTTTCAAGAAGGTGATTCGGGAGTTTTAGCAATTATTGAGTTAGAGTTAAATCTGCATTCTAATTGATGTATAGCAGGTAAGGGTGGGGTATTAAATTTAATAGTGGAGGAGTGAAACAGTGAGATTTATTTTTTCCTAATTCCCCTCCAATTCAGGAAAAGGTAATTCTGAAAAATAATAAGTTTAATTTCCTCTTATCTAGCAACAAGTCTACAGACAACTTATCAAAAGTAAAAATCTCTATCTTTAGTCGTTATTTCTCTCTTCTTCAATGAATCAAACTTGGAGAAGTCAGAACAAATACATCTCGATATCCTACTTCTTCAGTTACAGGTTTAATCGGAGTTGTAAAGTGGAAAAATTCATGGTCATTTACCAATAATAAATCCCCAGGATTGAGAATTTTACTAAATACTGGCTTTTCTTTTCTAGCAGTATAAAGATGAGTTGCACCGCCTTGAATATTATGTCTATTTACTGCAAATATGCCAATAAAATCTGTTCCGTCTCTGTGGATACCTTCTGGTGCTGGATTACCTGAATTCTTAGGGGAACAAATCGTTCTAATTTGATGTACTCCTATTTCTGCTTCTGGATGTATTTTGCAGGAATCACAGAAGGCTAATATCATTTTTTTAAAGTTATCTAAGGCGATAAGTCTGTCGTCTATTTCAGCATATTCCCTTTTAATATCTCCAGCTAAAGGATTATAATTTTTGCTTTGGAAAAGATAACCATGAGGCTGTTTTATTACCTCTTCCCCTGAAATAATAAAACGAGAAAGTCTTCTATAACGATAGTTACCTTTTATGTATGGATCGACAGGAAGGTCAGCAAAAAACTCTTCAAAACCTTCCATACTAATTGAGTTTACCTTTTTGTAGGTAAACATAAAAGCGTAATCTAAATTAATTGATTCTAAGACTTTTTCCATAGATATTTCTCCCTATTTTCATAGAGTAAAAATTGAGTTTTATATTGTTTATATTTTTAGTATAGCTCAGGTTTCTGAGAAGTGTTGCTAAGTATTATACAAAGCATTAATTTTTTTTAAAAAATGTGGCGTTGGTGAAGGGCATGTATGATATTAATCTTAATTATTTAGGAGTCAGGAGTCAGGAGTCAGGAGGAAAGAAAGAAGAATAAAGAGGAATAGAAGGAGAAAGTTTTTTGTTTGCTCTCTTATCCGGACAAGACATCATACCTCAAATTACCAACGCCAACAAGTCTAATACTAATTGAATAAATGTTGGCTAAAAATAGCTAGGCTATTTATTAGGAGTCAGGAGTCAGGAGTCAGGAGTCAGAATGAATCGTTTTTATACTATTTAGTCAAAGGAACATTTCCTGTAAAATCTTTTAGTCACTCCAATTATTGATAACATTCTTAGATTAACTTTTTCCCTCTTCCCTCTTCCTTCTTCCTTCTTCCTTCTTCCCTCTTCCTTCTTTCTTCCAGAGTAAAAATTAACCTCTTACAGCTCTGACCAAACCTTGACAACCTTGTAAGAAAATACTCACATCTATACCCAATCCAATATACTGAACTCCACAGTCAATCCATTTTTTTGCAGTCTCAGAATTATTAGTAAAAGTACCGACTGCTTTGCCAGAACTCCGAATAATTTCTACCGATTTTTGCATTAATTCAACTACTCGAATATCATCAACCTGACCGGGAATACCTAAAGATTGGGATAAATCATAAGGACCGAGAAAAATCACATCAATATGAGGAATTGTAACAATTTCTCTCAGATTTTCGACACCTTTTGTACCCTCTACATGAACGACAACTAAAGATTCTGCATTTAATTTATCGGTAATATTACTACCTGCTGAAGTGTAAACTCCCGCACGAGTTCCAAATGATAAACCACGGCAACCAATGGGATTATATTTAGCACTTTGCACTACTATTTCTGCGTCGGTTATTGTTTCTATCTGTGGAACTTGTACACCTGCACTACCAATATCAAGAGCACGTTGAATTTGTGCGGCATCATTTTTGCTGACTCTAACAACGGGGGCAATACCAACACAGTCAGCAGCACGACATAGGTCTTCTGCGACTAGAATATTTAGAGGTCCGTGTTCCAGGTCAATGACTGCAAAATCAAATCCTGCTAGACCACAAATTTCTATGAATGCAGGGTAAGCACAATTCATAAAAAGTCCGAGTACAGTTTCGCCGTTTTTGAGTTTTTGTTTGAGTTGATTTTTTTGCATGGTTGATAAATATATAGAAAAGAGGTAATAGGGAATAGTAGTGGGAGCATCTTGCTCCCGTTCCTGGTATTTCTTATTCCTGTATACCATTACTATGTAAAACTACCAACAATATTACTAGAGAGTTTGGAGACCAAACCCCTACCAAGAATTTTAAATTTTTGGAATAATGCTTATAGAACCCATTTGAGATCTATATAATTATGGTGGTCAAGTCTTTTCGCGCATCAATTTTGACCGAAAATCTTGGTGTTGGTGTGTTGAATTTTTTGTATTATTTCTCCCCACATCTTCCCTCTTCCCTCTTACCTCCTGTCTCCTGACTCCTTGCTTTTTGTATTATTTCTCCCCACATCTTCCCTCTTACCTCCTGTCTCCTGTCTCCTGTCTCCTGACTCCTTGCTAAATTTATGAAGATACGATCAGGGGTTCTATACATTATATCATGTCCGGTAGCATCGGTCTTGTATAGCAAAGGTAAGGAAGAAGGAAGAAGGAAGAAGGAAGAAGAAAGAGGGAAGAGGGAAGAAGGCTACCCTCGCAAGAAAAAACCATCATTTCCTGTAGATATTCACCCTTAGGTTTACACAAACGATATAAACGGACATGATATTATCCGGATTAATTCCTCTTTCCTTGAGCATTTATACTGCTCTGTCTGCACGTTGTTTTTCCTGAATAGTTTTGTAGAATGAGCGTCTTGCCTTTTAGTTGTTTTATCCTGAACAAACACTCAGCTCTTGGTATTAGCGGTTAAAGAGATGATTTTTTCCTAGGGGTAACATTCTTAGTCGGGTATTCAGGGCGATCGCTTTGGATGACCTTTAAATTTTTACCTCTTGATTTACTAACGCCCAAATTTAAACTTTAGGTGCAACTGATGACTACTTCACAAAATCCAAACAATCAAAACACTCAAGCAAATCAAAAAAATTTCTTGCACAGATTTATTGAATCTTTCCGTAGAAATAGTACGGTATTTGTTGTTGCTACTATTGCTAGTATTATGATTTCTATCATAGGATTTGTTGTTGATTTTGTAGAATTTCAAGCAATTATCCATCCTCCAATAGATATTAGCAATTATAAATCGGGGTCGGTTTTGGTCAAAATCACAGGATGGTCAGAAACATCTTATAATTTTGCTGAACAAGATGGAACAGATGGACTCAGAGCTTTTTTTGTTCAGAGATTAAAAGGAAAATCTGAACAAACTTCTATGATTTATACAGACCATCAACCTACGGATCGAATGCTAAATAAAGGTGTATCTCCAGAGAAAGATATTAGTGTTCTTAAAAATGTAGACTACGAAGGCACAATTCCTGATATTACCAAACCCATATCAAAAAGAAATTCTCAAACGCTTCTTGCACGACTTATTCAGGCCAGTAGAAATGAAGAACCTGTTTGTCTTTTTGTTTATGGTATACGTGATAATGAAAAGTCTCAATTCTTGAATATTATAGACTTTAAAACAGTGAATCAAAATTTTCAAGATGAATATAATACTCTTATAAAGGAAGAAAATCTACATAGGAAACAAGATAAATTAGTTAAGTTAACTGGGGATGCTTGCTCTGGTCTTGGTAAACCCTTATTTGGGTAATTATCAAACCCACATTCCGCACCACAAAATGTAGTATAGAAGAAGGAGTCAGGAGACAGGAGACAGGAGACAGAATTTTAGAAGAAAATCATAACTGCCGCGATCGAGTACATGATCGAGCAAGTATTTATGCTTCATTATTTACTCGGAATTTGATCGACGAAAAAAGTAATTGAGATGACTTGCATAGTATAAATACCTACCAAGCTACGGATTTATATACTACTTTTAATGATACAAATTGAAGTGCGAAATGTGGGATCAAAATATCAATCCTTGGTTGATAGATACTTTGACTCTCGAATATGAGCTTTCGTTAATCAACAGAAACCTGGTTTTTTAACAACCATTAATATTTTGAGTGAATAGAGAAAATAGGGAACAGGGAACTCTAGGGTTTTGCGGACCAAACCCGTACAAATTATCCTATTTCTCATCATCCTCTTCTACTAATTGAACCAGGTTTTCCAAAGCACCATAAACTCTTGGCAAATTATCGATAGTGAAATTCCCAGAATCTTTGATAAAATTGTCTCCCGCAAGCTTTCCAAACTGCCATAAATTACCATCTGTAACAATTCCATATACTGCCCTTAAAAAATTATCATTTATTTTCTGTGACGCGAACAACTCTGCCAGACATTGCCCCCAACCATACTCAAAATCATTTTTTTTTGCTTCAACAACAATGACAATAGGCTTTTCTAATACAGTTTTACCAAGTTCAGAACGTCGTGAAAAAATATAATCAGGTGTTCCAGAGAGAATTTCATCATAAGAAATACTTTTGCGAATCCAAAATGAATACTTCTGATAATATTTCTTATAAACTTCACGCAATAGTGGCGAGATTATAATTTCACTGCGAGATGCTTCTGAGGCAAACAAGTCTATATTTTCTTTGTTAAATTCAAAGTCTTTGATAAAACTGTCTGAAGGCAATAATTCCTGACTAACTATCAAATTCTCTTCTGAATATTTAATTCTATACTTTTTTTGTACATCCGAGATTGTCTTAAAATCACTGAAAGCCATATTTGATATAATGTTATTTACAAATGGTAGAGACGTTGTATGCAATGTCCCTACTAAATCAGAAGGGCTAAACGTTGAAGAAAAACTTCAATTAATGTGTTATTTATCAAGTCATCTTCAAAGAGATGATAATTCAACCCCTAAACCTAGGCGTCAATGGCATAATATTCAAGGAAAAGCAACTTATCCATTAGTAGGAGAAGATGCTCAACAATGGATTTATTGAACTCGTCAAGAAGACACTTATAACTTAAACATACTTATTAACAAAAGCTTCAGGAGTTAGACACTCAAACTCTCCAGTTTTTTCTACAATAGCCTTAATTAATTTATAGTTAGCCGACACAAAACATTGAGCTTTAGCTGTTTTAGCAGTTAAATAAACTCCTGCATCCTCTCTAGGAATATTACCTGAATTTTTAATTATTTCTAGTTCATTTTCATCCAGTAGAACATAACAGACTTGAAAATATTGCCATATTTTATCGACTATTTCTCCACTCCAATCTTTATGTTTTAGACGTTTTGCCACTCGCAAAATTTCTGCAAGCAATATTTCTGAAATTACAACTTCAATTAATGCAGATTTTTTCATACCTAAACCAGCCCATTGAAGACATCTAAACTCATTACTTTCTGGAGCAGCGAAACCAATAATATAAACATTAGTGTCGAAAAATATACGACTTGGAGAAATAGTCATTTTTTTAATTTAAAAGTATTATCAAATTTAATAAAGTTAGCGATGTTATTGTGAAATTTCCTTTCTAACTTCTCGTACTAAATTCACTATATCCTCTCTTGATTTATATCCTGCTTCTGCTAAGTCTTTAGCAAATTCTGATTGTAACCTTTCTAGAGGCATTAAAGAATATTGAGAAGATTTATTTTTCCTAAGTTCAACTATCATTTTTTCAATTAAAATAATTTGTTCAGAAACAGGAAGCTGTTTGGCTAAATTAAACACTTGTTCTAACATAATAATATTGTCTCCGTGAAAAATAATAACCCTGTAGGGACGTTGCATGGAACGTCCCTACTTTTTTAAGGGGAATTTAGGGGAATCGTCAATGTACTTCATCTTTATGAGAAATGCTATACATAGAATTTAGAATTAGTAAATTTACCTCATTTTCTAAATTCTACATTCTAAATTCTAAATTCGGAAGCTACTGCACCGTCACCACTTGTTCCGAACTTTCATTTGCCAAGCGATCGACTGCTCGTAAAGCATAAATTCCTGGGGTAACTCTCACCGCATTAGTAGCAGAATTTAATACCTGTACAAGTGACCATTGATTACCATTTTGCTGATACAACGCCCAAGAACGAACATCTCCAGTATTATCAACATTCCAACTAATAACATCAGAATTAACCTGTACTCCTGTAGGTGGTGCGGGAGGTTGGTTATCTAACCACGGCATCGCTGGAGGTAATGCTGGAGTTGGATAAACTGAACTTTTGAACACATTATTTACACCCGCTACATTATCTCGAAACATCTTCATACTAAAAAAGATATTTCCTAAAGAAAGTTGACTTGCTCTCTGACGAGAAATAGCAACTTGTCTCTCAAACTCAGATACTGACCAACCTGCACCTTGCAACTGACTTAAATAGTTTCCGGCATAAATATGACGACGTTGTGGGTTTTGTTGTAACCACCAATTTAACAAAACTGGATAACTTTGTTGAGGGGGGTCGATTCGCCAATAAAGTTGCGGTGCTAAATAATCTACCCAACCCTGCTCCATCCATAATTTCACGTCAGCATATAAACTTTCATATTGATCTAACCCGACAATACCAGGAGGGTTCCCTGGGCGATAAATGCCAAATGGACTAATGCCAAATTTCACATAAGGTTTCTCAGCGTGAATACCTTGGTAAAGACGTTGTACCATGTTATTCACATTCTGTCGTCGCCAGTTAGATAAAGAGAGAGTACCACCAGATGCTTTGTATGCGTTATAGGTTTGGTAGTCGGGGAACTCTTGTCCGCGTTGAGGGTAGGGATAGAAATAGTCGTCAAAGTGAATGGCATCAACGTCATAACGACGGACTACATCCATAATGGTGTTGAAAGTTTGGTCTTGAATAACTTTCGCCCCTGGGTCCATCCAAATGTTGTTGCCGTATCTATAAGCATATTGGGGATATTTGACTGCCATGTGATTTCCAGCAAAGGAACCATCATTGGGACTAAGTTGAGCGCGGTATGGGTTAAACCAAGCATGGAGTTCGATATTGCGTTTATGACTTTCGGCGATCGCAAATTCTAGTGGATCGTAATATGGTTGTGGTGGGGTTCCCTGTTTGCCTGTCATCCAACCACTCCAGGGTTCGATCGGAGAATCATACAAAGCGTCTCCATTGGGTCGAACTTGCAAGACTAAAGCATTAAGGTTAAGTTCTTGCATCCGGTTGAGGATGTTGAGTAATTCTGATTTTTGTTGCGCAACAGATAGACCACGTTGGGATGGCCAGTCAATATTGGCAACGGATGCTACCCATACTCCTCGAAATTCTCTGGGGGAAAAGGAAGAGGGTTGTTGAGCAGTGGCGGTTGGTAGATAGGTGTAGATTTGAGTGAGGGTTAGTCCAAATATTATTAGGGAAACCCAGAGGAGGTTTTTGGGTCGAAAGCGAATATTTTGAGGGATATTAATTTTGGAAAATAGTTTGCTGATTAAGTTCATTTTTGGACAATTTGGATAATTGGCGTTGTTGAATAGTAATAATTTTTAGATTAAGTATCAACGCAAAACATAAGTTTTTCAATTTTATCTTCAGCTACTTACCATTACATTTCAGCAAGGCAGGATAATTTAACTTTATAGTAAATCTAATTCTCCTTAAAAGGAGAGACTTTCAACCTTTGGGAATTAATTATCAATTTTATTATTTGTTAATATTCTTTAAATTTTTTGAAGTTATAGCTGATTTATCAAGTAAATATTAAGAGGATGAATTCTTTACTATACTTAGGCTTTGCGATTTATCGTTCAGTCAGACCCAAATTACTAAAAGCTAGGTAATATAAGACTTTTCCAGGGTCATGCTGCGCAAACAGCTAAGTTTACAAATTAGCTCTTAGTACAACTGTAGTTTTTTATGGGTTAGGATGGTGGAGAAAATACTAAAGAAATAACTTTCAGATGGATACTTTAATAAGAATAGGAAGTCGAGGGTATCAAGTTATTCAGCTTCAAGAACAATTAAATAACTGGGGATTTCCAGTCGGGAAAGTAGATGGAATATTTGGCCCTAAGACTCTTGCTGCAGTTATTCGTTTTCAGGAATATCATAATTTAAAGCCAGATGGTATTGTTGGTCCAGAAACAAATAAAATTTTGTTAACACCTCCTAATGTTCAAGCTTTAATTAACGTCATAATAGATACTGGTACGAGTAGTGATATTCGTAGTAGTGTAATTTACGCATTAGGAGACATAAAATCAAAAGAGGCGGTTCAACCTTTAATTAACATTATCACAACTGATAGAGATAGTGATGTTCGTAGTAGGGCAATTGACGCATTAGGAGACATAAAATCAAAAGAGGCGGTTCAACCTTTAATTAACATCATCACAACTGATAGAGATAGTGATGTTCGTAGTAGTGCAATTGAAGTATTAGGAAGGATAGAATCAAAAGAGGCGGTTCAACCTTTAATTAACATCATCACAACTGATAGAGATAGTTTTTTTCGTTTTATAGCAATTGAAGCATTAGGAAGGATAAAATCAAAAGAGGCAGTTCAACCTTTAATTAACATCATCAAAGATACTGATACGGATAGTTCTGTTCTTATATTGGCAATTTACGCACTAGGAAACATAGAATCAAAAGAGGCTATTCAAGCTTTAATTAACGTTGTTCAACCTT
Organism: Okeania hirsuta; assembly: GCF_003838195.1. GTDB lineage: Bacteria > Cyanobacteriota > Cyanobacteriia > Cyanobacteriales > Microcoleaceae > Okeania > Okeania hirsuta. The sequence goes on from NZ_RCBY01000034.1 coordinate 13,145, forward strand.
TAATTAATATTATCACAAATACTGGTGAACATATTCATGTTCGTAAGAGTGCAATTGAAGTGTTAGGAAACATAGAATCAAAAGAAGCTGTTCAAGCTTTAATTAATATTATCACAAATACTGGTGAACATATTCATGTTCGTAGTAGTGCAATTGTAGTATTAGGAAGGATAGAATCAAAAGAGGCGGTTCAACCTTTAATTAACATCATTGATACTGATACTAATAGCGATATTCGTAGTATTGCAATTGACGCATTAGGAAACATACAGTCAAAAGAGGCGGTTCCACCTTTAATTAATATCATTACAAATACTGGTGAGGATATTGATGTTCTTTGTAGTGCAATTGAAGTATTAGGAAACATACAATCAAAAGAGGCGGTTCCACCTTTAATTAATATCATTACAAATACTGGTGAGGATATTGATGTTCTTTGTAGTGCAATTGAAGTATTAGGAAACATACAATCAAAAGAGGCGGTTCCACCTTTAATTAATATCATTACAAATACTGGTGAGGATATTGATGTTCGTAAGAATGCAATTGAAGTATTAGGAAACATAGAATCAAAAGAGGCGGTTCCACCTTTAATTAACATCATCACAGATACTGATACTGATGTTCGTAGTAGTGCAATTAGAGCATTAGGAAACATACAGTCAAAAGAGGCGGTTCCACCTTTAATTAAAATTGTCACAGATACTGATACTGATGTTCGTAGTAGTGCAATTAGAGCATTAGGAAACATACAGTCAAAAGAGGCGGTTCCACCTTTAATTAAAATTGTCACAGATACTGATACTGATGTTTTTGTTCGTAGTAGTGCAATTGACGCATTAGGAAACATACAGTCAAAAGAGGCGGTTCCACCTTTAATTAAAATTGTCACAGATACTGATACTGATGTTTTTGTTCGTAGTAGTGCAATTGACGCATTAGGAAACATACAGTCAAAAGAGGCGGTTCCACCTTTAATTAAAATTGTCACAGATACTGATACTGATGTTTTTGTTCGTAGTAGTGCAATTGACGCATTAGGAAACATACAGTCAAAAGAGGCGGTTCCACCTTTAATTAAAATTGTCACAGATACTGATACTGATGTTCGTAGTAGTGCAATTAGAGCATTAGGAAACATACAGTCAAAAGAGGCGGTTCCACCTTTAATTAACATCATTACAGATACTGATACTAATAGTTCTCTTCTAGAGATAGCAATTAGAGCATTAGGAAACATACAATCAAAAGAGGCTATTGAATCTTTAATTAACATCATCACAGATACTAATACGGATAGATATGTTCGTAGGATTGCAATTGAGGCATTACTAGGAATAGAGCCTGAGCAGTATCAGGGTTATTCCATTACACATTGGACAAATCTATTGAGCAATAGGATCAGAAATAGGTAAAGCTTTATCATTTTCTTTGTGGGTTTAATACCCCACCGTCTACACGGTGTTCAAAATTACTTGGGGTGAGAATCCATAAGTAATTTTCCTCCTGTCTCCTGTCTCCTGTCTCCTGTCTCCTTCTTCAAGACTTTTTACGGTTTCGTACCATGAAAGTAGCGATTGCAAATAAAGTCGCTTTTTACTATAATTATAGTCACCTCTATTACTGTGTTTCTGGCTTTTCCAGACACAGATAATGCCAAGTCCAATGAATTGTACTAGCACTTTTTATTGGTATTAATATACTGTATTTCCAAAAAATGTTTAAAGATTTCCCACAGCAAAACTTGCAAGGTGGTACTGTCAAAAGTCAAGATAATGCTAATTTTAGCCATAGCAAGATTCAGGGACGAAACTTTTCTCAAGCTATGCTTGTTAGTGGAAATTTTCGTTATGCCCAAGCTGGGCTAAAAATAAGTTGGTTGCTGATTTTAGGAACAATTTTATTATTTTTAGCAATGCTAGGTGGATTTATCTGTGGCTATGCAGGAGCTTTTATAGGTAGTATATTGAAATGGAAAGGTCTAACTTGGATAGGACCATTATTAGTCCTTGGTTTTGGATTAATTTTATTCTTGGGTTTTATTTTAATCACAATTTATAGAGGTATAGGTACGGCTTTATGGCTTTTTACTATAATTGTACTCACCTCTATTGCTATGTTTATGGCTCTTCCAGGCACAGATGATGCCGGAGCTGATGCCAGAGCAGACGCAATTTTACTAGCATTTTGTATTGGTATTAATATTTCAGGGGTATTGTTAGAGGCAATTGCGATCGCAGTGATGAGAATTTCATTCCCAAACAGAATGTTATTATTATTGATTCAATTTGTAACTCTAGCTACAGCAATACTGGGAATAATAGCAGCGACTCAGGAAGAGAATAAAAATTTGCTCTACACTTCATCTGTTGTCAAAATTTTGGCCATTGCAATTCCTGCCACGATAACTTTGCTCGCTCTAAGTCTTTTTATTGGTTGCCGTGCTGTGGTTGGCGATCGCAAATACGCTTTGATTAGAAATATTGCAATTATTCTATGTAGCTATGGAGGAACTAGCTTTTACGAAGCAAATTTAACTGATGCCAACTTCTCTGGTGCCAGTCTCAAAAACACTAATTTGAGAAAAGCTATTCTCACTCGCACTTGTTGGTTAAATGCTAAACACCTAGACAAAGCTAGAGTTGAAGGAACCTACTTAGAAAATAAAATAATTCGTCAATTGGTTGTAACAGGTAACGGACGAGATCAGAACTTTGACAATTTAGACTTACGGGGATGTAACTTACGATACGCTGACTTAACTGATGCTAGTTTCATTGGTACAAAGTTGAGCGAAGCTACTTTAGAAGGGGCAAACTTAACAAGAGCAAAACTTGTGAAAGCTCAACTGTACGGTACTAACCTAACAAATGCAATACTAACAGGTGCTTGTATTCAGGATTGGGCAATTTCCCTGGATACCCAATTTGAGGGGATTAAATGCGATTATGTTTATATGCGCTTAGAAACAAAAGAAGACCGCGACCCTTGGCGCAAACCAGACAACCGCAATGAGATTTTTAAAGATGGAGACTTTAGCAGTTTTATCGCCCCTATTATCAAAACTAAACAACTTTATCAAACTCAAAATGTAGACCCACGGGAAGTAGCAGAAAATTATTCAATTTTAGATATATTTCACCATGAAGGAGTAGACCCCAGTGCCGCAGCAATAGCTTTTCAAAGATTAATCGAAAAATATCCAGAATCAGGATTACAAGTTCTTTCAATTGAAGGGCGAGGTAATGAAATAGTTCACTTTCAAGCACAAGTTACTGATGATGTTGACCGCTCATTTCTCAGTCAAGAATATAATGAAATTTATCATCAAATAAAATCAGGAAGTTATCCAGATTTATTAGCACTTTTAGCTGGAGTAGCGGAAAAAGACAAACATATTATTGAGCTGAGAAATTTATTAGAAACAGCCTTAAAGCAGAACAAATTTTATGTCGAAACCTATCAAGAAACCCGGAATATTGAAGTCCAGAAAGGTGATTATCGAGAGACTTCTGTTAACGATCGAGGGAGTTATGTTGAAGGGGATACTCATCATAACTCCCCAGAGTAGGAATGGGAAATAAACTAGCAACCTTTGTGTGAGAATTTGTTTTTTATTTGCCTTAATTTTTGGTATTTTTCCACTCTTCCAAAGCACCAATCACAAAACTTGCTGCCGGATGATTTAAAGTTTGCTCAAAAACACTCATACCACCAGCTTTTAAAGCACTAAAAACCCGATTCATCAAAGCAGGATTAGTTTCAATTTTCTCAATTACTTCCCCTGCTATTTTCATATTTCCAGTCATTGTATCAGTAGGGTTATTTTTGCTTAGTTGTTCCAGCAATTGTTGAATTTCATTAGCAGCATCAGCCAGGTTTTGTTTTTCTGCGGAATTATTATAGTAATCTCCTTCAACATAACTTCCTTGGTCATTAATAGTTGTCTCACGATAATCACCAGTTCCAATTTGTATATTACGTTCACCAGTCATTGTTTTATCTCCTTGATTAGAAGTATTAAAATCAAATTTATTACGAGGTATAAAAGTCGCAGTTTTAGGAATTGAATTTTCGCTATTTTTAGCAGACAACTGAGGAATTAACTCTTGAGGTATTCCTGCAATCATAATAGCATTACATCCTAACTGATAAGCAAAATCATAAGTTTGTCCAGCTCCCAAAGCATCATAAAAAGCCACAGCAAATTCAATTGCAGCTCTATCATTTATAGCCTGACTCATACCAATCACATAATTAATATATTTAACTATTTCTTGAGCTTGATACTCTGAATAACAAGCATTCAGAACAACACATTCTACCTGTTCCGAAAATAATTGAAAAAGTCCGGCAATAGCTTCAGTATCAACTAATTTTTGAGACCCAGTTTCATCCTCAAAAACTAAACCATCATGGCCTGCTCCATGTCCGCTAAAATGAACAATATTCGGTTGATAATCTAAAATAGCTCTACGAATATCTCTATATCGAGTAGCTTCCGCAGATTCAATTAAAAATAAATCTCTAGAAGGCGATCGCCTCAATCCTTCTTTTATTTCTCGCATTTCTTCATCTAACCTTAAATAACTTGTACTTTTAGGATTAGCTGATAAAATTAATATTTTCCGATAAGTAGCATGATTATTCATAAACTAATACCTCGTGAAGTTCTCTCCCGTTAAATCAAAGATTATAACCGGAGCTTCTCAACAAACAAAGAAGTTTCTTGTTTTGCTGGCTGACCAATATCTAAGCCTCCACAAGCAGACAAGATGATACCCACCTCGTTTAACGCTTTATTTAATATGTTTTTTGCTGCATTTTCATCCCTATCTAAAACTGTTCCACATTTCTGACAAGAATGAGTTCTAACTGATAAAGTCTTAGGTACTTTTTGACCACAATTACTGCAATTTTGTGATGTATTGTGAGGATTAACTTTTACTACATGAACACCGCGTTTTACCGCTACTGCATTCAATTTTTCAATAAAATTACCCCAGGCTACATCATAAATTGATTTTGATAGTTTCGTGTTTTTTGCCAGACCTCTAATATTTAAGTTTTCAACTGCAATCATATCATATTGTTTAACTAATTTATGAGCAGTCTTATAGTGAAAATCTTCTCTTTGCCTAGCAATATGTTGATGTAATCTAGCTATTTTGTTTTGTGCCTTTTTCCAGTTGTTTGAACCTATTTCTTTTCTAGATACTTTTTTTTGCTTTCTTGCTAAATTCGATTGAGATTTTCTATAGAATTTAGGTACAGAAACAGTCTCACCAGTATTAGTAGTTAAAAACTCTTTTAACCCTACATCAATACCTACAGCAGTTTTGATATTATTTGTAGGAATTAGATTAGGAACTTATTTATCTTCTAAACTGAAACTTATATAATAACCATCAGCTTTTTTGGTTATAGTTGCAGTTTTTATCGTCATACCATCTGGTATAGGTCTATGAACTATGACTGGAATAGTACCAAACCTACTAATAATGATTTGCTTACCATCAAACTTAATTGCTGCTTTAGAATGATTGACTCTGCTGAAACAAAATGACCTTAACTTTCCTGATTTTTTAAATCTAGGTCGCCCTCCACGTTGACCTTTTTTGTCAGGTATTAACCAACGTTTCCAAGCTTTATCTAGCCTTTGTAAGTTAATTTGTTGAATTTCTGAATATATTTCCTTGTAGTCAGGAAATAACTGTTTTGTCTGTTTAAGTGCTGATTGTTGAAAATAATAATCTGGTCTAGTAGAAATTTCACCAATAGGACATGAAATTAATGAACAACGGTCAACTTGACATCTAGTTCTATTTAACCAATCTAGTCTTTGACCTAGAGCATAATTCCAATGTCTTCGTAACAGTTCTAGCCAATAATCTATTTTGACTGACTGTTCAGTAGTGGGCTTAATTTTGTAGCAATGAGTAATTATCATAATTTTATACTACTCTTTAGTGCTACATTTGAACAGCAATCGAAACCTGTTTAATTTGCAGCTCGGCAATTCCCCTCCTGTTAAATCGCAGATTATAACGGGAGACCCCTTGCCGAATCAAGTTGGAAATAAACATTTTTAGCTTTTATGTCACTAAGGATTTATCTTTGCCATCATAACCTTAGTTTCCTTGGAACTTCCTTATATCTAAAAGTTGCTGTAATTTTTCATCACTAAAATCATTAATAACAATACTCGCTCCTACTTCTAATAAAGATTCAGGTTCATGGGTAGAAGCAACTCCTACTGTGTAAATTCCTGCTCCGACTGCTGACTTAATTCCAGAACGAGAATCTTCAAAAACAATTGCCTCTTCCGGGGAAATTTCCAATTTTTCTAAACATAATTTATAAGGTGCAGGATCTGGTTTTGCGACAGTCATTACTCCACCTAATATTACTAATGGAAAAGTATCTGTTAGCTGCAAAACATCTAACATAAATTCAGCATTTTCTGGAGGTGCATTTGTCACGACCGCTTTCTGAAGTTTTTGTTTTTTTACCCATGCAATAAATTCTAATAATCCTGTCATTGGTTCTAAGTTTGTAGCCATTTCTCGAAATTTAGCTTCTTTATAATCTGCTAGTTCTTCTACTTCTGTAGTTGATAGGTGTGGTAGTAATTTTTTCAGAATTGTGGGATTAGTTCCACCACTAATTTTTTCCTTATAAGAGTTATGGTCAATTACTATTCCGTAATTATTTAAAATTTCTTTCCATACCTGGAAATGCAAGGGGTCTGTATTAACTATGGTGCCATCTAGGTCAAACAAAATTGCTTTTAGCATCTCTTATATAGATAGTGTTTACTTTATGAGGTCTGAACTGAAAATTGAATTTCTCAGAGAAAATCTAGATCGAAGGTTCGTGCAATGAGGGGCAATTAAAGCTTAAAAGTATTGATTTATATGAATTTTAGCCCTCTTACTGAACGGTTATTTAACAAAATGATACTATCATTGTATCAACTTAATTCTAATATCTGAATAAAATAAGGTATGAAATGGATAGAATTGAAGAAGGAGACAGGAGACAACCCACCTCCAACCCCTCCCAGGAGGGGAAGACAGGAGACAGGAGGAAAATTACATGGGGATTCTAACCCCAAGTAATTTTGAACACCCCCGTTGACGGTGGGGTATTAAACCCACAAAGAAAATGATAAATCTTATGTAGAAACCGGAATCTCTAATTTAGACTCTGAACTTTATGGTGGCTTTTTCTATGATAAATTAACTTCTATTAAAGGAAGAGTTGCTGTGGAGAAAACAACCTTTATAGTGTAACTGATAATCAGTAAATAAAAAGGAAAAAAAAGCAGCAAAATTTACAATCTGTGACGTTTAAGTAAGCGATCGCGTACTCTTTGGGGGTCAAATTTCGCCTCATTTTTTCGACGTACTTCTTGTGCTATTTTTTGTCGTTCCTGTAAATACTTTTCTACTTCTTCTTGATGCCTTAAATAATAGACAATCACTGCATAAACATCTGCTAAATTTAATGATGGATATGCCAAACAAATTTCTTCTGCTGTTGCTCCTTGTTGAAAAACATAAACAACTGTATCTAGGGTAACTCGTGTTCCGGCAACTAGGACTACACCATCCGTATTTATTGTTAAAGGAATAGGTTCTGCTGCAATTGAAATTGTCATAATATTTTTGTTACTAATAAGGAAGAAGCAAGAAGTAAGAAGTAAGAAGCAAGAAGTAAGAAGCAAGAAGAATTCATTAATGAATAATGAACAATGAATAATGGATAATGAAAACAATCTCTAATATCATGTCCGGTAGCATCGTTTGTGTATAAAATAAAGGTAAAAATGGCAGAAAAGCTTCTGCCTTCTGCCTTCTGCCTTCTGCCTTCCTTCCTCCAAAATGTAACTATTCAACCGGACATGATATAATTAGGGCTTGCTGATTAAATATCAAAGCATTGAAAGATAAAGGTTTTAGCATTTTTTGGTCTAAAAAAGTGCCAACTTTTCAGCGGAAAAAGCTCAAAAAGGAACGTATTTTAGCCGCATAGTTGGGCAGAAAAATCTTGGGACAATTCTTACTCCTACCTCCTTTAAATTCCCATTTCTCCTGTCTCCTGTCTCCTGTCTCCTGTCTCCTACCCCAACAAAAAGACTTTCCATACGCAAACCCTAATTATCAATTATCAATTATCCATTATCCATTGGTAATACCATGCATGAAAAAACAACTTTACAAACAGTAAGTCTGGTTAAAAGACTTTCTAAAAAATGGTATTAAAGCCATTCCCATACGACTCCTGAGGACTGACTCCTGACTCCTAAAATCCTACTTAATACTTCCGCTCCTGTGGTTCAAACATAGTAACTGCCACAGGTCGATAACTAATATCAATTCCTGCTAACGAATAATATGCCAAAGTATGCCGTAAAAACTGCTCGTCATTTCGTTGCAGAAAATCTTCCCGACTGTGAGCGCCACGACTTTCCTGACGACTCAACGCCGAACTTAAAATTGTCTCCCCCACCACAATAATACTCCGCAACTCCAATGCTTCAATAATCTCCGTATTCCACAACTTACCTTTATCATCCAAATAAACTTCCTGATATTGCTCCTGCAACTGTTTCAACTTTTCCAACCCTTCTTGCATCACATTCTGAGAACGAAATACACCGCAATGCTCAGTCATCGTATCCTGAAACTGCTGCCGTAAAAAATCAATACGATATTCTCCCGAACGGTCTAACAACCCTTGAATTTGTTCTCGTGCCTCCTGAATATAAGGTTCTTCCTCAATATCCGGTAATTTGCGACCTTCCACAAACTCAGCGATCGCTGCCCCAGTCCGTCGCCCATAAACCACACATTCCAACAAAGAATTACTGCCCAAACGATTCGCCCCATGTACCGAAACACAAGCACATTCCCCCGCAGCAAATAACCCATCCACCAAACTATCAGCACTCGCCCAAACTCTACCATCAGTATTAGTAGGAATGCCACCCATAGAATAATGAGCAGTCGGACGAACTGGCATCGGTTTGTTCACCGCATCAATACCTAAAAGACGATGTGCTTCTTCCCAAGCAAACGGTACTCGACTCATAATTTTTTCCCGTCCCATGTGCCGTAGATCGAGATAAATAAACGGACCACCCGCAGTACCATCCATATTAATTCCGCGACCAGCACTAATTTCCAAAGTAATAGCACGGGAAGTAATATCGCGGGGTGCCAACTCCATGCGACTAGGAGCATAATTTGCCATAAAGCGATCGCCATCACTATTAATCAGATAAGCACCCTCACCGCGCACCGCTTCCGAAATCAAAACTCCTGCTGGATATAAACCTGTAGGATGAAACTGTACAAACTCCATATCTTGCAGAGGAAGGCCAACCATTGCTGCCATTGCCAAACCGTCGCCAGTAGAAGCATAATCATTGGAAGTGGTATTAAATACTCGACCATAACCACCAGTGGCAAACATTACTGCCTTTGCTCGCAGCACAACAATTTCACCATCCAGAATATGGTACATAACCACGCCCTTTGCCTGACCATCTTCGAGTATCAAGCGCATTACATACCATTCCTGATAAATATGCACCCCATAACGACGGAGGTTATTTACCAATTCATGTAAAATAGCGTGACCAGTTTTATCCGCAGCGTAACAAGTGCGGTTGTGGGAATGACCGCCGAAAGCACGTTGAGCAATGCGACCATCTGGCAACCGAGAAAATAATACCCCTAAATGTTCGAGGTCGATAATTACATCTGGCGCTTCTTTTGCCAAAATTTCTACTGCATCCTGGTCAGCTAGATAGTCCGAACCTTTTACAGTATCAAAAGCATGAGCTTTCCAACTATCTTCTGGATCTACATTTTGGAGGGAAGCCGCTATTCCACCTTGAGCTGCTACCGAGTGGGAACGAATGGGGTGAGTTTTGGCAACAACTGCTACATTTAAGCTAGGATTTTTGCGAGCTATTTCTACAGCAGCGCGACTGCCTGCTAGTCCGCCACCTACTATTATTACGTCGTGTTCTAACATTAAGTAAATCTCTAATAGTTTTATGCTTTTATTATTTTATACCAAATAGACATCTCCAGAAAAAAGGGAGTAGGGAGTAGGGAGTAGGGAGTAGGGGGAAATAATTTATATATCTAGTTCCATAATTGATTTTATTTTTAATTTATTATTAGAGATGTCTAATTTAAAAAAAGGTATTTATATCATTTTCTGACAGGTCATTTCATTTATCAGTTATCAGTACTTTTTTCTGAGATAAAAAACCTACCTGTGTCATTAAGCAGGCAGGTTTTTAACTTTTTAAGTGCCTCGAATTAAATGAGGACTCTAGCTTTCGGTGTTGCTAAATTCAAAGTCAGTAAGCATTTCTTGCAGAATGCGCTCGTATTCAGCTTTTTAATGAATGAACCAAGTATTTGCTTAACTTCTACTACATTTTTGAACAAAGAATTGAAGCACAAGAACAACAAGCTTAAATTGTCCACTAAAAGTAATAAAGCTGATAACGCAGTTCTGACCATAGGACACTAGCTGATAGTTGACCGCTGACCGCTGAATGCTTATTACAAAACATTTAACCTAGAGAAGTTGCTGCTTGCTGACCAGACATTGACGTTTGAGACTCTTCTTCTTCGTTAGGTTCTACTGAAAGTACTTCAATATGATTTAATAGGGTAGTTACAAAAGCAAAAAGTAGGAAGGGTAGAGACAAAACCACGATTAAAGCAATAGCTCCTAGAGCATAGACTTGGCTACTGCTAGTCCAAAGGGCAACTCCTCCAGCTATGCTTAAGAATACTACTATTAACCAAACAATAATTTGGCCATAAATGTCACCGAAAGTGAGCGTGCATCGGATACTATATTTTTGCAAATTATTCATCATTTTTACCTCGTTGCATTACCTCAAATTAATAAGTTAGACGTATTGTCAAACCATAGTAATTTATAGGTTAGACTAACTGTCAAACTAGAGTAAAATTTATTACGATCAAAATCGTAATTGTTACAACACTTTACAGTTTTTAACTGTAAAATAATATAGTTGTTACAAAAGTAACAATTAAATCTTTTTTATCTTTTTTTTATCTACATTAGACATCTCTGAAAAAGAATAGACTTTTTGCAAAAGTAGACAACAGCTTATCTGGGAATCAGGAAGAAAATTTATAAAAAAAGACACAAAAAATGATCTAGATGTGTAATTTTCGGAGATTTCTATTTTTCTCTTTCAAGCTATCCTTAATTTCTGGCAGAAGCATTACAAGTTAATGTGTAATACTAGATCCGGTTTAAAAGAGATATTTATTGTGAAGATAAAGCAGAAGACAGAGGGCAGAAGGGTTAGAATGATTTGGATAAATTAGCTTTTTATAACTGGATTTGGTATGATTTGATACTGAAAAATTTTATCTATAATAATCAATAGTTAATATCTAAATTTTACATAAAAAATGCAATCAAAAATTGAAATTATAGAACAAAGTTTTGATAAAATTAAACTTTATACTAATGAATTTGCAGCCAGTTTCTACGAAAACTTATTTGCAGAATATCCAGAGACAAAACCACTGTTTGCTAATACTGACATACAACAGCAACAAAAAAAATTGCTGGATGCTCTGATACTGGTAGTCGAAAATTTGCGTCATCCAGAGATACTAAAAGAAGTCGTGCAAGCATTAGGCAGTCGCCACATTAATTATGGCGTGCTACGACAACATTATCCCCTCGTAGTTAAAGCACTACTAAAAACATTAAAGCAGTATCTTGGGGAATATTGGACTCCAGAAGTAAAAGCAGCTTGGATATATGCTGATGGTGGAATGGCAAAATTGATGTTGCAAGGTGCAAACTATCCATCGGAGACAGAGCGATCGCCCACTACGAACACTACAGAAACCGAAACCAAGACCCAGGAAAACCCCGAAATCAAGAACACCGCAACCGAAGTTCAAGCTATAGCAACCCAACCTCCACCCCCACAGTCAACCCCTACTTCACCAATAGAACTCATTGAAACCAGCTTTGAAAAAATCAAACCCCGTGGAGCAGAATTTGTCGCCAGTTTCTATGAAAATCTATTTGCAGCATACCCAGAGGCAAAACCACTATTTGCTAATACTGATATACAACAGCAAGAAAAAAAGTTGCTTAATTCCTTAGTGTTAGTAGTAGAAAGTCTGCGCCACCCAGAAGTTTTAGCACAAGTATTGCGCGCTCTCGGTGCCCGTCATATTAATTATGGAACTCTTCCGCAACATTATCCTCTAGTTGGGGAAGCATTGTTGAAGACTTTAGAACAGTATCTTCAGCAAGATTGGAATTCGGAAGTCAAGAATGCGTGGGTATTTGCTTACGAACAAATTGTGCAATTGATGTTTGAGGGTGCAGGGTATTCTCCAGAAACTTCAAACACAGAAGTTGAAACTACCTCGCCACCAAAAATAAAAATAATTTATAGAAAGCACCATTAACAAAATCATCTTCTAAATTACAGGTAGAAGTTATTGAAACGAGCTTTGAAAAAATTAAACCCCGTAGCGCAGAATTTGCTGCCAGTTTCTATGAAAACCTATTTGCAGCATATCCAGAAGCAAAACCACTATTTGCTAATACCGATATGGAAAATCAACAAAAAAAGTTGCTTAATTCTATAGTCTTAGTAGTAGAAAGTCTGCGCCACCCAGAAGCTTTAGCAAAAGTATTACGCGACCTCGGTGCTCGTCACGTTAATTATGGCACTCTCAAACAACATTACCCTTTAGTGGGAAAAACTATACTGAAAACTTTAAAACAGTATCTCCAGGAAGACTGGAATCCCGAAGTTAAGACAGCTTGGGTATATGCACTCGGTCAGATTACTAGATTCATGTTTGAAGGAGCAGGTTATATAAAAACACCAACACCACTTCCCAAACAAGTAGAATAAACAACGACACAACCCACTTCTGAACAAGAAAAAAAATCTCTGTCTCCTCCAAAAACTAGACAAAAAATAACAACTAAAACTAAGCAAAAAAAAGAACAGTCAGATCAAGAATATTCTGCTGAAAAAGCAACAGCAAAACTCAAAAAAATACTTACACAAATTATTAATATTTTCTGGAAATTGCCAAAAATATATGTAGTAATTATCGCCGTCATTATTGCAGTTATAGTTGTTAATTTAGTAGGTGAAGATTCTATTTTTGCTAAAACATTAGATTCTAAAGCATTGATAAATAAAGGTTTTATATAGAATCCGGTTATACAGTAATTGCAAAATTACTTTCTCTTAATACAGATGTTCTACTGAATACAAATTTAAAAATTCATGCTATTTCAATCTTTTCTTTCTCCTGACTCCTGAGGACTGACTCCTGACTCCTAGAGCGATACGATAACTAATTACCCGGATTCTATATTAGCTGTTTGAAGTTGAAAAAAAGTGCCTGGTATCACGTCTAAAACGCTCAAAAAGTTAGTATTTTAGGCTCATAAGTTGGGCAGAAAAATCCCAAATTGACAATTCTTACTTCTACCTCCTCGCTCCCGATCCATTTCTCCCCTCCTGGGAGGGGTTAGGGGTGGGTTGTCTCCTGTCTCCTGTCTCCAGTATAGCTGTCTCCTACCCCTACTAAAAGACTAGTGAAGCGCAAACCCTAATTAATTTTCCAATTCCGTCATCATAGTTTCCACTTTTTCTTTACCTTCAGAATTATTCTGTTTCTCAAACAATTTTAATGCCCTTTCAAAAGACTTTCTGGCTTCTCGAACGCGCTCTCGACGGTGAAGAGCTAACCCCATTTTATAATGAGCATCTGCACGATCGGGATTTTTCTTAATTACTTGCCGAAACATAATTATTGCTTGTAAATAATCCTGGCTTTCTAAAAGTATCTCTGCTGCCGCAAACTTAGCCTCCACTAGATCGGGATTAGCATAAGCAGCTCTTTGATAAAATTTCAAAGCAGCTTGAGGATTATTTTGCGCTTTATAAATTTCCGCAATTTGAAACTGAATCTCTCCATTTCGAGGTCCTAGACGAGAAGCTACTTCTAGAGTAGCTAAACCACCATTAATATCTCCAGTAGATAATAAAGCAGTTCCTAACTTGATTTGCACTCCTGGATCTCTCGGTGATAATCTAACAGCTTCTCGAAGTGCTTCTAATGCTTCAGGAAAACGTTCCTGTTTCAGTAATGTTAAACCCATTGAGGCATAAGCTTCAGCATTATTAGAATTAGATTGAATTGCTACTTGATATGCAATGATCGCCTCATTGTATTTAACGTTCCTGTTTCAGTAATGTTAAACCCATTGAGGCATAAGCTTCAGCATTATTAGAATTAGATTGAATTGCTACTTGATATGCAATGATCGCCTCATTGTATTTCTCTAGACGAAACAATGCAGCACCTAATCCTAAATGAGCATTAACATTATTGCGGTCAAGTAAAGAAGCACGGCGATAAGCTTCAACTGCGGCCTGATAGTTTTCTAACTTAGCCATACTATATCCCAAACCATATTGAAAATCTGCTTTATGAGGCTCAATAGCGATCGCCTGTTGATAAAACTGACTTGCAGCTTGAAAATTTCCTTGGAGTGCTTCTAAATAGGCAATACCAGAATATATTTGTGCATTTTTTGGGTCTAAACGTGCTGCCTGTTGATATATTGTGATAGCTTTTTGGTATTTACCTGCATCCGCTAGCGCTCTTCCCTGGCGTAGTAGTTTGTCTAAGTTAGAACTCACGGATTGATTTTGAGCCAATAATTTGACCCCACAGCCAGGATAAATGTAGGTCTTTATGCCAGATGTTTTTTGACAAGCAACCCCATAGGCAACAGAAGGAATAGTGGCTGTTATTATGGCCACTACTAAACTACTAAATATTGATACTGTTTTTTTGTACACGGCCAGTCTGAAATATTAAATGTTCATAGAAATTATTAATCATATCACCGCTTTGAAAAACTTAAGACAGGGAAATATTTTTCCTACTATTACCTCTGTTGGTGCGCTACCAGGTGCGTCTGTCGCGCCCCGCGGGGTCGCACCGCTGTTCCCTGTGGCCTATTCCCTGGCATAAAAAAGAAAATAAACCCATCTCCTGTCCCCCCACTATCGAAACTTATTGACATAAACTTTGACCTTTCTTAGAAAATATTCACGAAATTAAACTTGTAGAAGGCTATGTTTTCCATTAATATGAGTGTTACTCCGGCAGAGTGGACTGTGTTGCCAGTTTCTACCTCATCCTGCGCATTATAGAATTTCAATCTGTTCATCAAATCAAACCTCTTGCTGACAAACTCTTCCCACTGGTAGCTTATTGTAGGGCAATGAATCGTCAATATGGCCTCAGACTCAACAACGCTTTGTCGATTATCACTACTCCTCAAGAGGCGATACGGCTGATGCCATGCTCTGCGAAAACTTGGTTTGAACCTAATGAAGTGATGAAATATTGGCACCAGTGGCCTATTTTTGGCAATTACAGAATGTAGTATAACTTGCTAATTTTGTAGGCTTTGTTAAGCTGGGTTTAAGGGTATAACTACTTCGGAAGAAAAATCTATTAATCCTCCTGCCTAATCAAGGATAAAACAGTGTATTTATTCTATGTGGTTTTTACCGGGATTTATTTCTCAACCCACTGAAAACTTACCTAGAAAATTGTCTGGAATAGCTACACAAAAGCTCTTAGTAAACAAGCTGTTCCATATCTCTTTTTTGTGCTGAACTATTAGTCTATTTCTAGACATCAATTAAATTAAACCATGCTTAATTTTTTGCTTGTGATTTACCTAGTAACTTTACTAAATAAGGACAATGAACATGAATCACCAACTCAGTCTAGTGCTTCAAAATGACAAAAATATTCAAAAATTAGGTTGTATTAGCGCTGTACATAATCCTAAAGATACTAATCATTTGGAACGCCGACAACAACAACGTGCTATTAGTTTATCGATGATGAAAGTTGCCATAATTTATGGTAATAGACAATTTAGTTATGGGGCAGTCACTTATACTTTGACTGATAAGAATTTATGCAGAACTCCTTATAAAAGGTTTATAGATGTGCTGCGAGGATTGCGAGTTGTTTGTGTTCATGGATTTCCAGAACCTAAAATTATGACTGCTTATTGGCATAATAAAACGAAGCGAAAAGTTCATAGATAGATGTTGATATATTGCTAATTTATGAGCTTAAAAAGTTTACATTCATTCAGCAAACTTACCTTACTCAACCCAACTCACTACTATTTTATGTAGGCTAAAATGTTGGGTGAGAAAATTATTTATAGCAGAAGGAAGAAGGAAGAAGGAAGAAGGAAAAATATTACGTTATTTACTCCTTATTATATCAAATCAGGTTAATTGCACATAGAATCCGCTTATATAATATCTGTTTATAATTCTATTATTACTTCAATACTAGACATCTCCGCAAAAGAGGGAGTAGGGATATTGCATGCAACGTCCGTACAGGGAAATAATTGATAAATAAGAGTATGATAATTGATTTGATTTTTTATTATTGGAGATGTCTATTTAATCTCCCATTTTCCCCTCCTGGGAGGGGGAGGGGCGAAGGGTGGGTCTCCTACTCTCAACTATATAATAAGTGTTCAACCGGATTTGATATTACTTCTTCGTTCTGTCATATAGCAATGTGCGCTGGCATATTTACAAATTACAGGAACTGTCTAATAGCTAAAAGTCTTATATTATTGGCAATTATTCCCCCTATTCCCTGTTGCCTGCGCGTAGCGCTATACTATTCAAACTTCACAAATATTTCTACGGTTTCATTTGGAGTTAAACCTGTATATTGAGCGCGGATAGTAGTATTTGATTTAATAGTAAAAAAATTTGTAATACTCCCCAAAGAAAGTAAATCCCCTTTTTTTAATTGTTTACCTTCTGCTTGTAAAGAATTTTTAATCCAGAGAACAACATTTAGTGGATTACCTAATAAAGAACTGCTATTTCCTGATACTAATACTTTACCAGTTTCATCTAAAATTTCTAGGTTTAGATTCTTTAAACGATTTTCCCATTCATCAGTATCTGTTAAAGGAATAGGATTACCTAAAACTCCAGCTCTTGCCCCAACATTAATAGCTAAAAGAGTAGGTGCATCTAATTTTACATCTTGACTATAAACCAAATCTGGTAATTCAATAAATGGTATTACTGCATCAAGATATTTCAAAGTTTCTCTAGGAGTTTTAGCATTATTAATTTCTGCACTTCCAACTCTAACAATTAAATCACCTTCGCCTATTGGACGACTGCCAAATTTAGCTGGAATAACAGCACCACTTTCGAGGAACATTTTTTCGAGTAAAGCACCTCGCAAAGGCTGAGAAACATTAAAACGTTGTTGAGCATTTGGATTAGTTAATCCTGCTTTGTAGCCAACTATTTCACCTAAATTTTTACTAATTTCTGTTATAAATTGCTTTTGAATTTGTTTTGCTTGAGGAATAGTTAAGGTTGTTGCAGTGTCAACAGGAGTTTTTGTCAGGTAATTTTCTACAAGATTTTTTACTAGCTGAGAATCACTATTTTGAGTAACTATAGATGTAGAATTTTTATCCGATACTTCTGTTTCCGATGATGTTTTTGATGTTTCAAAAGTGCAGGCTGAAAGTAAGGAGATTAAGAGTAAAATAAGATATTTAGATATGTGCATAATTTTTAGTTTTTAATAAGGTTTTGTCAGTCTTTACTCCCATTGAGAACAATCAGGAAGATTTTCAGGGTCGGAATCTTTATCTTGTTCAATTTCCTTTATTCTCTCTTGTTTAGCTTGCTTATCTTCAGGAATCCATTGAAATTCAAATCTTCTAGTGTCTATTAATTTTTCAGATATTGTGTCGATATTGTCTTCAAATAGTGTGTCTATATTGTTTTCTTGTATTGTACTCTTTACATAAGTTGCTTCTTTCCAATTGCAGGCTAATTTTATTTGTGCATTACGGAGGTTTTTGGCATTAAAAAGGTAAGCTCCACGGAGGTTAGCTCCATCAAGGTTAGCTGAATCGAAGTCAGCTTCACTAAGGTTAACTCCACCAAGGTTAGCTTTAGTGAACTTAATTCCAATCATGTTAGCTCCATTGAGGTTAGCTCCATTGAGGTAAGCTTCATTGAGCTCAGCTCCAATGAAGAAAACTTTACTGAGGTTAGCTAAAACCAGGTTAGCTTTAGTCAGTTTAACCCTACTGAGTGTAGCTTCACTGAGGTCAGCTTGAAATAGTCTAGCTCCACTGAGGTTAGCGTCATGGAGATTAGTTTTATTAAGTTTTAGACCAGATAAAGAAAATCCTTCATTATTTAATCGTTCTACTGCAGCTGTCACAACCCCAGATTTATCGCTTTGACCTTCATTAATAATACTCCAGCTAGAAAAATGTCTTTGTTCTTTTCGTTCTTCACGCCCCGTGAACCAGCTCACTAAACTAACAATAAGAGTAATATTGGCAAGCAAACCAACAACATTTAAAATTGCGAAATTTGTTAACAAATAGTCTATATCTTCTACAAATTTCTCAATAGCAGTTGTTTCCCACCAATCTGCAAAACGTCTGATTGGTCTGGTTTGTTTTTCAGGAGTTTCTTTTTCAGGAGATTGAACGTCTTGAGGAGAAGAAATATATTGTTGTTTCGGATTTTCTATTCCTTCCTCTTCAATATTTATTTTTTCTGGGAAAACTACATTTTCGTACAATAAAGAAGTAGTAAATTCAAAATTAATGCTTTCTAATTTAAGCGAAAATTCCTGTTGACTATCAGCTATTTCCTCAAGAGAATAAGTAGTAAGTTCCCATTTATTTTTTTCATTAATTTGATAGTATTCAATACATATCTTTTCTGAGTCAATAAGAACATATTCTTTGAGACTTTCTATCTGACGATAATATTGGAATTTTTGAGCGCGGTCGAAATTTTCTGTACTTGATGATCAAACTTCTACAATTAAACAGGGATAATAGATAATATTTCTAGATTTTGTGTCTCGTGGATCGCAACTTACAACTACATCGGGGTAGAAAAAGGAACCATTGCTGGAAACTGCGACTTTAGTATCTGCGATTTGCACTCTACAACCTTTTCCTTGCAGGTGACTTTTTAAAGCAGACGCTAAGTTGAGAGCAATGTCATTATGAGAAAGAGTTTCTCTAGTCATCCCGTAGACTTTGGCATTGATATATTCATATTTTACGGGTTGCTCTTCTTCCCATGCTAGATATTCTTCTGGAGTCATCTTTTCAGTTACCAAGGAAAATTAATTGTGTTCCCTTAATTTAGCAGGTCGGGACGTTGGATGCAACTTCCCTACCGGAAAATGATGTACAAGGTAAATAGTGAAAACCTTGTAGTGCGGGCATCTTGCCCACTATATGATCTGATTACAGCGGGAAGCGCTGTAATTCTATTTTCACAACCGACAAGACTTACGTTCGCGGGTTTCTTCCACATTTTGCCAACCATAAGAAAAATGACTAATAGAATTAATTTGAGGAGTTGCTCTTCTAATAGCTTGCATTTGGATCTCCAAGGAAGGGCGACCAGTAACAGGTTGTCCCCAAACTCCAGCGATCGCCGGAATAACTGCTACCCCATTTGGTGCCATACTTACCACTCTCTGCACTTTTGAAACAATACAATTGGGGTTGCGATCGCCACAAGTTCCATAAGACATGGGATGCCATTCCATTGAAGCTGGAAATTGATCCCAAGGTTGGAGTCGAGAGTCAAACCCATTATCGCGTACTCTTTTGTTACCACCAGGGAAAAATACAGCACCAGCAGAAAGACCTTTTTGTTTCACTGGTTTAGTCGCCATTTTGAGAAAGTCAAGTATTCCTTGAGCTGCATGAGCAACACTCAATTCCCAAACTTGTCGTCCCGAACCTCCTTTCGGTAGTCTACCAGTAGCAGATTCAGTAGTAGCAGGTGAAAAGAAATTTTGCCACTTAGGAGTTTGCTTGTAAGAAACCGCAGAAATATCTCCAGAAGTTACATATCCTTTGTCTAAAAATCTTGTGAGTAATTCCTTTCCTGCTTCATTTTTCGCCCGTTGCAATAGAACTTTCCTAGAAGCTTCACCATAAACCCATAAATCTTTTACTTCATCCGCTACAGAGTCTGGTCCTACTCCACGCAAATAACGAACGTAGTCGAATAAAACACCTTGAGGTTGACGTTTGAGTACCTCATTAATCATAACTGCATAATCTTGACGTGCTTCTGGACTATAAGGGTCAATAAAAGTATGAAAAGCATGACTTGCACCTAACTGGTCGTGCAAACTCGTATTGTCTGGAATCACATCAAGGGTTGTTTGACCTTTACCATTGCGAGCTAAAGCTTGTTGGCGGTTGGGTAGTTGAGAGTAAGTATAGCCAAAGTTGATGGTAAATACCCAAGCATAAGCTCGCAAACCGCGATCGCCTGCTTTTTTGAGACTCTCAGCTAATAGATCGACATTTTCATAACCAGGGACGCGCAGTACAGACGGCCAAACTGTGGGGTTATTTGCTGCGGGAAGAAGTACTTGTCCATCATAAAAAGCTTCTATGTAAACTTGATTGTAGCCTTTATTAACTACATGGTCGAGTATTCTGTCGATTTCTCCTGGTCTAGCATCACAAGGATATAGTCGCAACCATATGCCTTGAGTTCTTGGCCAGTTTCTTAGGCGACAGTTGTTTACTTCTCTACCGTGTTGAATCAAGATATCTTGATATTGTTTTTCTACTTCTTTATTTCCTGTTAAGACTGCTTGACGTAAGTTTTCTTTTGTAGCGATCGCTTCTGGTGACAACCGACAATAATTATCTGTTTGTGCTTGAGCTGGTTGCTGATACCAAAATAATGGGTTTGCTACTAGGCAAAATAAAGTGCCTAATATACTATTATATAAGGTTTTTTTTGCTTTAATTTTTTTGTGTGAAGTATAATTTTTGTTCATAACAATAATTAAATTTATTTCCTCATACAAATAAACAGAATAACACCTAATATCATGTCTCTTTGAATAACCACAATAAAAAATTTAGGGAGTAGGGAGCAGTAGGGAACAAGGGGAAATTTGTTTGCGCAGAATTCCGCACCGAAAAAATATTCTCGCCTACAGAGAAGAACATTTTTACCCTTGGCTAATTAATAAGACTTGATATAATTATTGATTAGCTATTCGGTCAATACCTAGTCTTTCAGTATAGTTTAAGAATAAATTGTATAGCGCTACGCAAATAAATAGTGCGCGGACATTCGTTTATTTCCTACTCCCTGCTCCCTACTCCCTTTTCACTCAAATTTGATTGTCAAACACCAAAGAACCTACTGCTAAGTAGGTAGGTCTAATTAAACGTTAAAAAAATTGTCGGGGCGGGTTTAACCAAAAGCTTTGACGTAAAGTACTTTTGAGTTCTAAAAACCCGCCTTCTAATATTGCGTTTATTTATGCTCACCTAAGATTGACAAAAAAAATTCGGATTATAGTTACCCGAATTTATACAGCTACTAAGAAAAAACTGAGGAATTGATGATTTTTTCACCTTCTTTGTAAGACAAATTAAAATTAGTCGAATACCTACAACCTATTTTGTACTAAATAATAGGAGGTAGGATATAGTTATAACTACAATAATTTGAATTAATACTCTTTCATTGATTTTAGAAATTGAAAATCTTAACTATGATGACTATCATCTCATAGTCTATGGGAAGTTCATCAGTTCAATGAAAAGAACCTCTAAATATCACCTCACATTTTTGTTCAAATTTTGTCTCAGTTTTTGTGTTTTTTTCAGCAATTATTTTTCTGTTATTTCCAGTTCTATAGCATTCTTAAATTATTGGTCAAAAATCCAGAATTGTATAGACAAAAAAATGTCAGTTATTAACCCCTTTTCCTTATTTCTAAATTCCCAAATATTTTCTGCACAACTTAAATATAACTGCCATATTTCTAGAGGTATAAAAAATATTTTCTTTAGTTAAAAGGCAAAGAGATAATTGCTAAAGTAAGAATTAATATAGTGTTTCTCAGACTTAGTTTAAGATACACTTATTTTCCCTATTTGATTTTTCCTTTTCTCTAAAACCAGTAACTTTGTACTTCAACAGTATGGTAATTGCGATAATCATAATTTAATCTGACAATTACGCTCCCCGACTTAAAGCAAGTTCTACTTGTCTAAATTCTTGATTTAAACGCTTCTTCAATTTTTCAGGCACAGGACGATTTGGATAAGAACTATAATGCCCTGCTAAAGAATTAAGAGCAGTTCGCATAGTAGTAAATGAAGGTAAATTCGATACAGAATTATCACGTCGGTAGCGAGAGGCATAATCATTAATTGTTTGACGTGCTATTGCTTGAGCTTCCGCCTTACTTTCTGTATTCTCTGGTAACTCAATAGCTGTTTTTAAGGTATTTATTAAAGCTAATGTGTCTTCTTGATAATTTCCAGTTAAAGTTGCGGGATTATTAGAACAGCCCATCAAACCTATTACACAAACTAAAACTAAGGCTAGTACACGAGAAATAAAACGTTTCATAGAACTTTGTTTGCTATGGTGGCTAATTCGTTATTGATTATTTCATAGTATAGTCTAGCTCAATTTGAAATTTTAGTGTAGCTATATATCAAAAAAATATCTGTCTACTACAGTTTTTGATTTTTGTCAAATGTCAATTGTTTGACCACGATCAAATAATCAAAAATCCCAGAAATAACTAATTTGTCCCGATCGCACCGAAAGAATTTGAGTATCTTGTAACCACTGACCATCAAAACACCCTAAATGAGTAGTAGTAATCAAAGTTTGAAAACGGTCAGTAATTGCTTCTAACAACTGATTTTGTCGATGCAAATCTAACTCTGCCAACACATCATCCAATAGCAACAACGGCGGTTCCCTTACTACCTGCTCAATAAGTTGCAACTCCGCCAACTTTAACGCTAACACCAAAGTGCGCTGCTGTCCTTGAGAAGCATATTGTCTTGCTGGAGTATCATTAATAGTAAAAACTACATCATCTCGATGAGGACCTACTACTGTAGTACCTTGATATTGTTCGGCGATCGCCCGTACCTTGATTTTTTCTAAAAAAGCTTGACGCACGCCATCCAAACTATCTTGAATAATCAATTCCTTGCTATCAACCATCACATTCGCTAAATATTCCATCCGCAAAACTTCCATATTTCCAGCGATCGCCCGGTGCCACTCACTTGCTAACGGTGCTAACCTCTGTAAAACACGCTGTCTTCGGCGAATTACCCGCGCTCCAGTAGTTGCCAACTGGGCATCCCACAAAGCTAACTCCTGAGTAGAAATAGGATTTATGGAACCAGTAGTTTCTGCTGCCATTTTCTGTTGGCGAATCTGCTTTAACAAAGCATTCCGTTGGCGCAAAACTTGATTGTACTGTTGCAGAATGTGAGCATAGACAGGTTCGAGCTGTACCAATAGTCGGTCTAACCAGTGACGGCGTACTTCAGGTCCACCCCTGACTAAATCTAAATCTAGACTGGAAAACTGAACCACATTCAGAATGCTTAAAAAGTCTAAATGGCGACGTAAAGTTTCACCATTAATTGCTACAGTGCGTCTACCTTGACTCCGTACAGTTAAAGTCAGCTCAATATTGCCAACTTGTCTTTCTAAGTTAGCTTGTATTTGTCCCGCTGGTTTGCCATCTAAAATTAAATCGCGATCGCGACTAACCCGATGAGATTTGAGAGTGGAAAGTAACTCTACTGACTCCAGTAGATTAGATTTACCTTGGGCATTATCTCCCACTAAAATTGTTTTGGCAGCATCAAAATTAACTTTTTGATCTAGATAGTTCCGAAACTGTCGTAAATGTAAATGTCTAAGGTACATATTCACTAGGAGACAGGAGACAGGAGACAACCCACCCCTAACCCCTCCGGTGGAGGGGAGAAATGGGAATGAGCGAGGAGGTAGAAGTAAGAATTGTCCTTTGATTTTTCAACCATAGTCAGCCAAAAATATAGCAATGTGCGCTGGCATATTTACAAATTGCAGGAGATGTCCAATAGCTAAAAGTCTTATATTATCGGTTTTTTATTCCCCCTGTTGCCTGTTGCCAGATGAGCTGTTGCCTGCGTACAGCGCTATACTAGCTTTTTGCAGCTCTTTGCACCGAAAAGCTGGCACTTTTTTGAACCCCAAAAAGGCTAATACCTTATATTTATCAATACTTTGAGAATTAATCAGCAAACCCTACATATTTACTAGAAGTCACGACGTTTAAATTAACGAGTTTAACCACCAGATTAAATAAAACCGCCCCAAATATCTAACTATAACGTCTTAGTTTCTCAACATAAAACTCCTATTATTAAGTATACTAACGAGCGTCAGGGATTACTTCTGACTTTTGTACCTCACCAATCCAACAGCTCCCCTATCTTGTACCAATTCACTTGAAAAATGTCACAAATAGTTTCAAACTTTAAGTGTTAAATAATTTCCTGAAATTACTGTAGCATCAAAGTTTTGAGCTTCTATAAAATCTTACTTTTAATTTTTGACTTTTAATTTTTGACTTTTGACTTTTGACTTCTTGCTTAAATTCTATGAAAATAATATTCTTTGGCACACCCCAATTTGCTGTTCCCACTCTGGAAAAATTATTAACTCGGCCAGAAATTGAAGTTGTGGCAGTTGTCACTCAACCTGATAAGCGACGGGGACGTGGCAATAAGCTCATCCCATCTCCAGTTAAGTCATTAGCAGTTTCTCACAGTATCCCTGTTTGGCAACCCCGTCGAGTTAAAAAACATACTGAAACTCTCAATTTATTACGACAAGCACAAGTAGATGTATTTGTGGTAGTTGCTTATGGACAGATTTTGTCTGCGGAAATTTTAGATATGCCGAAGTTGGGTTGTGTAAATGTTCATGGTTCGATTTTGCCCAAATATCGCGGTGCTGCTCCTATTCAGTGGTCTATTTATCATGGCGAGAAGGAAACAGGCAATACCACGATGTTGATGGATGTGGGGATGGATACGGGTCCAATGTTGTTGAAGAGTATTATTCCTATCGGTTTATTGGATAATGCTGCATCTGTGGCGGAGGTTTTGGCAAAGGATGGGTCTGATTTATTATGGGAAACTTTGTTGAAGTTGGAGACAGGGGATATTGAACCTATTGCTCAAGATAATTCTTTGGCAACTTACGCTCCGCTGATTCAAAATTCTGATTATCAAATTGACTGGTCAAGGAGTGCTTTGGAAATTCACAACCAAGTAAGGGGGTTTTTTCCCAACTGTGTCACAAGTTTTCGGGGTCAGTCTTTGAAGGTAATGGCAACTGTGCCAGTAGGTGCTGAATATTGGTCGGAGTTGCCACCTGAGTTACAGAAGTTGGAGAAGGTGTGGTCTTCTGAGTCTGAGGTTTCTGGGAGTGTGGGGGAAGTAGTGAAAGTTATTAAGGGTTTGGGACCGGTGGTACAAACTGGCGCTGGTTGGTTGTTATTGTGCCAGGTGCAGTTGTCAGGAAAGAAGGCGGTTTCTGGTTGGGATTTTGCTAATGGTACTCGTCTGGCCATGGGGGAGATTATTGGCAGTTAGGATGGGTCATTTCAGTTATCAGTTATAGCACTACACAAATAGGGCGCGGACATTGATAAATCCTCAAACTCAGTCAGGGATTACTTCTATAGGGGTGTTAATGATATTTTGCTTCGCATAACTATCGTTAATGTCCCTACTGACTTCTAATATCATGTCCGGATAATTAGTGATAAAAAAAACTTTCTCCTTCTTCTTCTTTCTTCCCTCCTGACTCCTGACTCCTGACTCCTGACTCCTTCATCGTTTATTTATAACTGTTCAACCGGACATGATATAACTTCTGACTTGCGCGTAGCGCTATATCAATACCTCCCACTGAAGCAGGAGGCTACGAAAATACGGAGTTCTCTTTTTTTTATCCCCTTAAAAGGGGAGACTTGAGACCTTATTTTTCGGTTATTGGTTGTTAAATTTAAAATTTAAACTTATAAATTTTAACTTTTAGTTTAGTTTCAACTGAAAAAATGGATAGGAATTAATTTAGACTATGTTGACAATTTTACAAGTATTAGACTCTCCAAGAATCAATTTCCTGCTCTTGATTAAAGAGGACCTAAGTAATTTTCTAGGAGGTTTACTAATTTGGACTATTTTAGCCTTTATTTTATATATAGTGGTCTTCTATGAGGCATGGATAAATTTTTACAGCAAATTGTTAATGCTAATAATAGTTTCTTAGAAACTAAGTTAGATAACTATGGCGAAGAGTTATGGAAATGGATGGAGGATAGATTTCAAATTTATGCTGCTTGGCAACATCCCAAAATTTGGATGAACAATGTGACAATAAAAAGCACTGGAGAAGGGACTATAGATTTGGCTGTAAAGTTTTTTATTGATAATGTGAAATTGAAACAATGTCAGCGTGGTAACCGCATTTGCAGTGAAGTTCATGGAGAAATTGTTAGCTGACTAAGGTAGGCTTATTTTTACAGATGAAGCACCCAATGGCAAACAAATCATCTAGGGATTTGCTCCTTCTTGAGAAAATCTGTTTTGGACTTAAATTTAAATACTTAATACAATCAAGTTGGATGAGAATAGAGTTGTTTTTTTGACCGCTAATTATACCGGTTTATACAAATCCTTTATTTATGAAGGTAAGGAAGAAGGTAGAGAGAAGAAGGATTAGAGAAGAATTTGAAAAACGTGCTTTTGATATCTGGATTTGGTATTACTTGGACTAGAATTGATGAATTGAATGAAGTAAAAATTAATATTTTTATAATGAATATTATTAGATAACTCGGCTAATATACTATTGTTTATGTTTAGTGTTTTCTGTAAAAAAAATACCTGCGATAGTTGCTAATCAAGAATTGACAGAAAAAATTTCTAACGAAAGTCCAGAACTTCAAGTTTTTCAACTCAAAACTCAACTTTTGAGTAAGGGAAGAAGTGACTATACCCTCGCCAAAACTGATTTAATGAGCGTCAGAATTAAATGTTACGCTCAAGGTGGAGAAAATGTTCTACACTCTCATCCTGGAGAGGACATACTTTTGTAATTTTAGCCGGAAAAGCTAGGTTTTTTGGCAAAGATGGTGAAGTTGGAGTGTTCAGTAGAAACCAAGGTATATTAGTTCCTAGAGGTGGTTTTTACAAGTTTCAAAGTTGTGGAGATGAGCCTCTAGTCATGTTGAGAATAGGCGCGGAAAAGGAAAAAATTCCAGTTAATCGTATTGGTATTGATGGTAAGTCATTACCAGGAAAATCAAAGGAAAACAAACATGAGGATGGTGTACTGATAGAAGGGTTATATTATGAGTAGCCGCTTTCTTAAGTAGCAATGTTAATGACGTTTTGAATCAATCAATGTTTTTAGTGATTCCTTCTCTAGAAACTACTAAATTTTTATTGGTAGGTTCTGGAGAAGATTATTGATATGAAATAGAAAATTTAAAACCTTAGATTTTTCTATCAGAGAAGTTTGAAAGAGGATTTCCACTATAATATAATTTTTAATTTACGGTCATTTCAGTTATCAGTTATCAGTACCTCAAAAATAACGTACTATACTATCAAGTCAGTTGAATATTTATAAATAAGAGAGTATGGAAAGATTTACTTTATGAAGTGAAGGGATTGTTTTTCCCTCCCGTGAGTGGAATGGAGTTCTATCGGGAATTAAACAGTCATCCAATTATCATTCCTTAAGTTTATTTTGAGCTTCTGTAATATTGTTAAAAACCCTTATTTAATCTCCCTTTAATATTGGTAGAATAGTCAAACTTATAAATCAAAAAATTAGCAAGCATTTCCTGCGGAATGCTGCGCAAACAGCTATTAGCTGTCAACTCTCAGCTCTCATGAGGGGGTTTGAATAAATATAGACTTTCAAGCCAGCTTTTATAGTAAGTATCAATTATGACTCAATTAGTAAAGCTTTTATATAAAATTAAAAGCAATAGCTGATAGCTGGCGGCTGAATGCTTACAGAAATAAAGCAGAAATAATTAGTAGTAAAATATTATAAATTTTCAAAGAATATGACCTATTTGTGGTTAGCATTAGCAAGTATTGTTGGGTGGTTTGTCAGTACTCTAGCAGGTGGCGGTAGTTCATTTATCTTAATGCCAGTCATTGGTTTATTTTTAGGAGCTTTAGCCATCCCACCAATTATTACAACTGGAGGAATGATTGGTAATGCTGAACGTGCTTTTACTTATCGGCAAAAAATTAACTGGACAGTGATTTTTTGGGAACTACCTGGTGCTATTGTTGGTGCTTGTTTGGGGGCATTTATGTTGACCCAAATTTCTGTAGAATGGCTGAGTTTTTTAGTAGGATTATTTCTAGTTATCTCTGGGATAAATTTAATTATTAAGAATCAAGACCAATCTTTTACTGTTCGTGCTTGGTATTTTTTACCAGCAGGTTTTATTTATTCCTTTTTGTCTGGCATTATTGGTAGTATGGGACCGATACTTGCACCTTTTTACCTGAAATTTGGCTTGGAAAAAGAGGAACTATTAGGCACTCAAGCAATGAACCGGATGGTAATTCATATTATTAAGGTGATCGTCTACGCCATTTTTGGTACTTTAACTTTGCCTTTGTTTGGATATGGAATACTCATAGGAATAGCTGCTTTTCCAGGTAATTGGTTGGGTAATTTAGTATTAGAAAAAATTAGTCCGCAATTGTTCCGTCAGTTAGTAATTATTTTTGTGCTTTTTAGTGGTGTCTTTATTCTCTGGGAACAAAGGAATATATTAATATTGTGGTAGATTTGGCAGTAATGCTAAAAAAATTTAACCAATATTTTTGTAAGCACTCAGCTATTAGTATTTCCTACGGAATGCTGTGCAAAAAGATGCATGAACGTAAAGGACTTACTAAGGTTAGCTTATTACCTTTTTCTTTCCTGCGGAATGCTGCATAAACATAATTTTGAATTCTCCTTCTAAGATAATAAGTTAATAACTGATAACTGATAACTGATAGCTGAATACTGAATGCTTATATCAAATCCGTTTAATTCGGTATAAAAACATTCTTGATCTTCACCATTACTAAATCTTCATAAATTTTTTCCCTCCTGACTCCTGACTCCTACTTCAAAAGATTTTATACCGATGCTAACGGATTTGATCTTACATATTTTTTTGGGATGATAACAAAATTTCATCCACGTTTTCTAAGGTCATTTTTTGTCGGTCGGCTAAATTTTTAATTGTTTGAGTAATAGCTTGAATTTGGAAGTTGTCTAAATTCAAACCAAGTTGAATAGCACGATGATTAATACTATTTTTACCTGTAAGTTTATGGTTAATTAAAATTGACCGATTCAAATCAAAATCAGTGGGATTTATTGCTTCATAAGTTCTAGAATTATTGAGCATTGCTTTAGTATGAACTCCTGCTTTATGATTAAATGCAGCTTCCCCTACGATACAATGATTGAAAGGAATAGAAAGTTCAATTTTTTCCGCTACTAATTGATTTAATTTATGGAGATAAGATAGAGAATATTTATTGTTTAAAGTTTGTGGATCGAGGGTATAAAGACGAGCAATTAATCCAGCTAAAGGAGTAATGCCATTACGTTCACCAATCCCTAAAACAGTTGTATCAATATGAGTTGCCCCTGCTTCAAAAGCAGTAAAACTATTAGCAATTGCACAACCTGTATCATTATGAGCGTGAAATTCTATATCCTCACAAAAACATTGTCTCATATTTTGAATTAGTTGATAAACCTGGTGAGGAGTTGCTATACCTACTGTATCAGCTACTCCAAAACGATTGACTATTCCTAATTTATTAATTGCTAAATAGACTCGCAGTAAATCTGAAAGAGAGCTACGGAATGAATCTTCAGTAGAAAAACGCAATTCTGCTTGAGGATTTTGTTGATGAATAAAACTGATAACTTCTGTAGCTATATCAATAATTTCTTCAATACTTTTACGGTGACCAAATTGACGTAAAATTTGTGAAGTACTGATAAACAGATTAATGCCATCTACACCTGTATCTAGGGCTATTTTTGCATCTTCTAGATGGCAACGAATGTGGGTGACAACTTTAGCTTGTAAATCTAATTGAACTAATTTTTGACAATCTTGATAGGATTGAGGAGAAGCTCTCGGAGAAGTAACTTCTATGTATTCTACTCCAAATTGATCTAATCCTCGAGCTATTTCAATTTTATCACTCGTAGAAAAGTTAGATTTAAAAAATTGTTCTCCTTCTCGCAGAGTAGAATCAACTATGGCTAATTTACTTAATAGCATTTGTTTTAGTTTAGGCATAATTCTATAATTTTCAGCTAAACATATTACAGGAATTATGGTTAGTATGGTTAATTACAATTAATGTCACAAAAAAATGCTATATATTAAAAATATTTAAGAAGATTTAAGAACATTTAAGTTATTGTTAAAATCTATAGCAAAGCAGTCTTATTTGAGTTGTGAGATATTGTAGATTTTAGGGAATAGGGAACAGGGAACAGGGAACAGGTATGGGAGAAACACCGAAGCAATAAAATGATCACAAATGATTTAGGATTGCTATAGTAACCCTCAATCTTAAATTCTAATTAATATTTTTATAGTTATTTGAGTAAATTATATCAATTTGGAAAAAGAATGTTACGAATAATCAGGGCAATTAAAATACTTTATCGGAGATGTCTCTTGGACTAAAAAGATAAATTACAACCTAAAAACTGGTATTAAAGCCATTGATTCTGACTCGGTCCGACTGACTTCCCCTCCTGGGAGGGGGAGGGGCGAGGGGTGGGTTAACTCCTAAGAAATATCCTAGCTATTTGTAGGAAAAATTTATCAATTTGGTATTATAGCGTTTCTCAAGTTACTGAGGTACAGTTATTTTTCTTCTTTTCTACTTCCTACTCCCTAAAAAAATGAATATAGTCGAGAAAACAGCTTCTTAAAAATATTCTATGACTACTTTTAAACAGAATATAAAGTTAATAAAATCTGGAAAGTTTTAGGTAAAAATATCTTTGAATTTAGGGAACGGGAAATAAGAGTCTTTTCAGTTATCAGTTATCACTACCTCTAGCTGAAGCAAAAAGCTTAACATCAGGAATATTCTCTTTTGACTCAGTCCTCCTACTAAAAAAAACTGTGTTTATGATAGGGGAGCATTCCCCCATCAACAAAATAGTAGGAGACTTAAACCCTCGAATTTTTAAGTAATAAGTAAGCAAGAATTTTTTGAGTTAGTTGTTGAGGTGAAAACTTAGTAGTATCTAAAAGCAAAGTTCGCTCAGGAGCAATTGTCTGTAAAGCTGTTTTTGTTGCTTCCGAATCATAATTTCTGCTCTCCTCAACCAGAATGTTTAATCGTTCGCAAACATCTACAGAGTTATATACTCCTCTTTCCAGTAGAGTTAAAATTTCCTGCTCTTCATCAAAGGTAAATAAATTGGATGCTTCGGGTATACCAAAGTCAGAAAAACTCATAATTTTTTGGGAATTAACTACTTCATTATCTGGATATTTTGTAATTCTATCGAAAGCATCACTTCTAGTTAAAAGACGTTTTAAGCGAACTGATAATGGAGCATCCAAAATTATAAATTTAGCTTTTTTCAAAGTATTAGCAGCATAAGTAACTTCATTTTCTCCTCGTAAACCATCAAAAATTAATGGACGATTAATTAAAGAGGGATTAACTTGTAACTGGGCTAAAATATGACCCATACCACCGGGAAAACTTTTTTGATACTGACGAGTATATTTGAAGCGGTCTATACGACAAGTTGTTTGAACATTTTGCTCATTTGTGGCTTGAATATAAGGAATAATTAATTCTGTTGTTAGGGTGCGTCGATTTGGAAGTAAAGTGAAATCTAATCCAGATTCAGTTAATTTATTAATGACTGTGCTTTTCCCTACACCAGTTAAACCTACAATAATTACTAGAGCTTTATTTTTGATAGATACCCAATCTTGAGGTAGAGGTGTACCAATACCAATTCCCGACTGTAACTGTTGAAAAGTTTGATTAGTTTTAGTTATAGTTTGAATCATTTTAAGTTAAGTTTATGAAAAATTGAAATTATTTTATTTAGATAGGTATTATATACGATAAATCTTAAAAAAAAATAAATAAGATGAGAAAGCATATTTTAAAAGCTCGATGTAACACTGTTCATTTAGGAGGTTTTTCCCATAAACTAGAACCAGCATTAATCATTAATTCTGGCGATCGCATTGATGTAGAAACTTACACGGGTTATTATCTTTACGACAGAGCACCTAGAGAATTTCTCACTCCAGAATTTCTAGAAATTTGTCACCATTTACCAGCAGAAAGAAAAGTTGGTGTTGGTCCTCATTTATTAACTGGACCAATATATATTAATGATGCTAAACCAGGAGATGTATTAGAAATTATTCTGGAAAATATTTACCCTAGTTTACCGATGGGTTTTAATTCAATTCGTCCGGGATGGGGTGCATTACCCGAACAATTTACAGAAGCAAAACTAAACTTTATTCCATTAGATTTAGAAAAAAAGATAGCTGAATTTCCTCTTAATAGTGGGATAAAAATTCCACTTCAACCATTTTTTGGAATTCTCGGAGTTGCTACAGAAAATACTCAACGTTCATCTATTCCTCCTGGTATTTATGGGGGAAATATTGACTGTCGAGAATTACAAGTTGGTTCGCGAATTTTTTTACCTGTTTTTGTGCCTGGTGGTTTATTTTCTATTGGTGATGGTCATTCTGCACAGGGCGATGGAGAAATAAATGTAACGGCAATTGAAACTTCAATGAATGGTACTATTCAGATTAAGGTTAGGCAAGATTTACAACTAATTTTTCCCATGGCAGAAACATCGACTGATATTATTTCGTTTGGTTTTGGCAATACTTTAGATGCTGCTTTTGAATTAGCTTTAAAGCAAATGATTAGTTGGTTAGAAAATTTTGTTGGGTTGAGTGCTGAAGATGCTTATAGTTTGTGTTCTATTGCTGTGAATTTTCATATTACTCAAGTTGTGAATAATCCTCATAAAGGAGTTCATGGAATGTTACCAAAATCAATATTACCCGCAATAAACTCTATCATATAGAAGAAATTATCTTAAAAAGCTGAATGCGAGCGCATTCCGCACCGAGGAGCTGACTGCTAATAGCTGAAATTACATTCTGCGTAGGTGTTTAGATACCATAAAAAAGAGGCAAGATTTTTCCTTCTTTTTTCTTCCTTCTACTATAAAATAATAATCTAGTTATCGGTCTTAACTTTTTTGCCATTCAGTAAAGCAAGAGGATGAACTTTTTTGCTGTTTTATTTGCTTGAATTTTTAATGCCTGATCAAAAGTAGCGATCGCCTCTTCATAGCGGTGTAGTTTTCCAAGTATAGCGCCTAAGTTATGTAAAACATCAACATTAGCAGTTAAATTTTGGGAACTGAGAGCAGCAAGGGTTAAGACAGCTGTTTTAGAAATACGCATATTTGGCTTATTTATCTATATATATTAGTTTTTATCATTTTCTTTGTGGGTTTAATACCCCACCGTCAACTGGAGTGTTCAAAATTACTTGGGGTGAGAATCCCCATGTAATTTTCCTCCTGTCTCCTGTCTCCTGTCTCCTGTCTCCTTCTTCAATGGAATTAGTTTTTATTGGAACAGATTCTATTTAAGTACAGGTGCAGTTTTTTATTTCTGTGGAGGAAAAAAATTGACTACCTGAGTTAACCATATAGTCTATTTGCCTATTACAAAAGTTTATTGTACTAACCCGGAAATTTATTTATCCAGAATTCAGTACATAAAATCAGTTAAGTTTATTCATCAAAATTACTTCAAGTAATCAAATTTCAACTGGTAAGCTACTACGCAGTTAAATTTAATAAACTGTATTGCTTTGATCGCAGAAGTAAAAAGGAAAAATACGCTTAGTTATCTAGGAGAGAAGAAAAAAAGTTAATGATTGATATTCCGTTGTTTCTCCTATTCCATTTAAGTACAGGTGCAGTGTTTTATTCCTGTAGAGGAGAAAAATTGACTACCTGAGTTAACCATAGAGTTTACTTGCCTATTACAAAAGTTTATTGTACTAACCCGGAAATTTATTTATCCAGAATTCAGTACATAAAATCAGTTAAGTTTATTCATCAAAATTACTTCAAGTAATCAAACTTCAACTGGTAAGTAGGTAGGTCTAATTAAACGTCAAAAAAATTGTCGGGGCAGGTTTAACTGAAAGCTTTGACTTCAGCGCTATAGAGTTCTAAAAACTCGCCTTCTAATATTGGGTTGATTTATGCTTATCTACTTAAGATCCTACAGAGTTAAACTTAATCAAAAGTATTGCTTTTATAGCAGAATTAAAAAGGAAAAAGGTATTTAGTTATCTAAGAGAAAAGGAAAAAGGTGAATTATTCATATTCTGTTGTTTCTCCTACGGAGTTACACAAAAAGATATTCCATAACTCAAAAGTAGTAAGCACCTACACAAAATTAATTACATATTCTTGACAATTTTTATCCAGAACTTTTTTGAGATAGTTAAGAAAGCTTGGAGAGTTTTCGAGTTTCATCAACTTTAATCCACTAATACTTAATAAATTTCCAAAGAATTTCGATTAAGTTGTGCTTGGGTGAGTAAGTTTGACACCAAAATATCTCTAATTTTTTTTCTTTCCATTCTGATAATTTTTCGCTCATTTTATCCCTCGTATAGATGAAAGCTCTATCCATAACTACAGAGCAAGAGTTTAGCTAAATATTGACTAAACTTATTTCAAAAATTTATGACAATTTTACTGTCAATTACTCCCTGATGTATTTCGTAATTTAGTTAATTTTTACATCATATATAGAGCTGCTATCTCTCACTTGAGGAAATTTACTTTGGAAACTTATTCTTTCTAATACCAAATTCACGCAAAGGCAGTTACATCTTAATTTGTGATTTCTTCTTAAA
>NZ_RCBY01000340.1 GCF_003838195.1 Okeania hirsuta
GCGTCAATCCTATCCGTTTTCAAGGAGAGGTAATAATTAATTATTAATTATTAATCGTTGAACACCTACCACCTTCTTATTTCCTAACCTTTAATCCTGTCATAGTTTCAAGTTCTTGTCTGAATAATAAAGCATATCGACTAGGGATATCAACCAAGGTAACGCTTTCATTATTTTGTGCATCCAAATAAACAATTGCTATTTGAACCCTAGCTTGTTTATCTATAGCACTAATTATTCCACCTACAGGAGAAAGAATACCTTTAGCAATACTTTTTCTGACTTGAGTTTTCGCATAATCTCCTGTAGAAAGTTCTGTAATTTGTTCTTTCTTTAAAGTAAAATTAGCATCTTGATATTCTTCTTTATCAAATTCTATATCCAGGCGCTTACCCGAAATATCTACGTTGACTTCGCATTGATTTAACTCCCCATTATTATTATTTAAACAATGAGCACCATGAGTTCTAGCTAAGGCAATATTAGCTGGAAAAAATAATGAAGCAATAGAGACAAGAGCAATTAATTGTTTTTGCATAATTTTAGCCATTTTAATTAATAAAAGTCAGGAGTCAGGAGGAAGAAAGAAGGAAGTTTTTGGCGTTGCATAGTGACGAATGATTTTAGATTTTTGATGAACAGGATTTTGGATTAATCAATTGCTAGAATGATTGATATTAGGTTTTTTTAGTCAAAGTCTAAACTAATTTTTGGCAATATCATTCCATAATGTGCAACCCCAAGTTTTTTATCACGCTATTAAACGGACATGATATTAGTTATATAGGAGAGAAGGAATAAATGGATACTGAAAAGTTGCCCCTCCCAGTCTACAAACCCCAAAAAGCTTGTAGAAACTATTGAGGCGGTGGAGTATTACAACAGATTTCACCATGGCGTGAGGTACATCCTTCGCAGGCAAGATGCCCGCACTATCAACATCTTAACGTTAATATTTGTACTTCATATACAACCGAATCTGCTGTAAACCCATGAAGAAAAAGGTTAGTGGTGCATTGTAATGGTATAGTTGCCACTGGGAGCATCTTGCTCCCGTTCTAATGATTTTTGCCATGATATAGCCAGAGAGAGCATTTTATACCATTTCTGAATAATAATGCTATATTTGATTACCATCTCCCTACTCCCCTACTCAAGGAAACATAGAAAAGTTTTTGAGGTTTGGTATTATTCAGAACTACGAATCTGTAAACCAGTCAAAATTTCTAAATCTTTCATTAGAGGTTCGCTTTGTTTTGTAGGAATATCAATCATAGTGACATTTTTATTGTTTTGATAATCCACATATTCAATAGCTAACTGAGTCCTGTCCTGTTTAGCAAACATACCAACTAAAGCTCCCAACGGACCGAGAATTAAACTGGCACCAATAGTTTCTTTGGCTCTTTTTTTAGCATATTCACCAGTTGAAATTTCAGTAATTTGATTACCTCTCAACTTCATATTAACATCTTGAAATTTTTCAGATTTAAAATTCATTTCCAGGCTGTTATTTCGGTCTGAGATAATAACTCTACACTTTTTCATTTCACCACTAATAATATTCAGGCAGTGAGCGCCATGTTCTCCAGCTAAAGCCTGGTTGTTACTCCAAACAACTGTAGCAATAGATATCAAAATAGCAATTTTTTTCATACTCTTAATGTAGTGAATTAATACTTAATCAGATTGACTAAAGCTTTTTATATATTAGCTCTAATAAACCTAAACTATATTATATTATCTAGAGAATTAGTGTTGGATAATTAACAGTATCAAGAATAAAAAACATCTATAGCGCTACCCGCTAGGGAACAGGGAATAGTGAACTGTAAAAGTGTTTTAGGATTGAAAAATGTCCTAACCAATTCTTGTAATGCTATAAAGTTGATATCGATAAAATTATGGCCAATTTCATTAGTATCCCCAGATACTTTTTCCTTCTTGCTTTTTCAAATAACAATCCTAATATCAAGTCTCATTAATTAGCCATAATAAAAATGTTTTCTCTGATAAATTTCTCCCTATTCCCTATTCCCTATTCCCTAAATTTTGTATTGTGGGTATTCAAAGAGACATGATATAAATCATTCCTAATATTGCTGCGATGTTTCCCATTTCCTATTCCCGATATATTGTATGAAG
Source organism: Okeania hirsuta (assembly GCF_003838195.1). Taxonomy (GTDB): domain Bacteria; phylum Cyanobacteriota; class Cyanobacteriia; order Cyanobacteriales; family Microcoleaceae; genus Okeania; species Okeania hirsuta. Next base: position 2,146 of record NZ_RCBY01000340.1, read on the forward strand.
TTTTACAAAAAATCAATATCTATAGTTGTAAATATCAAATAAAATAGTAAACGAAAAAGTATACTAGCCAAAGCAACATGAATAATTTACAAAAGTGGACATCACTCTTAGGTAGAATATTTCTCTCTGCAGTTTTTATCAAATCAGGTATTGGTAAAATTTTAGATCCAGCAAGTGCTCAACAATATATGGCATCTGCTGGAATTCCTGGTTGGCTTTTATTTCCGACAATTGCTGTTTTATTAATAGGTGGATTATCTGTTTTAGTAGGTTATAAAGCCCGTTATGGCGCACTTTTATTAATAGGATTTTTAATTCCAAGTACTGTAATTTTCCACAATCTTTTTGCAGATGCTTCTCAGGAAATTGCTTTTATGAAAAATCTTGGATTAATTGGAGGATTGTTAATGATTTATTCTTTTGGTCCAGGTTCAATTAGTTTTGATGGGAAAAATATTAATTATGATTAAAGAAGGCAGAAGGCAGAAGGCAGAAGTCAGAAGGGAAAATTACTTATGGATAGTATCCGACATGGCACTTCGTTTCTTATAACCCCAAACAATTTTAAGCACTCCTGTTGACGGTGAGGTATTAAACCCGCTACAGAAAAAATAATACTAAATTTATTGAGGAAAAAAGTCAAAAATAAACTTAATAATTTCCTAGATTTATACACAAACATAGTATGGAAATTGCTATATCAAAAGTTTAAAATTCAGACAAAGCAAAATTTTACCTTCTTCCTTCTTTCTTCTTCTTACCGAATAATTAAGGTTTAAAGCCTCTCCTTTAAATGAGAAACAAGAAAAAATTTTCCTTTTATTCAATCCTATCCGCTTTCGGGAGAGGTAATTATCAATTATCCATTATCAATTATCAATTATTGAATTCTTCCTTCTGCTATAAATATCAATAAATTTGTTAGAAAATATGAAAACACAGTGGGAAAACTTTTTACAAAATCTTGGTGAATGGCATGGTTCATTTACTAAAATTTCTGCTCAAGGAGATATAGTTGAAGATACACCTAGTATTCTGATTTTAGAAAGTTTGGATGATCAGAATAAAACAGTCCGTCTCACTCTTCGTCGCTTTACTTCTTCAGGGGATAATTCTCAGCCAAAAGTTAATGAATTAGTCAGAGAATATCAAACCTTTGGCAAAGATACTATGTTTTTTGAAGATGGTGCTTTTTCTCAAGGTTCAATTCAAATATCACCAATTTCAGTTAATGGCGCTGAGTTTAGTTTTATTAATCAAAATCGTCGTCTTCGTTTAGTAGAATTATTTAACCAGGATGGAAGTTTCCAAACATTAACTTTAATTCGAGAAAAACGAGCAGGTACAAATGCTTTAGAAAATCCAACTCTCACAGTAGATGCTTTATTAGGGAAATGGCAGGGAGAAGCTATTACTATTTATCCCGATTTGCGGACACCGGATGTTTATCCAACTCAAATGGAGTTAAAAATTGATAATACAGGTCGATTATTGCAGCAAATTACTTTTGGTAATACTAATCAGAAAATAATTACTTCTACTGCGAGAATTGAAGGCTCTATTTTACACTTTGACCAAGGTTCTCAACCTGTAAAAGTCTTACTTATTCCTGATGGTGCTTCTGCTACTTTGCCGATTAAAGTTGAGTTGAGAAAACCTGTATTTTTTGAAGCTGGTTGGTTAATTAAACCTGACCTTCGTCAACGACTTATTCGTACTTATAATGAGAAAGGAGAATGGGTTAGTTTAACTTTAGTTACTGAGCATAAAATTAATTAAAATTACTTTTAGCAAGACCTAAGTAACCTGGAAGAAGGAAGAAGGAAAAAGTGGATGGGGATACTAATGAAATTGGCCATAATTTTATCGATATCAACTTTATAGCATTACAAGAATTGGTTAGGACATTTTTCAATCCTAAAACACTTTTACAGTTCACTATTCCCTGTTCCCTAGCGGGTAGCGCTATAGATGTTTTTTATTCTTGATACTGTTAATTATCCAACACTAATTCTCTAGATAATATAATATAGTTTAGGTTTATTAGAGCTAATATATAAAAAGCTTTAGTCAATCTGATTAAGTATTAATTCACTACATTAAGAGTATGAAAAAAATTGCTATTTTGATATCTATTGCTACAGTTGTTTGGAGTAACAACCAGGCTTTAGCTGGAGAACATGGCGCTCACTGCCTGAATATTATTAGTGGTGAAATGAAAAAGTGTAGAGTTATTATCTCAGACCGAAATAACAGCCTGGAAATGAATTTTAAATCTGAAAAATTTCAAGATGTTAATATGAAGTTGAGAGGTAATCAAATTACTGAAATTTCAACTGGTGAATATGCTAAAAAAAGAGCCAAAGAAACTATTGGTGCCAGTTTAATTCTCGGTCCGTTGGGAGCTTTAGTTGGTATGTTTGCTAAACAGGACAGGACTCAGTTAGCTATTGAATATGTGGATTATCAAAACAATAAAAATGTCACTATGATTGATATTCCTACAAAACAAAGCGAACCTCTAATGAAAGATTTAGAAATTTTGACTGGTTTACAGATTCGTAGTTCTGAATAATACCAAACCTCAAAAACTTTTCTATGTTTCCTTGAGTAGGGGAGTAGGGAGATGGTAATCAAATATAGCATTATTATTCAGAAATGGTATAAAATGCTCTCTCTGGCTATATCATGGCAAAAATCATTAGAACGGGAGCAAGATGCTCCCAGTGGCAACTATACCATTACAATGCACCACTAACCTTTTTCTTCATGGGTTTACAGCAGATTCGGTTGTATATGAAGTACAAATATTAACGTTAAGATGTTGATAGTGCGGGCATCTTGCCTGCGAAGGATGTACCTCACGCCATGGTGAAATCTGTTGTAATACTCCACCGCCTCAATAGTTTCTACAAGCTTTTTGGGGTTTGTAGACTGGGAGGGGCAACTTTTCAGTATCCATTTATTCCTTCTCTCCTATATAACTAATATCATGTCCGTTTAATAGCGTGATAAAAAACTTGGGGTTGCACATTATGGAATGATATTGCCAAAAATTAGTTTAGACTTTGACTAAAAAAACCTAATATCAATCATTCTAGCAATTGATTAATCCAAAATCCTGTTCATCAAAAATCTAAAATCATTCGTCACTATGCAACGCCAAAAACTTCCTTCTTTCTTCCTCCTGACTCCTGACTTTTATTAATTAAAATGGCTAAAATTATGCAAAAACAATTAATTGCTCTTGTCTCTATTGCTTCATTATTTTTTCCAGCTAATATTGCCTTAGCTAGAACTCATGGTGCTCATTGTTTAAATAATAATAATGGGGAGTTAAATCAATGCGAAGTCAACGTAGATATTTCGGGTAAGCGCCTGGATATAGAATTTGATAAAGAAGAATATCAAGATGCTAATTTTACTTTAAAGAAAGAACAAATTACAGAACTTTCTACAGGAGATTATGCGAAAACTCAAGTCAGAAAAAGTATTGCTAAAGGTATTCTTTCTCCTGTAGGTGGAATAATTAGTGCTATAGATAAACAAGCTAGGGTTCAAATAGCAATTGTTTATTTGGATGCACAAAATAATGAAAGCGTTACCTTGGTTGATATCCCTAGTCGATATGCTTTATTATTCAGACAAGAACTTGAAACTATGACAGGATTAAAGGTTAGGAAATAAGAAGGTGGTAGGTGTTCAACGATTAATAATTAATAATTAATTATTACCTCTCCTTGAAAACGGATAGGATTGACGC
>NZ_RCBY01000341.1 GCF_003838195.1 Okeania hirsuta
TTCTATTCTCAATTCATGCTTGGCAGGATTAGGATAAATTTCCAATCCTGCATCAATCCGGAGATCAGGATCGATGGAAACAGCATTCAGGTTCAATGCCGCAAAGGCTCTTGGCAAGAAGAATCCCATCACCGTATCTATGTGTGCCATAGCTTTGGCTTTGGTCTGGAAAGGATTGGCTCTTGAACCAACACCAGTCGCACCAGGAACGTAATTAGCACTATCGGGATCCGTTCCCTGAGCAACATTTGGATCATTCGGGTCATACCAGCCCCAGGGTTCGTAGCCGGTTGCAGGATCCTGAATCTCGTAATAACCCAGGTAATCCGCAGGATTTTTTCCGGGTTTTCATCAGATTTGCTTCCGCCTGAGCAGTAAAAGGATCGCCTGTTATACCAGCGAATACACTGTTTACTCCCAAAGTCGTGTAATAACGAGAAGTAGTCAGTCCACCGTGAACCTCAATTACAGGCACTACTCCACCAGCACCAGAAACTACAACAAACCCCTACGCTGTCAGGAGTCAGGGGATCATTACGACCACAGATGGAAATTACAGGTGCATCCATAGCATTGCTGATGCTGGTATCTCCGGAAGCTCCTCCCAAGTTCAGGATCAGGTTAGGATCTCCATTAATTCCTTCATACTGAATGTTGTTCACAGAACCACCAACTCCATCGAAGTTTCCGTGAGGTAGTATCGATGTAAGCATATACCGGTTTGTGAGTTGAGGAACTTCAAAAGGGTAAGATCTGAAGGCTCATCAAAGTTGTTTGCAGCAATGGCCACATATCCACCGGTATTGGTACCTCCCAGGGTAATTCTGTTAGGATCAATTCGATAATTGTTGTCTCCAGCAGCATCCTGACGGAAAAACTTGATGCAGTTTTTTTGCGTCAAAAGATCCCAGTACGTTTGCAGTAATGATGGTACCTCCTCGAACATCCTGGTCCGTTGAGGTCGGATTCCATCCTGCACGGTAACTACCTGCTACTGCAACGTAGCCTCGCTTGGCCAGCCTCATACACATCTCCACGATGGCACTGTCTTTTCTATCTCCAAAAGGAAGGGTATTGATCCCTTTTGGCAAAAAGCTTCCGGGGTGCATTAGGATTACAAGTGGACGTGATCCAACGGTATCTCCCATAGGCTGGTATACATCCATTTCTCAGGGTATCCAAAGCCATGAACCCGGAGAAAAAGCCATAGTTAGCAGAGAAGAACACATCTTCCTCAACGGAGACTTCTGCAAATACCTCATCCAGGTACCTATCTTGCGCACTAAGGCTTAGGCAAAATGCCAGAGAGGCAACAAAAAGTAAAAGTTTTTTAATCATAATAGTCTAAAGGTTTTGGTTAAGTATTGGGTATAAATTAATCTCCTCAGATTAGGAGTTTAAACGGTTTACAATTTACCAATGTCAAATACTACAGAGAAATAGCTCATGCGGCCAATTCTGGGTCCTCCATAGGTTTGGAAAACCTGATTATTCAGGATGTTGGAAGCACCCAACTTAAAGGTACTGTAAATGGAAGGAACCCGAATGTTTACCTGGGCATCCAGCAAGTCATAGGTTGGATTCGGCCTGTGAACTGGGAGAAACCTTCAAAGAGAAAGCCTTCAACCATTTGTAGTTGATGTTGAAACCCAGGTGCTTCAAACTTCCAATAGAGAAATCTCGCCCTGATAAGACCAGGTTAAATTTATGTTCGGGTGTATTAAAGGCAGGGATAATTTCATCATCCGAACCTCTTCTATCTAAAACATTCCAGGAGTAGTTTCCACCAAAAAGAAAATTGGTATTGAAGTAATAATTTACGCCAATCGAAAACCCTTGCGTAGTTACTCGGTCCGGAGAATTAGCAGACACCCTGAATACCTGGCGATTGATGGGGAAGGGTAATACATCGTCAAAGTCTGCAGCCACACCTAAGCGGAATCCCAAAAATCACGATACCAACTGAAATAATAGTTGGCGTCAATGAAAATTTTATTTTCTGCCAGCGTTCCTTTGTAACCCGCTTCTATGGTTCTAACCCGCTCGGGACGTACAGGTGGAGTATCAAAATACTGAAGAATTTCTCTGTCAAAGTTGGGCGAATCCAGGTAGTCAAGGAAAGAATCGAAATTGATTAAGGAATCTACTCCATTTAAGTTCCAATGAGTATTGCCCTACCTACATTATAAAACAAGTATTGATCCTGCAAGGTAGGATTACGGATAGCAGAACCAAAAAGAAACGCGGAGGTATTGTTTTGGTCGTACAAAAATACCCCCGTTAATGCGGGAGAAAATAAGTAATCGAAGTTCTGGTTCTTATCTACCCGTCCCGTTGCGGTGAATATCAGTCGATCGCTCATGATTCGTTTTTCCAATCGAGTGAAAAAAACCATATTCAAAGTTGGTGATCCTTTCTCCGCCTACTGTATCAGAGAAAATCGTTCCCTCTGAATAAGGGGTATACAAACGAGCGCTGCCCCCAAAGTAATATCGTCCAGCGCCTCTGTTTTGATCTGATAGTTTCCTTGTAAATGGGTAAGGGAAGATCTGCTGATGAAACCGGAACCGCCTTCCAGAAAGGTTTTCTTGGAAATGATGTCATTAAAAAGCGAATCAAATCTGGGAGTACCGGGAAATTAAAACGATCCTGGAAAAGGGTAGTCCCTACTCCTCTACCGTCTGCGAAAGCACGTGCTTCATCATGCCAGGCCTGCAATTGTTCAGCATTTTCTATAAGCACCCGATCAACTTGTGCATAGATAGAATCTCGTGTTTCTGGATTAAACCAGAAAGGCTGAATGGATGGATCTCTGGGATCAGGGTAACCGGGAAAGATCCCGAACCTGATTGGTTATGTTCTGGGACCAGTAGTTCCCGTAATTCTGGGTCCATTGTCCCAGGTCATTAGGTTTAGCAGCATCCTGAAGCAGGAGGGCTGTAAATACCGCCATCATACGAATCCCCCGCATCTTCTGATGTATGATAGGCCTGGATGGACCATTTATCTTGCTGAACCAATGTCAATGATGTGTGTTGTTGCAGACCCAGATTTTTCAAGCTGTAGCGGTTATCTCCTTGAAAAACGGTAGTACCGTTTCCATAATTGAAGCGATAAATAGCTTCAATTTTAGAAGTGGGGAGCCAGTGGATGGAGCCCGCCCAATTTGAGGTTTCGGGTATCATAATCAACCAAATCAACCTCATCATAGCCCGTGCGGTAGAATTGCCCCAAACCGGGGAAATTCAGGCGCCCGGCACTACCACCAAAATTATTTCTTTCTTCATCACCGTATCGATTGATGGCATCGTAACTTCCCGGATTAGCCAGCAATCTATCTAATCCCAGACCTTCTTCTTCAAAATCTTCGATGGCCTGATCAGTAGGCGCAAAATTATCTGCCTCCCAATCATCAGCTTCGAAGTAGGAGACATTTATTTGTTAACCCAGAAAGGGCCTGCCTTCTTTATTCTTATAAAAATCAGCAAAACGAATAGCGCCTTCTCTCAGGTTCTTTCTCCTACTTTTACCATAGCAGAAAGTCCGGGATGGATAAAGGGACTTTTGGTTGTCATACTAATTACCCCATTGAATGCCCCCGTCCGTACAGGGTGTACTCGCACCTGCAATTACCTCTACCTTTTCAACATCCAACTCGGAAGACCCGGCAAAATTACCCACAGAAAAATTCAGTCCCGGAGCCTGGTTATCAATTGCATCAATTACCTGCAAGGACTCACAGTCGGGTACTATTAAATCCCGGGTATTGATGATCTTGAATCCCATTACTGGCTGAGGTCAGGTCTACTCCCTTCAAAGAGCCAAGTGCGTCGTAAAAACTTACCGCAGGCGTCTCCTTGATAGCATTGATACTTAAAGATTCTACCGTGAGGTGTTGCTCTCTTTGTTTTTCTTGAAATGGCTGAGGCAACAATCTGAACTTCTTCTGCAGTAATTTGGGATTCTTTTAACCGAAAACCAATTGATCCCGGGTTGAAGTAACCTCTGTCCGTAAAGTGTCAAAGCCCAAATAGGTAATCAACAGCTCAAAAGGAGGATTGATTTTGGTTTTGATGATAAATTTCCCGCTTCCATCGGTGATGCCACCCGCTGGCTGTCCTACAACTACGACCCTGGCTCCCACCAGGGGCTGATTCATTTTCTTCATTTTGCACCAGGCCATTTATGGTGCTTTGCCCATATAAAGCCGGGAAGAAGAAACAAACAGAAATAAATACGAGTGAACGAAGAGAGTAATAGGTAGAAGAAATGTTCATATTTACGGTAATAGTAGATCCAAAATTAGTCTTGAGTGACGTTTTAACAGAATTGTTATCGACGCTCCGGGCTGATCGACGGAATTACCTTTCCTTTATTGTCATTAGTTGTCATCCCTTAAACGAGGAATAATAACAAATCTGAGCGGTTTTCTTTTTCCATTTAAGCGAAGCAAAAAAAGAAAATCGGGTTTAAGCGAAAAAAGTCGAACACCACTCTAACATCATTTTATCCCATCATGTTTTCATCTAGTTGTTTTTTAATATGTGAAAGATATAAAAAGTTATTATGCATGCATAATAACTTTCGAATTTACCTAGCCTGAATAAATAGCTTTCGTATAAAAGCTTCCTTTCTTCTTACTGCCAGAATACCAAAAAAAATAGCCTGAGAAGGGCTATTCTTATTTTAACATCAATTCTAATTTTTCTCTATTTTTGGCCTTACCTTCCTTCAAACTTCATTTCGTACTCCTCTAATTTCTTCTCAGCCGCGTCGATTTTCTCTTTTTTGACTTTATAATCTTCTTCGGAGATTTTCTTCTCTTTCATGTCTTTTCGAGCTTCTCTTTGGCCGCCTTTACTTTTTCTCTTGCAGCGCTGGCTGTCTCCTCACCCTTCGCAACTCTTTCACGAGCTTCTGCTTTTCTGCTAGCATTTCTTTCTCTCGCTTCTGCTGCACGGGCCTTGCCAAATTCTTTGCGGAAAGCTTCTCCTTTATTTTTTTCCATAAGCATTGCCATTATTGGATTTATCCTTGTCTTTTCCTTTGGCTTTGCCTTCACCTTCTTCCATTTCGTCCTCTTCTTCGTCCATATCTTCATCCTCGTATTCATCATACATCTTTCTTTCCCTTATCCTTCATTCTTTTCTTTAGCTTCCTTTGCTTTTTCCTTGCCTTTGGCTTTTCCCTGCTCTTTTCATCTCTTCCATGTCCTCTTCAGCATCCTTTTTCCCTTTCTGGGCTTTATCCTTCATTTTCTCCATCTTCTCCCTGCTTCTTCTCTTGCCCTTTTGCTTTTTCGATTGACCATATGCAGGTCCGAGTCCGATGATCCCAGCATGCTGAAAAGGATCAATATGTATTTTATCTGTTTCATTTTTGATTAGTTGATGTTGAGTGATAGATCTATTCCTGAATGTCTTCCAGAGCTTCCATTAATTCAGCCTCTGTAGCTTCAAGCTCCTCGAGGGAACTTTCAATTTCAGAGGAAATGGAATCCAGTTGTTGAACCTCTTTGACCTCTTCTTCGGTCAAAGTATTTTGGGTGTTTTGTTGCCTCCGCTGCAACTCATCAGCAAAAAACTGAAAGAAGCGATTACAAAGAGGGCGATAGCTAGTTTCTTCATAATGAATTTGTGTGTAATAATTGAATGCTTAAACAAATTTTACATTCTTTTGTGTTTGGATGAACTTTCAGATTAAAAGTCTCAACTTAAGTAAAAAAATATATGCCTGATCCTCAAGTATTTGAGAATCAGGCATGCCTAAAATTCAGAAAAATTTATCGAAGCACCTTAATAACGGGCTTCAGGGAATAGCCTCCATTCCCTTTTTCAACTACTGACTCCGCTGCATGATGGGCCAGGACAGCCTGAATGCTGTAT
>NZ_RCBY01000342.1 GCF_003838195.1 Okeania hirsuta
GTACCATTGGTGGCCGAAAATTCAGGTTTAATTACTCCGATGCTACCGGATTTGAGATCAGTCCCCCTGCTGAGAAACAATAGCTCCTGTAGACTTCATATTATAGCGCTGTGCGCAGGGAACAGGGAACAGGGAACAGGGAACAGGGGGAATAAAAAACCGATAATATAAGACTTCTAGCTATTGGACATTTTCTGTAATTTGTAAATATGCCAGCGCACATTGCTATAGTCATAATAAATTAGTCATCTAAAGATGACTTCTGCTTTGATCCTAGAAATAAATTTCTTGGCGGATGACATGGCGAACCTGTTGCCTTGATATTACACTTAGCCAGAAGGGTTTCGCTCAGTTACGCTATCGCTAACACACCCTACCAATAACTGATAACTGATAACTGAAATGACTCCCTATTAAAACTGCACCTCATATTCGACTGATAATACTGCATTATCACTAAAGTTACTCCCTCCTCGAATGCGTACTTCATCATTAAGTTCATAAAGTAGAGAAAATTCCGTTGGTTCATTGGCACCAAAAAGTCTAGTCATGGATACTCCTAATTTATTCGTCACGTCAACACCTACCTCCAAACCCCAACCCAAAGAGGAAGCACGTCGCGCTCCACGTTTAGGAATACTTGCAGGAAATATCCGAAATTCACTTAACCCAGTTGCTGCAATAATATCTTGTTGTAAGTTAGCAAGTATGGTGGTACTTGCTACATTAGCTAATGCTAAATTCCTATCTTCACTAAGGGTATCAATGATATTACCACCCAACAAACTGACTATTTGTACTTCTGATCGCTTTGGAGAACTGGTCAACTCTAGGTTATTTTCTAATTCTGATAGAGGTCCTTTTGCTGTTGCCATAATTCTAACTCTCTGACTACTATTCAAGGTGCCTGGTGATGGAGCATCTATGGTCTCAGGTGATAATGGTGATGATGGGGATGATGAACGGTTGCTTTCAAAAGCTGATGCTAATAGCTGTACATCTACAATGGGGTCAAGTCCATTAATTGGGGTAAAGGTAGCTATGTTGTTATAGTTGGGGTCTAAACGCAATTCTGTAGTAAATAGATTAATCGACCCTGCTGCTAGGTCGATCGTGCCGCTTGGACGAATATCGCTGAGGGTTCCGTTAATCAGTAAACCACCTGCAACTTCAAAGTTAGCTAGTCCTGGACTAATCATCTGTAGGCGATCGCTTAGAGTCACTTGAAAATTATTTAGACCAATCTCAAATTCTCCCATGCCAAAACTAGGTGGATTTTCTTGACTACCTGCTGCTGCTGCTAAACCTGCTGCCTGATTTAAAAATATTTTACCTTGGGAGACTTCAACGTTACCGCCTACTTCTGGTTGCAAAGCTGTACCTGTAATCAGGACTTTTCCATCAATACCACCTTGAAAAACTCGTTGAAAGTCTATATTGAGTTGGTCTAATGTAATTGTCAGGGGGTTATTTATATCTGGTTCTTGACTGCCAAAGGGTTGAAAAATTGGTAAAACACCAATGACTTCAACTTTACCATCACTAATAATTCCTTGGAGTTCTTTTACCTCTATACGATCGCCCTGAAATAAAACTGTTCCTTCTAGGTCTGTTAGAGGTTGGGGAAATGCTGCTGCTGTGATACTTATATTTGCAAATTTAGCATATCCTTCTGGTTCTGGTTGTTGTAATGTTCCTTTGACCTGCAATAATATATCTCCTTGACCAGAGTTTAATGTCACCTGGTCGGTCAAGATGTTAACTATCTGTAACGCATCATTTTTAATATTGACGCTGACGTTAATTAGATCGCTACCTGCGGAAACTTGAGCAAAGGGTAGGTCAATGGGTACATCCCCTCTATACAAAATGGGGTCTCCAATTATAGAAATACCTCCACCAAAACGCAGACGCCCAGTGTTATAACTAAATTCTGTTTGTGCTTTTTCAATGGGTGTTTCGTTTAAGGTGCCGTCTACTATATTGATTTTGCCTATAGCTCTGGGGTCTTCAAAATTTCCTCCTATTTCTGTTTCGGCATTCAAAATTCCTGTAATATTAAAATTGATATTTGGTGGTATATAATTTTGGGCAAATTTCTGTATTTCTCCTAAATCTATATTTTCTAATCGTAATTTCCCAGTCTGATTTTCTGCACTCAAATCTCCATTAAATGCTAATAATGTTTCTCCTGCTTGCACTTCTAGTGGTTTGACTGTCAGCACTTCGTTTTCATACTGACCCTGTACGAGAAATTTATCGACTTTGTAAGGTCCCCAACTCCAGTCGCTACCATTGATGTCAAATTTGCCGTCAATACCAGACTGCCAAGTTCCTTCTGCTGTTACTTCTCCTGAAAAAGTTATATCTAGGTCTGCAAGGGGTGGTATTGGTATGGGAGTGTTTGGTTGTTGACTTTCTTGTTGTTGTTTTAGCAAAGCTTGAATTTCGGCAAACCGACGCAGTTGGGAAATGACTGGTGTATTTTCTGGAAAACCTACTGCAACTGGTTGCACATCTTCAGCGTTGGCATAATTTGGAGTCTTTATACCTCGCGCAATATCTTCTAAGTTAAACCATTGGAGGGCGGTCAAAATATCTTGAGCTTCACCTTTTTCAATTTTTAGGTTGCCAGCAAATTTGGGGTCGAAATTGGCGTCGGGAGAATTAATATCGACCATTGCTTGTAAGACATATCGACTGTCACCTAATAATAATGTACCGTCATTGAGAGTTCCTATACCTTCGGCAAAATTGATATCTGCGGTGAAACTTTCTGCATCTATATAACCAATGCTAGGTTTGGCAACTGCAAGATTTCCGTTTGCTGCGATGGAGTTCAAGTCGAATGTTCTCAGACCAGATATTGCTATTTTGGCGGATGCTTCCCCGGAAACTTGAGCGATATCAAATTGTGCTGCTGGCGCTATATCTAATAATTCAACAGGAAATTGCTCTAATGTTACTAGGAGGTTTTCTCCTTCTGTGACTCCTGCGAGTTTTGCTTCGTCGCGTTGAATTAAGAAAGCAGTGGGAAAATAGGTTTGATCAAATCGATCTAATACTAATTCTAGACGGTCTTGTTCCCCTGCAATTTTAAATGTTACTCCATCAGCTATTCCTGCATTTAATTTTCCAGATAAAACGGAATCAAAATCTACTGAATTTACGGCTAGGTTTCGCAATACAATATCACCAACCAAACTTAAATCTTCGATAGATTTACCGATGACTTTACCATCAAAGTTGACTCTACCTGTTAATAACTCTCCTTTTTTTTCTATGGGTAAATTTTGTGCTAATTTTTCTATGGGCAGAGATTCTAAGTCAAAATCTGACAAATTGACATTAATATTAATTCCAGAAATTGTCGGTGGTTTTTGTTGTGTAAAATCTACACCTACTACTCCATTAGCATTAACGTTTGGCGGGATAGAAACTTTTTCTATTTCTACTTGTTTACCTTTCCAGTCAAACAGAGAATTAAGAGGTTGTTGAATAACTGGTAATTCTGAAAGTGTTAATTTTGCTTGAGCGGCTATAGCTTCTGGAGAGAAATTTGCTAGGGTTCCAGACAGGTCGATATTTGTATTTAAAAAGCCACCAATTACTGGTAAATTTTCAGCTTGCCCTAATAATTTTTGTACCTGTCTAATAGCTGCAACGGCTGGTTTTGTCTGTTCTTGTTTTTCCAATGCTGCCGAAAATTGCTCTAAAGGAATTTGGTCTCCTACTATAGCAGTTTGCCATTTTTTACCTACTAATTCTCCAGTAATATTAACAGTTCCACCATTTGCCAAAAGTACTTTTCCTTCCGCTTCAGCAGCTATAGCTTCTGGGTTTAAATTCTCTAAATTTCCAGCGACTTTAGCATTGCCTAGAATATTGCCATTTATTGTGTCTAAATAAGGCAAAACTAATTCTATAATTTCCTTATTCGTGTTATCCGTGCCCAAATTCGTGTCTAGCTCTTTAGCTATTTTTTTTACAAAACTCAATGGAATAGGTTCAGTGATCGCTGAGGCTGTAAAATTACCATTATTTAATTTTCCTGTGGCATTAATTGTATTATTTCCAATGATTAATTTTCCGGTTCCATCAGCGGCTATTGCTTGAGGATTCAGATTATTTAAGTTGCCAAATACGCTCAGATTACCAAATAATTCTCCTTCAATTCCTGGAGGTAAAGTTGCGCTAGCTGGTATAGCAATTAAACCAGTTTTTCTGACTGTTTCTTCCAAAAGGCGTAAAGCAATATTTTCTGTTCCTACATTTGCAAAAAAGTTTCCTCGTTCGAGTTTACCATCAATATAAACAGCATTGCCATCAATAAATAATTTACTATTAGTATTAGCGGTAATTGCTTCTGGAGATAAATTATTTAAATTTCCAGATAAATTAGCATTAACATCAACTTGACTATTTAAAGTTTTAATAGCAGGAATTTGAGCTTGTAAAATTTGAATTTGATTAGGTTCTACTGGAATTAATCCTGATGTTAAAACCGCTTCTCCTAAATCCATAAGTGGATTTACTGCTAATTTACTACTATTAACTGAAGCTTGAAAATTACCATTATTTAATTTACCCGTAGCGTTAACAGTTCCTCCAGCAATAATTACTTTCCCATCCCCATCAATAGCAATTCCTGTAGGAGTTAAATTATTAATATTTCCAGATATAGTCGCTTCCCCTTGAACTTCTCCCTTAATATCTGTTGGTAAAACATTATTTTTCAGAGAAACAATTTGTGCTTCTGTTAATAACTTTTCGACGGCAGTAAGAGATATTTGATTAGTTTTAACTGTCGTTTGAAAATTACCCGAATTTAAACTACCTGTAGCATTAATTGTACCTTCCTCAATTTTGAGATTTCCCACTAAATCTCCTGCTATATTTTCCGGGGAAGGATTTGCCAGATTTCCTGATAAATTAACCTTGCCATTTAGTCTACCATTCAGAGTTTTTAACCTGGGAATATTAACCCTAATATTATTTAACTGTTCCTGGTCAGTAATAATTCCAGAATTTACTGCCGATAACCCCAAATCTAACAAAGGATTAAGTGGTAATTCTTCAGTATCAACCAATGCTTGAAAATTACCATTATTAACTTTCCCATTAGCATTAACCGTACCATTAGCAATATTAACATTCCCCTGAAAACCACTGGTTATGCCAGGCAAACTTAAATCATTTAGATTAGCTGAAAAAGTAGCTTCACCATTAACCTTCCCATCAGTTTGACTAGATAAAATAGGATTAGGAGTCGTCAGAAAATTTGCATTTCTCCCTATTCTTTCTAAAGCACTTAAACTCAATTGAACAGCATTTCCCTTACCCTGCAAACTACCATTATTTGCCCGAGCATTAAAATTAACCTGACCCCCAGCAATATTTATTACCCCACTCCCATTCCCATCAATACTATTAATTGAAAAATCCCTCGTGAGACCAGAAGAACTAGCTTGAGCATTAACAATACCTTCCAACCCAGATGGTAAACCCAATGGTTTTAAAGGTTCTAAATTATCTAAATTAATTTGATTGACAGTAACGTTGAGCTGCCAGTTATCCAGATTAGCAGTACCATCAATATTAACCTTTCCCCCACCAACTTCAACAACAGTATTTTTAATATTCGCCTGACTATCAACAATATCAACAGTACCACTCACCGGATAAACAGCTTTTGGTAACTGCCATTGAACTTGCCCTTTCAGACTTTCCAAAGCACCAGCGATCGCTACTTCAGAAGAAAAGTTACCGAGGGGAAGAGGTGGAGTAATACCATATTGTTGAGCGATCGGTTCTAGGGGTAAATTTTCCACCTTCAGGTTTAAGTCAACTACAGGA
>NZ_RCBY01000343.1 GCF_003838195.1 Okeania hirsuta
TTTTATTCCCCCAGATGAGCTGTTGCCAGATGAGCTGTTGCCTGCGCACAGCGCTATAATTAAACTCCCAATGATATGATTTTGAAAAATCCATCGAAAAAAACACCACTATTACCTGCCTAAGCAGGCAGGAAAGATTCATAACTAAAAAGCTACTTGTGAAGATTAGTTAAGACAAGGTGGGTTTACTTTGCAGCAACCCACCCGATAAAATCAACGATTGTACTTGACTGATGTGAAAGTTTATTCAGGTGTAGATAAATCTCTAACCATCAGAGAGAGGAGAGCGCGAGCAGACTCTTCATTAGGAAATCGGTCCGTTGGATTTGTGTCTAAATCAGATGCGTCCCACTCTGCTTTTGCAGAATCATTAACCTTATTCTGAATAAAGGCGTCACGATCAAATTCTTCGATATTGACAGTAATGCCCATAGCCAGAAGTGCTTGATCGATATCTTCCTCAGTCGGATTGGTATTACCTTGTAGAATTAGATTCTGTTTAATGAGATCCCGAAAAGCTTGATTTTGTTTTCGACTCTCTTCGTTTCTGGCGTTAACAGCCTCTTCTTCCTGATTAGCCTCCTGAATAATCTGTCGAGCTTCGACTGCCATCTGAGCCGCAAACTGAGCATTTCTCAACAGCTCCGTTGCCGAATCTACAACCTGAGATAACAGAGTTTGCAAAGAGTCTTGACATTGTTCTTGAATCTTGTCAAATCCATTATTTTTACGTTCTTGAGAGGAAAGTTCGCGATTGCCTGCAATTGCCGCTAACGTTTCAAATGCCTCTTTTTCAAGCTTGACATTATCAATAACCGTCGTGTCAGAGATATAGCTTTGTGCAAATTGGTCGTATTCGTCAGTCGAATTTAAAGTACTATCAAGAGCCTCAATCATATCCTCAAAGAGATTACGAATGTTTGTCAAGATGATGTCGCCGCGTTCATTACTTTGCTCAACAATTGACTTCATTCCAAAAGCCAAGCCTAAATCATCTTCAGTGCTCCACTCAATCTTCTCTTCAGGGTTATCGGGATCGTCAACTTGAAAGAAAAATTTGGCTTGAGCGAAATCGTCATTATTATTGAGCTGACTGGATAGATTCTCTTCTGCTGTTTCAATGTTTTGATTCAGTTCCGTTAAATTCACCTCTTCGGGATTGATTTCTTCTAAGTTGGCAATCTGTTCTTGAAGAGAATTAACGACTTCAACGGCTTCACGAATCGCTTGATTGTCAGGAGCTGAACTATACCCACCAATCAAGTAATTATAGGCAGCCAATTCATCTTCGTACTCCTGGAGTTGCTTTTCGAGTGCCTTGAAGGCTTTATTGCGACCATTCACTCGACTAAAGATACTGTAGATTGTAAATCCAAGAGAAATAGAACTGGCAGTCTTAGATACGACATCAGCACCAATTGCAATCTTTCGGTTTCGGCGAATTTTTTTGATTGCCTGAGCATGTGCATCATCCAACATTTCCATCCCAGAAAAGGCATTCCTACGTTGTCTGACAGTTGGAGTTGAAGGTTGATTAAAGCGTTTGCGTTTTCTGATGGCATGACAGACTGCTGTAAACAGTAGCTCCGCAGAGGTGATTGCGACAACGGCGGGACTGAAACTAATCTGTGCTAAATATTCCTGTACTTCTTTGATTTCTAAAGCAAATTCTTCAGCACTCAGATGATTGTCAGTTCGTTGAGCAGGACCCGTGAGCCAAGCATAGGCGGTCGGAAAATCCCCAAAAGTCAGATTAAACTGACCCACTTTTTCCATTAGTTCCTTGACTTGAACCTGCTTGAAATCGTAAAGCTCCAAGCTGAGATCTAAGGTATTCATTGCATTGTCGAGATTGTCAATGTCAGTCTGCACATTTTTGACTTGTGCGACTTTGGCATCAACCTGTTTTCCGACCTCTGCCACCTCCTGAGACTTATCGCGAAAAGCCGGATCGTAATCATCGCCTAGTGCAGCTTTCGCAATCTCATCTCCCAGAGTCGCGACATCAGCAGTGGTATCTACAATCTCAATAAATGTGCCGACATTTTTAGCAATCTTAAAAAAAGACCCAAATCCCATGATAATTCTCCTAAATTTGATGTTGATTAATTAACTGAAAAATTGAGTGGATGAAAGAGTAATCCTCTCCATCGCGCTAAAGGCTACCCAAAGAATTGAATGGTGAGAGAGCCTAAAGTCATGTTCATAGAGGCAGAATCTTGTTGAACTTCTGCCGAGCCTGTTTTGGCTGTGATAATAATGCCGAAAGCCTGCTGCTCATAAACTTGGATAGAAGCACTGCCCTCAGACGGATCGCTCATTAATGGAGGAACATCATCGTATAAAGTAATGACTTCACGTCCAGAGGGGCTATCCGCAAAAACAACAACCTCGCCAATCGGATTCTCAGAAGCATGAGAACCTCCATAACTCCACTTGATTGACAGAGTTTTTGTCAGTTGTGCAGTTGTGTAATATTTCCAGGTTGCGTCAGAAGAGGTATCGTTTCCCGGAAGGCTATACATACAGACGATCTGATTCAGTTTTTCATTCTGCACGATCAAAGGCTCACTAGAACCTTCAACAGACCAGGACAGCGATGAAATAGCCTGGAAGTTCCTCTGATCAGTCGATTGAGCCTCAGAATAACCCGCTTCGCGATCGACCATCTTGATAATCTCCAACGCTTCTGCTTTGGAAATATTCGGATCAATTGCCGCAACTTTATTTACTCTCTGCTCTAATGGCTTTCCTCTGGTTTGCTCTGCTTTCTGCTTTGCTCGATCAATAATGCCATTGACTGAAATCAAACGATTGACTACCGATCTCAATGCCTCCTGCGTTGATTCAGCCCAAGCTGGCCAACTTTTTAAGGTTTGAGGTGGCTCTACACTGTTGAGAAGCTCATTAATCCGAGAGAGAATTTCAGATTTTTCTTGACGCAATGCGGACAAATCTCGTTTAGCCTCGGCAATATCACGATCTAATTCAGCCAGTGTTTTCTCAAGTTGAGCTTTCTGACGCTCTAATTCTGCAACACTTAAACCAACATCAAGCCCCACAGAAACGACTGCTAAAACCCCTGATGCTCTCCCGGCAAGCTTGCCCACTTTGAGAAACTTTGAGGACTTGGCAGCAGTATTAACCACCGCTGATGAGCCTGTGCGAGTCAGATTTGAGACTTTCGTCAATCGTTTAGCTTTTGACAATGAACCCAGAGCGATTAGTGCAGCGGTTCCATCTGCGACACCGACAATCAGGTTAGACATCGCTATTTTTTTGCCAACTTGCTCCCATTTCTTTGTAGAAGCACTGATCTGATTCACTTGCGCAATAGTTATTGGAGGAAGATCCAGGATTGTTGCCCATTTCTCCCACTCAGGTATCTTCTGAGCTTCTGCTAATAATGTTTCAGCTTCCAGACTCTCCTGAGACAAGAGGGTGACATCCCCACACATATCACTGAGGGTACTCACCAGTTGATCTCGCTGGCGCTCTAAATTTTGACCGCTTTGAAACAATGTTTGAATCTGCGATAACTTTCTTCTGGCTTCCTCCTCCATTCGTTCCAAAAAAGGATAGTGATTTTTCTTAATCGCATCAGCCGCACTCAGGACTCCGGCATCTGACATTGTTTGCTTGGCAGCTTCCATTTCATCATTAAACTGAAAGCCTGTACTCACGTTCGCAATGTCAATCGCGGTGTCTGTAACAATTCGTGTTGCCGATGTGCCAACGTCTTTAGTTACTGACGCAATATCATTAATGACTGGAGATTTGGAAATTTCATTCACAGTCTTTTCCGTCTCCTCAGCAATGACTTTTCCGACATCTTTAAAGGCTTTTCCAACCTTCTTAAAAAAACTCATGTCTATTTCTCCTGTTTTGAGATGCTAAGTACATTCTTGTTGGCAGCAGTTGAGATGCCACCCTGATCGCAGAATATATTGTAATCCCTGACATGATTGATTTTCATCCTAGTTGTGAGTTAATTTTCAGGCGAATTAATCCTGATTTTTTCTGTTCTGCCTATACTTATTTCTCGTTGTTTTGGAGTTATGCAATTTTCAAAAAAATGAATTCAATTCAATATTGCTCAAAACTGCCTGTTGTAGTAAAGAGACTAATAGAAAGAGTGCTGGGATTTGGATTAAAATTCAACTCGTCTTTTGTAAGTTCAGTAACATCGAAACCACTAGAAAATTGAAATTCACCAATTAAAGCAGCAGCAACTGCCGTACCAGTACCAGCAAATAAAGTATCTAAAGCGAAAGGGATAGCAGCGATGGATGCAATGATTTAGTTTTTCATGTTTTTGGCTTTCCTTTCTTTGAACTCTATGTTTTTATCATCTCCCTTGTTTCTGGAGATGGTGGTGACAAAAGTTACTTAATTCTGGTGATTTTTCGGTTAGGTTTAAGTGATTCAGGAAGTATTTATAGAGTGACTTTGTTAGCAGACAGAATGTGAAGCAGGTAGATAATTCTAGTGATGAGAGTCACAGTCAAAAAATTGCAATAATTAGGTGTAACGGCTTGCAAACAAGCTCAAATTATTTGCAAAATAGGTGCTCTATAGTAGATTTCCAGAGATAAGAGGGGTTTGTCTTCATCAAAACTTCATAACCTATATTCCGCAGGTTTTAATGCTCAATTTGAATGTTTTTTAAGTCAGATAATTGAGATTCAAGCCTTGTCCTTAAGCGTAGGTGTCTAGTAAACTGTACAGTATTCACTAGACACATCACTGTAACTGTACAGCCCAGTTCTTGACAGCAACAGCATTTCTATCAGGATTTAGTTTAGGAGTTTTTATCTAATGAACTTAGCAACTGAGAGAATTATAATTCATCTAAACGAACTGCATGTCGATGGCAGTGTGATTCGTGCCCATCAACATGCTGCTGGAGGGAAACAGGGGGCCAAGCCTCAGAAAAACTAGGTCGTTCTCGTGGTGGTTTTAGTACAAAAATACACATACGTTGTGAGGGGAAAGGTCAACCGATGACTTTTCTATTGAGCCGTGGCCAGCGTCACGAGTCACTGTTTCTGGAAGAATTGATGGAACAAGGAGCAGTGAAGCGTTCTGGGGCAGGCCGTCCGCGTTTACGCCCTGTACGATTAGTTGGAGACAAAGGCTACACAGGTCGTCGCATACGCAATTATTTAAGTCGTCGCGGTATTGGCCTGACAATTCCAAGATGATCCAATGAGCCACGCCGAGGCTCGTTTAGCCGTGAAATATATCGTCAACGCAACGGGTGTTGAACGCGCTATCAATCGACTCAAGCAATGGAGACGTATCGCTACTCGGTATGAAAAACTTGCTGCCAATTATACAGCCATGATCACGATCGCCTGGATTATTTTGTGGCTATAGTTTGAAAACACGCCCTAGCTCCCCTCCCAGGAGGGGATGGGGGTGGGTGATGTTTGCTTCTTGCTTCAACTTTTGAGCGCTCCTGATTACTCAGTTTTAGTTCAAATTTTTTGGCGTACAATCAAATCACCTCCAAGCAGGTTATCAACTATTTTTTTGGCTAAGTCAAAAAAATCCCCTTCTTTTTTTCAGTTATTGCCGGAAATTGCCATAGATATTGATACTAGCAATCAGCTCCTAGAGAATTTCATCTTTTGAAATTCAAAACAATCAAAATTATCCCGAAAATATCCAAAACCAGGATATTACTCGAGATATTCCATAGAAATTAAGGTAAATTGTTATAGCAGTCGAAGCAAAGGCTAGGACAGATCAAAAGCTTAAAACTCAGACAACGTGATACTTTTCCTTCTTCCTTCTTCCTTCTTCCTTCTTCCTTCTTCCTTCTTCCTTCTTCCTT
>NZ_RCBY01000344.1 GCF_003838195.1 Okeania hirsuta
ACCATCTTGACTTCTTTATTTTTACCCTAAACATCATCTTTTGTGCAACAAAGCCCATTAAAGTTATAAATTAACACATTAAAGAAGTGGTTTTACTAAAACTTCTTCACACAAAAAAGGAGCCGGAACATAATGCTCCCCAAGGAAAGAAATAAATTTTTGCAAATTAGATTGATCGTTAGATGCAACAAGTTCATAAAAATTAGTGCTATTCCAGATCATATACGCATATTTAAAGTGATAACTTATAGAATCTACTAACTCATCCAAGGTCACTTGACATTGTTCCATCTCTTCAAGGATCTGCGAAACTTTTTGATCAATGTCAGCTTTAGTAAAGTAATGGGAATTACCATTGCTATTTCAAATGCTGACATTGTTCCATCTCTTCAAGGATCTGCGAAACTTTTTGATCAATGTCAGCTTTAGTAAAGTAATGGGCCTTAAACAGGTTATCCTTTAGATGTTCTCTCCTTTCATACTCATCACGGACAGGATGAATCAGCTTTTCACAAAAGATCATTAATCCATCACTTTTAAGTACTCGCTTCACATATGCAATTTGAGCTTTACGATTAGGAGCATACATTTGAAATGCTGTATTTTCATAGATGGCATCAAAACCATATTTGAGATAAGGACGATCGTTTCTTGCTGAAATATACTCAGGTGTGATGTCTACAAAAGGTCCGATATAAATATCGGAATAGCTGTGTTGGCAAAGCTTATGGAAATTTTCTCCATTGGCTGGATTTGGAGAGTCAGTTAAAGTACTAATCATACCTTGGGAATATTCAGCCAGTGTTCTTGCATTTGTGCCATCTGCTGAACTTACCTCATAATAAGTAAAAGGCTTTTTCTCATCTTTTAGTCGGTGTTTTGCTAACCTTTGTAGAGCTACACCGATTCGGCATTGCTCTTCTATAATAAAGGGAACACTGGCACAGAAATGTTGATAGAATGTTCCT
This sequence comes from Okeania hirsuta, assembly GCF_003838195.1. Lineage (GTDB taxonomy): Bacteria > Cyanobacteriota > Cyanobacteriia > Cyanobacteriales > Microcoleaceae > Okeania > Okeania hirsuta. The sequence continues at coordinate 969 of NZ_RCBY01000344.1, forward strand.
ATATTGCGTTGAAATACACTGTGGTATTCCCGATATTCATTGCTTTTACTTAAAAAGTCAGAGGCTGCATATACGCTTTGTGTAGGTGCTTGAGAGATACCCGCAGCAATATTCTCAAAATGTTTCAGGAGAGAGGTTACACGAGGCCCTTTAAGCAAAGTAGCTCTGATTTTATCATAGTCAAATACTTTCATATTTAAAAAATACCAGTCGAATCCTATCTATGATCCCTGCCACTATACCACAAAGGGGGTTGGGGGGTTAGATTTTTTTCACCCATAGTTCTAGACTAAACGTGCTAGTAGTTTGGGTTATAAATATATAGGGTTTGCGCTCAAAAGTCTTATGGGTAAGGGTAGGAGACAGGAGACAGGAGACAACCCACCCCTAACCCCTCCCAACCCACCCCTAACCCCTCCCAGGAGGGGAGGGGAAGACAGGAGGAACGGGGAATGAGCGAGGAGGTAGGATTCATTAATTGATAATGGATAATGGATAATTACCTCGGATTTTAACCGTTACGGAATTGAATATAAGGAAATATCCTAGCAATTTTTTCCCCTTAAAAGGGCAGGCTTTAAACCACAATTATTTAATTAGTATATGTTGATAATTCTATAATTACTTCAAGCCTTTAATCTCCCCCACTCCCCTACTCCCAACTATACAATAACTATTCAACCGGATTCTATATTAGAACTCAAAAATGCGTAATTCCTCAAACTATATCTTCAGGAGACAACCCACCCCTAACCCCTCCCAGGAGGGGAGGGGAAGACAGGAATAACGGGGAATGAGCGAGGAGGTAGGATTCATTAATTGATAATGGATAATGGATAATTACCTCGGATTTTAACCGTTACGGAATTGAATATAAGGAAATATCCTAGCAATTTTTTCCCCTTAAAAGGGCAGGCTTTAAACCACAATTATTTAATTAGTATATGTTGATAATTCTATAATTACTTCAAGCCTTTAATCTCCCCCACTCCCCTACTCCCAACTATACAATAACTATTCAACCGGATTCTATATTAGAACTCAAAAATGCGTAATTCCTCAAACTATATCTTGTTGTTGGGTTGCGCTTGCGCTTAACCCAACCTACAGTTTTATCCCTCGGAAGCTATTAGCTATTAGTCGTTTTTTCTGGTGTTTTCATAGCATCAGAATTACCGTTACCATTTCCATTACCATTGGGCATTTCTAATTTTCGAGCTGCCAAATATTCATACATCGCATAACGAGTATTGACATCTTCCTGCGCTTGTGCTAATAACTCTTTGGCATCAGCTGGTTTACTCTTGGTGAGCATTTTGAACCTATTCTCCTGATACATCGACTCGCCTACTGGTTTCTTGGGCGATCGCATATCTAGTTGCAAAGGATTTTTTCCTTGTTGTACCAAGTCTGGGTTATACCGATACAACAACCACCGACCACTTTCTACAAGAGCTTTTTGATTACTCATTGCTGTCGTCATATTAATTCCATGAGCAATACAATGACTATAAGCAATAATTAAAGATGGTCCCTCATAAGCTTCAGCTTCCAAAAATGCTTTCAGGGTATGTTCGTCTCGCGCTCCCATGGCAACGCTGGCAACATAAACATTCCCGTAAGTCATTGCTATTAAACCTAAATCTTTCTTGCCTGATGGTTTTCCTCCTGCTGCAAATTTAGCAACTGCTGCACGGGGTGTTGCTTTGGAAGACTGACCGCCAGTATTAGAATAAACCTCCGTATCCATGACCAAAATATTCACATTTCGACCGCTGGCGATAACGTGGTCTAAACCACCAAAACCTATATCATAAGCCCAACCATCACCGCCAACTATCCAAACAGATTTTTTCACCAGATAATCTGCTAAAGTCAGCAGTTGCTTTGCTTCTGGCGAATCTACCCCTTGCAATTTTTCCTTGACTTGGGCGACTCGCTCCCGTTGTTCCCAAATATCAGCTTCAGATTTTTGGGAGGCGTTCAGAATGGCTTCAACTAAATTATCTCCCACAGTTCCCGCTACTTTTTGTAAAAGCTCCGTAGCAAACTGACTATGTTTGTCGAGAGACAGACGGAAACCTAAACCAAATTCGGCGTTATCCTCAAACAAACTATTTGACCAAGCGGGCCCGCGACCATCGGCATTTTTTGTCCAAGGAGTTGTAGGTAAGTTACCGCCGTAAATAGAAGAACATCCCGTAGCATTCGCCACAACCGAGCGATCGCCAAATAGTTGACTAATTAATTTAACATAAGGAGTTTCTCCACAACCTGCACAAGCACCAGAAAACTCAAACAAAGGTTCTTGCCATTGTTGTTGACGAATACGGTCGGGATGGAGGGAGCGACGGTCGGGGTTAGGTAGACCCAGGAAGAAATCCCAATTTTCCCTTTCTTGTTCCCGCAATGGTAACTGCGCTTCCATATTTATTGCCTTGCGGGATGGCATAGATTTATTTTTTGCCGGGCAAATATCTACACACACACCACAACCAGTACAGTCTTCGGGTGCGACTTGGATAGTAAATTTCTGTCCGGAAAAATCTTTATCCTTGACATTTGTAGATTTGAAAGTTGCCGGAGCATTATCTAACAAAGTCTCCTCATAAGCTTTACCACGGATGACCGAATGAGGACAAACCATAATACACTTACCGCATTGCACGCAAACATCTGGGTCCCAAGCTGGAATTTCTTGAGTAACATTACGTTTTTCCCATTTAGTTGTTCCGGTGGGGTAAGTTCCATCACATGGTAAAGCGCTGACTGGTAGTTGGTCACCTTCCCTAGAAATCATTTTGCCCAAAACATCCCGCACAAATTCTGGCGCTGTGTCGGGAATGGGTGGTAAACGGTGGAGAGTACTGCTAACTTCCGTGGGAATTTTAACTTCGTAGAGATTATCCAAAGTATTGTCAACCGCTTGTAAATTCATATTGACAATTTCCTGACCTTTTTTGCCGTAGGTCTTTTGGATGTATTTTTTAATTTGAGCGATCGCCTCTTCTCTGGGCAAAACATTAGCTAAGGCAAAGAAACAGGTCTGCATTACTGTATTAATGCGTCCCCTCATCCCACTATCACTAGCAACTTTATTAGCATTGATTACATAGACTTTTAAATTCTTGCGGATAATTTGTTCTTGAATTTCTACTGGCAACTGTTGCCAAACTTCATCGGGAGCGTAGGGACTATTCATCAGAAAAATAGAACCATTAGCTGCGGAGGTCAGAACGTCTAATTTTTCTAGAAAACTCCATTGGTGACAACCGACAAAATTTGCTTGGTCGATGAGATAAGTGGAACGAATGGGGTTAGCACCGAAGCGGAGGTGGGAGACAGTAACAGCACCAGATTTTTTGGAGTCGTAGACAAAGTAACCTTGAGCATAGTTGTCAGTTTCTCCCCCAATAATTTTAATGGAGTTTTTATTTGCACCCACAGTACCATCAGAACCCAAACCGTAAAACATTGCCCGCACCACATTATCTGCTTCGATAGAGAAACCTGCATCGAAAGGTAAAGATGTGTGAGAAAGGTCATCGTTGATGCCGACTGTAAAATGATTTTTGGGTTTATCGGCACTGAGGTTGTCAAAAACGCTCTTCACCATTGCCGGGTTAAACTCTTTAGAAGATAAACCATAACGACCGCCGACTACTTTTGGCATTGCGTCTGACCATTCTTCATTCAGAGCAGTAACTATATCTTGATACAGAGGTTCGCCACTTGCACCGGGTTCTTTTGTCCTATCTAACACAGCAATTTTTTTCACTGTTTCAGGTAATGCTGCGACTAACCTTCTGGCATCGAATGGTCTATATAGTCTAACTTTCAATACCCCAACTTTTTCACCATTGGCAGTTAAGTAGTCTACAGTTTCGTGAACTGTTTCACAACCAGACCCCATGAGAATAATAACCCTGTCTGCATCAACAGCACCGTGATATTCAAAACATTGATATTGTCGCCCTGTCAGTTCGGCAAATTTATCCATTGCTTTCTGAACAATATCCGGAGTTGCCGTGTAAAAAGGATTAACACTTTCCCTAGCTTGGAAATAAACATCCGGGTTTTGAGCTGTACCCCGTAAAACTGGTCGGTCAGGAGTCAAACCACGAGCGCGGTGAGCAAAAACAAATTCATCATCGATCATTTCCCGCAAAACCGTTTCTGGCAGAAGTTCAATTTTCTGTACCTCATGGGAAGTGCGAAAACCATCAAAGAAATGAATAAATGGCAGTCTTGCTTCCAGAGTGGCAACTTGGGAAATAAGTGCCAAGTCGTGAGCTTCTTGTACCGAAGCAGAACACAACATGGCAAAACCAGTAGCACGAGCAGCCATCACATCACTGTGGTCGCCAAATATAGAGAGACCTTGAGCTGCCAGAGAACGAGCTGCAACATGAATAACACAACAAGTCAGTTCCCCAGCAATTTTATAAAGATTAGGAATCATTAATAATAATCCCTGAGATGCTGTGAACGTTGTAGTTAGAGAACCTGTTTGCAACGAACCATGTACTGCTCCGGCCGCCCCACCCTCACTCTGCATTTCAACCACACTGGGAACTGTACCCCAAATATTCGGCGTGCCTTGGGATGACCAAGCATCGGCCCATTCACCCATTGGAGAGGAGGGAGTGATGGGATAGATGGCAATGACTTCATTGAGTTTGTGGGCAACACGGGCAACTGCTTCGTTACCATCCACTGTTGCAAAAGTTTTGTCACTCATAGATATTCTCCTGTTGAAATTCTCTGGTTATTTACAAATATTGTGGATTTTTGACATCTCCAGGGGTTGAAACACCCTGGATTCTGCGGTTAACCCACCGCAAATGGGA
>NZ_RCBY01000345.1 GCF_003838195.1 Okeania hirsuta
AGAAGGAGACAGGAGACAGGAGACAGGAGACAGGAGGAAAATTACATGGGGATTCGCTCCCCCAAGTAATTTTGAACACCGTGTAGACGGTGGGGTATTAAACCCACAAAGAAAATGATAAAAAACCTATAATATAAGATTTTAGCTATTGGACACCTCTTGTAATTTGTAAATATGCCAGCGCACATTGCTATACTGCGTAAGTCCTATAAAAGTTAGCGTGAATATCTACAAGGAAATTTAAGTTTTTTCTAGCTTTTAACCCTTCTTCCTTCTTCCCTTTTCCTTCTTCCTTCTTCCTTACCTGAAGTTGATAATATCGTCTATTAAATTCATATCGATATAAGTTTTACCTTTAGCATCTCCAGCAATGACAGTAAAAGATTTATCTGGTTCTCCTAAATGATTTAAAACTAAAGTTGCACCAGTAAAATCTTGATTTTGCGTATAATCATTAACTGTAACAATTGTTTTTAATCCTACTGTCAAAGCAGCTTTTAAACCATTATCTGAATCTTCAAATACTAGACAATTATCTGGTTGAATATTCATTTTTTCTAACACATAATAATAAATATCTGGCGCCGGTTTTTTTTGTGAAACTATGTCTCCTGCTGCAATTATTTCAAACCATGATAAACTTTCCTTGCCCAAGGTATTTTCTAATAATGCAGTTACATTTTCTAAGGTGCTAGTAGTAGCGATCGCTAACCGTATTTTCTGATTTCGTGCCTCTGCTAATAATCTTTTTACACCCAAGCGCAATGGAATAGTTCCTGTTGCTAATAACCTTTGATAATATTGAGTTTTCATGGCGTGCAGATTATAAATTAATTCCTGGAGTGGAATAGATGATTTAAACTCTGGTTGATACCGACTAATATAAAAGTTGATACGTTCTTTGCCACCCGCTACTTCCAACAATTCTCCGTATAACGAAACTGACCATTCCCAATCTAACCCTGCTGTAGCAAAAGCCTGATTAAAAGCTATTCTATGGCCATCTCGCTCTGTATTTGCCAAAGTCCCGTCAACATCAAATATTAAGGTAAACAGTTCAGTCATTTAATTAAAAGTGTGGTAATAATAAATAATGATTATCATTTTCTTTGTGGGTTTAATACCCCACCGTCAACGGGGGTGTTCAAAATTACTTGGGGTTAGAATCCCCATGTAATTTTCCTCCTGTCTCCTGTCTCCTGTCTCCTGTCTCCTGTCTCCTTCTTCAAACTTTTAAGTTGATTTTATAACCTCAACAGAAGATCCACTTCATTAGACATCTCCGATAATAGAAAATAAAATTAATTATCTCACTCTTATTCATCAATTCTTTCTCCCTGCTCCCTACTCTCTAGTGCAGAATGGCAGAAATAACTAACCAGTTACAAAATCCTAAAAGCCTTACCAATCGATACTTTTGACTTTTGACTTTTGACTTTTGACTTCCGCGTAGCGGCATTAACCTAAGCACTAATTCCAAAAGTGATAAAAGTTACTAGACGTTCTACAAGATCGTCAATTTCCTCACTAGAACTTTTTTCACTCAAGGGTTCTAATGGCTCAATTTGATTGAGAACTCGGATCAACATCGCTATCACAAGATCGAGTTTCCATTCTAATTCCGTTGGAGATTGATTCGGAAGCACTTTCTGCATTATATCTAGAAATCTTTGGTGAGTTCTACTAAATTCTGCTTCCGCTAGTCTCTGAATTGGATAGGGTTCCGTGCGACAACGGCCCATAAATTTGGCATGAATTAGACATTGCTCTGAGCTATCCTGAATTATTTGTAGTGGTGGGGTAATTACAGCTGCTAAAATTTCTGCCACTGAAGGGAGGTCTTCAGAGTCTTCCAGAATTGCCAGTTGTCGTAGTTGTTCTTCAACAATGGGTTGTGCTACTCGTTGAACTGTTGCGATAAATAATTCTTCTTTTGAACCAAAATGATAATGGACTGCAGCCAAATTCACATCTGCCTCTCGAATTATGGCCCTTAGAGAAGTTCCAGCAAAGCCTAGAGAAGCAAAAAGTTTCTCAGCAGCATTAAGAATTTGCTCTTTTGTATCAATAGTTGAATTCTTGCTCATTCAGTCGTGTCTATGATTTGCTCGACATTTTAGTCTAACACCGAGAAGTCCATTTTGACTGTATTAGCTGCTCCTGTAAATATCTATTCTACTTCTACTGCCCCCAAAACCTTAAAAGTCTCCTTTAAAACTCTTGGTGTTGCACCATTAGAGATGTCACCATCTCCCCAGATGTCTGTGTTGGCCTGCTGATTGACCATCTCATATCAAATCTGTTTAATTAGGTATAAAAACATTCTGCATCTTCACCATTACCAAATCTTGATAACTGTTTTTCCTCCTGTACGTCGCCAATCCGACAGATTCGTTTAGCATCGGTATTGTAAGCGTGAAGGTAAGGAAGGAGGAAGAGGGAAGAAGGAAGAGGGAAGAAGGCTTAAAAACTTGAAAAAACGTAAATTTCCTGTAGATATTCACCCTTGGTTTTACACAAACGCACCCCAGCGAACATGATATGAGGGCAAAAGTTCTTTCTCCTTGTAGTGGTGACATTGATGCTTTGAATATAGTTATACCAAATTCACGCAAAGGCAGTTATATCATGTCCGGATAATTAGTGATAAGAAAACTCTCTCCTTCAACTCCAGTTCTTCTTCTTTCTTCCCTCCTGACTCCTGACTCCTGACTCCTGACTCCTCCGTAGTTATTTATTTACACTGTTCAACCGGACATGATATTACATCTTAATTTGTGATTTCTTCTTAAAAGAAAAAATTATAAATTCCATAAATTCTAAAATTTCCACCTTTTTTCCTCTTTAATATTTATGTTTCTCTGTTCCCTGTTCCCAGCTCCGGTGTTCCCTGTTCCCTGTGTCCTCACGCTTTGCAATATTTTATGAAATTGGTATTACAAAAACTGTTTTTGGTTTTTCTGCCTTAAGGATAAATAAAGTTTGCTCATTGTGATGATCTAAAAAAGAGGTATGGCAGATATCCTCCACCACACCTTGTATATTGTAATTGATTTGAAGTTCGGACTATAAATAGCTAATCATGCCCAATTTCAAGCATAATTAGTGGATGCACAATTACAAACCGTTGTTGTTGTAGTCGTCTAGTATCCCGTGGATCTCATTACCAGCAGGAAGCGGCAATGCACCTTCCATACCAACATTTTGATCATAGGGACTGGGCAAACTGGAAATAGGGCTATCAATACCGCCGTTCCAGAAACCGGAGCTTGCTGCAATTGGCGGACTATCGATACCAGTCACCAGGTCTTCGAGAGCACCGTCACCCTTGCCATCACCATCTTCATCTGGTGTTAGGGTCTGAAGCCATTGAATACCATCGGTGATATCGTCCGTTGGTGCTGGGTTGCCTGCAAGGTAGTTCAACCAGGACGCATTGAGCGAACGTCCAAGGGTGTACCGCTTGTCTTGTTGCACCTTGTTTGAGGCTTTGATAATATCCAATGCTTCATCAGTAGTGTAGAAGATCGTGCTTTCATTCTCATCGGTCTTGCCATTGCGGTTGTAGTCACCGATCAGAATGCCTGTTTGATACTCTCCTGTCACGGGGTCGAGGACTTTTCCAGGTTCCTCAGAGTTGGTGTAAGGTGGATAGAAGAGGTCGCCATCGGGGAAGTCTGGTTGACCTACTTGTGAAGGTTCGTTGCCTTCGATGCCGTCCCAGAATTTCTGCCACTTCTTGTTCTGCCAGAATCCGGGTGTGCGGACACCAGGACTTGGAATTACTGGGAGCGGTGTGACCGTCGCGTTATCCTGGTCATCTTCTTCTGGTTCGTTATTATTCGGAGTCGAATCTGGGTCAAACTGGTCAGAAGCAGTGACTTGAGCAATATTCTCAATGGCCTCCGCAGAAGTAACTGTCGCTGTAATAGTTAAAGTTTCCGTATCACCATTTTCGACTGTACCTACATCCCAAATACCAGTGACATTGTCATAACTACCTTCACTAGTAGTATCAGAAACATAGGTCAAACCAGCAGGTAAGAGGTCTTTGACATCCACATTGGTGGCATCATTGGGACCATCGTTAGTCAAGTCAATTCTGAAGGTAATGTTTTCACCCACATTGGGAGTAGTATTATCTACTTCCTTGACCACAGATAGGTCTGCTTGCTCTGGAGAAACCGTCGCGTTATCCTGGTCGTCTTCTTCTGGTTCGTTATTATTCGGAGTCGAATCTGGGTCAAACTGGTCAGAAGCAGTGACTTGAGCAATATTCTCAATGGCCTCCGCAGAAGTAACTGTCGCTGTAATAGTTAAAGTTTCCGTATCACCATTTTCGACTGTACCTACATCCCAAATACCAGTGACATTGTCATAACTACCTTCACTAGTAGTATCAGAAACATAGGTCAAACCAGCAGGTAAGAGGTCTTTGACATCCACATTGGTGGCATCATTGGGACCATCGTTAGTCAAGTCAATTCTGAAGGTAATGTTTTCACCCACATTGGGAGTAGTATTATCTACTTCCTTGACCACAGATAGGTCTGCTTGCTCTGGAGAAACCGTCGCGTTATCCTGGTCGTCTTCTTCTGGTTCGTTATTATTCGGAGTCGAATCTGGGTCAAACTGGTCAGAAGCAGTGACTTGAGCAATATTCTCTATCGCTGCAGCAGAAGTAACTGTTGCTGTGATCTCTAAAGTTTCCGTATCACCATTTTCGACTGTACCTACATCCCAAGTACCGGTTTCCTCGTCATAAGTACCTTCAGTTGTAGTAGCAGAAACATAGGTCAAACCAGCAGGTAAGAGGTCTTTGACATCCACATTGGTGGCATCATTGGGACCATCGTTAGTCAAGTCAATTCTGAAGGTAATGTTTTCACCCACATTGGGAGTAGTATTATCTACTTCCTTGACCACAGATAGGTCTGCTTGCTCTGGAGAAACCGTCGCGTTATCCTGGTCGTCTTCTTCTGGTTCGTTATTATTCGGAGTCGAATCTGGGTCAAACTGGTCAGAAGCAGTGACTTGAGCAATATTCTCTATCGCTGCAGCAGAAGTAACTGTTGCTGTGATCTCTAAAGTTTCCGTATCACCATTTTCGACTGTACCTACATCCCAAGTACCGGTTTCCTCGTCATAAGTACCTTCAGTTGTAGTAGCAGAAACATAGGTCAAACCAGCAGGTAAGAGGTCTTTGACATCCACATTGGTGGCATCATTGGGACCATCGTTAGTCAAGTCAATTCTGAAGGTAATGTTTTCACCCACATTGGGAGTAGTATTATCTACTTCCTTGACCACAGATAGGTCTGCTTGCTGCTGATCAACAAAGTCATTGCCGTCGTCATTTTCTCCTGGTTCTAGGGTGACTCCAATACTGTTGTCTACTGTGGTATCGCTGTCCGCAGTATCACCGTCAGGGGTGCTGTCTTGGTCGCTCACATCCCCAGGGAATTCCGCAGGGTTCGTTTGTACCACCTGGTAATCACCAGGTTCTACATCTGTGAAGGTGTAGCTACCATCTGTACCTGTCGTTGTTGTGGCTACAGGATTGCCCTGGTCATCTACCAAGGTGACAGTCACGTCTGCTAGAGGATTATCTCCTGTACCATCATTATTGGTATCTTCGGTTACTGTACCTGAGATGCTGCCATTGGGAATCTCATCCACAAAGTCGTTGCCAGTATCATTTTCACCAGGGTCAACAGTTACACCTACAATATTGTCTACAGTGGTGTTGTTATCTGCTGCATCCCCATCAGGGGTTGTATCTTGGTCGCTGACATCTTGATAATCAGG
>NZ_RCBY01000346.1 GCF_003838195.1 Okeania hirsuta
TCTGTAGGAATTAAACCCACCCCTTCAGTTCCCCTCCCTGGAGGGGTTAGGGGAGAGTGATCTTCTCAGCTTAAACTTATATAATAACTATCAGCTTTTTTGGTTATAGTTGCAGTTTTAATCACAAACCCATATGGTATAGGTCTATGAACTATCACAGGAATAGCACAAAACCTCGTAGTAATTATTTGCTTACCATCAAATTTAATTACTGATAAGCGGATGATTAACTCTACTGAAACAAAATGACCTTAACTTACCTGATTTTTTAAATCTTGGTCGTCCTCCATGTTTACCAGTTTTATCAGGTATTAACCAACGCTTCCAAGCTTGATCTAGTCTTTGTAAGTTAATTTGTTGAACTTCCTATGGAGATTTCCTTGTAGTCGGGAAATAAGTTTTTTGTCTGTAAGAGTGATGATTGCTCAAAAGAATAATCTGGCAACTCTTGAATCTCACCCATAGGACATGACACTATCGAACAACGGTTATTTGACACCTGGTTTGGTTCAACCAGTCCAAGGGTTGACCAAGAGCATAATTCCAATGCCTTTGTAATAGTTATAGCCAATAACCAATGTTGACTGACTGTTCACAAGTGGGCTTAATTTTGTAGCAATGAGTAATTATTATAATTTTATATTCAACTTATTGCTATATTGTGTTAACCACTTATCACAAAGGTTTTAGGTCTGTTTACTCTCTTAACTGTTCAGATCCTATTTGTCACTAAATACCGAAAAAAAGTGATTAACTCTGAAATACTCCAGTAGTTAAACAAAATATTCGACGAAACGTGCCAAAAGTAGGAATGTAAATTAGCAGAATTTAATGGTGAAGTTGACCTTGTACATCTGTTAATCGACTTTTTTCTACCTTATTTCCCCTATTTCTAACAATCAAAGTTTTGTAATATTGCTCAGTCTAATAATTGGTATAAAACTACTTAAATTATGATCATAATATTTTTAATTTAATTTCATAAATGTTGCTTATCAAACAGGTTATCGTTTCAGTTATGTTAGTATTAAGTATTGTTGAGCAAGCTGGACATTTAGACAGTTTGAAAGATTGATTTTTTTGTCAATGAATCTTAAAATATCAAGATCATTTGGTTGGGAATCTCTCGTAGCATATATAAATGATAAAGAGGTAAAATTTTAATTTGTCTCTTTACCTGACCTGTTTTTCAATTTCTAACCCTTGATTTTATATTTAGGAATTGTGTCCCAAAAATCGTAGGTAGTAAGTTAAGTTAAGAATAAAAAAACTATGACTAATAACAACATTGAGGAAAAAATTGAGCAAGAGCGCGAAGAAGCTCGTGCTATTTGTGATGCTTCTGGTGCTAATTCCAAGGAATGTGCAGTAGCTTGGGATTCGGTAGAAGAGCTTCAAGCTGAGTCTGCTCATCAAAAGGAAAAGAAGTCTCCAAGTTCCTTGGAAAATTATTGCGATGATAATCCTGAGGCTGTTGAGTGTCGAGTATACGACAACTAGGGCCAGTTTATTGATTTAATAAGCTATTCGACCGTAGTTTATTAAATTAAATATATTAATGCTTGGCTGGTAAGCAACTGAAATATTTAACTTATTAATTCAGTTGCTTATCAAAAAAATATACCATAAATAACTTTTTAAAGTTAATTACGATTATAGTTAAATTTTTATAAGTTACTATTTTTATAAGTTACTAATTATGTTAAACTTTTTACCCATAGCCATCACATCTGGATTAGAGATTTGGGTCTGGATGGACTATAGGCTAGCGGTATTATTCACTGTGGTACTACCCCTACTTATTTTGATTTGGGCTTTTGTCAAAAAGTCTGAAGCTATTCAACGTTTGTTGATTACTTATTGGCGAGTTTCTAGTTTATTGGCAATCACTGTTTACTTAATGATTGCAGCAGTACCTATAAGTTTTTTAACATCATTAATAGCTCGAATTTTAATTCCGGTAGCTTTGTGGTTTTGGGTAGATTTGAATGAGGAAATTCGAGAATTACGAAATTCTCCTCTGAAGGCTAGTTTGACTTCTTGGCGTTGGGCTGCTACATTTTATAATTTAATCGGAGCATTATTCGAAATTCCTTTTTTGGCCTGTGCTTTTAAATCCCGCAATGATTTACTTGAAGATCCATTTTGTAATGTTTGGCTAGACCCTCCATGGTTATTTAAACAAATTTTTCATGCAGATTGGCCTCAAGAATTTATCGGCTTCTTGGGGTTTACTGGATTAATCATCTATACAATTTTTCTCTGTTATTTTGTTTTGGTTAAGTTACAGAAGCAAGGGCGATCGGCAACAGGAAATTAGAAGGAAGAAGGAAAAAGAAGACTGCGTTGTTTGCATTTTAGGCTTTTGAGATGTCCTAGTCTTTCTTTTTAGTGCTATATGATTAAATCTCAGTCTAGTTTTATTGCCTAAACACCAAGATTCTATTTAGGCGAAAACTGATATCTTTTTTTGAAAATTATTTTAGTAAAAGTGAATTTGCTATGAGAATATAGAATCAAGCAAATTTTACCGAATAATTAAGGTTTAAAGGCTCTTATTTAAAGAACAAACAAAGAAAAAAATACTGACCAATATTATCCTTTTTAAGGAGAGTGAATAATTAATAATTAATTGTTTAACTATATACTGAAAGTTATTATGAATAGCATTTCTCATCGTTTGGAACAATACACAATTAAAAAACCTAATGAAGTATTAATAGTTAAGGTTGAAGTTGATGGAGAACTAGATGAAATAGCTATTTTTAAAGGTTTTTCTAGTTCCCTAATGAAACCTACAGCTTTCGACCCAGATATACCTGTATTACCTGAAACATCTAAAATTCTTAGTATCGATTTGGTTACTAGTCCCTACAACCCAGAATCACCTACTTATATTAAACAGGGACTGACTAGAGAACAAATGCAGTCCCTGCTTGCAGAAATGGGAATTTAGTAGTTTAGTTAACTCCACCAGCAGCTTGCAGACGTGCTCTAGCTCGCTTCAAGGCTTTTTGGGCTTTGATTTTTGCTTGAAGGTCGCCGTTTTCAGCTTTTTCCAGACTAGATTCAGCCTCATTGTAAGCTATACGAGCTGCTTCTTTGTCAATAGTATCTCCTTTTTCAGCGCCATTAATGAGTATAGTTACTTCATTTGCTTCTACTTCAGCAAAACCACCCATCAGAGCGATCGCTACCCAATCTTTACTTTTTTCAGCACGAACTCGCATTACACCTATATCGAGAGCGGTCAGCATAGAAGCGTGTCCACTTAAAATTCCTAATTGACCTGTTGTACTAGGTATAATTACTTCTTCAGCTTCTGAGTCCCAAACTGTCTTGTCGGGAGATATTACACGCACAGTTAATGTCATTTGTCAATCATTTTTTGTTTATTTTTATTTGTGTTAGTTACTTAAGTTGTCAGTTGACTGTCGATCTCAGCATCGATAACCAACAAGCCAACTGTCAAGATTTTTTCGCTAACTAACGACCAACATAGCCAGTAAGACTATGCTTCTGCCTTCATTTTTTCAGCTTTGGCAATTACTTGGTCAATACCTCCCACCATGTAGAAAGCTTGTTCTGGTAACTCATCAAGTTCACCAGATAAAATCATTTTGAAGCCTTTCATGGTATCTTCGAGCTTCACATATTGACCAGGAGAACCTGTAAATACTTCAGCTACAAAGAAAGGTTGTGATAGGAAACGCTCTATCTTACGAGCGCGAGCTACTGTTAGACGGTCATCTTCAGATAATTCGTCCAAACCTAAGATAGCGATAATATCCTGAAGTTCTTTGTACCTTTGTAGGGTGGATTGTACTGAACGAGCTACAGCATAATGCTCGTCACCTACTACACTTGGTTGCAACATAGTAGATGTAGAGTTTAAGGGGTCAACTGCTGGGTAAATACCTTTAGAAGCAAGTCCCCTTGACAATACTGTAGTTGCGTCTAGGTGAGCGAAGGTAGTAGCAGGTGCAGGGTCTGTCAAGTCATCCGCAGGTACATATACTGCTTGAATAGAAGTAATAGAACCTTCTTTTGTGGATGTAATTCTTTCTTGCAATTCACCCATCTCTGTACCCAAGGTAGGTTGATATCCTACCGCAGATGGCATTCTTCCCAGAAGTGCAGATACTTCAGAACCTGCTTGTACAAACCGGAAGATATTGTCAATGAAAAGTAGTACATCTTGCTTACTAACATCCCGGAAATATTCCGCCATTGTTAGAGCAGATAGACCGACACGCATTCTTGCTCCTGGTGGTTCGTTCATCTGACCATAAACCAAGGCCACCTTAGAGTCAGGGAGGTTCTTTGGATTAATTACTCCGGACTCAATCATTTCATTGTAAAGGTCATTACCTTCACGAGTCCGCTCTCCCACGCCACCAAACACGGATACTCCACCGTGAGCTTTAGCGATGTTATTAATCAACTCCATGATGATAACGGTTTTACCTACACCCGCACCACCAAATAATCCAATTTTTCCACCACGACGATAGGGAGCTAGTAGGTCTACAACTTTAATACCTGTTTCAAAAACGGAAGGCTTAGTTTCTAGCTCTACAAATTTAGGAGATTCACGGTGAATTGCAGATTTCTCCTCAGTTCCCACTGGGCCAAGTTCGTCTACTGGTTCGCCGATCACGTTAAATATTCTACCTAGAGTAGCAGTGCCTACAGGTACACTAATTGCAGCCCCAGTGTCTACTACTTCCATACCACGTACAAGGCCATCTGTGCCACTCATCGCCACAGCTCTAACTTGGTTGTCGCCTAGAAGTTGTTGCACTTCACAGGTGACTGAAACATCTTGTCCAGCTTCGTTTTGAGCTGTAATTGTTAGGGCATTGTAGATTTCAGGAAGACTTCCACTAGGGAATTTAGCATCTACAACTGGACCGATAATTTGAGTGATTTGTCCTACGTTTGTTTTTTCTGCGGTGCTTACCATTCTATCTATTCTATATGCTTATTTAGCTATCCAAATTAATATACCCGACACTGACACTGCTATGGCATGAAAGCTTGCTGTTGCTTTTAGTGTGGGCTTTTTGTTCGATTAATCTTCCTCTATAATCTGCAATTTTCAGAATATAGGTCTGACCAAATATCTGAAGGTTTTGCTTAAGTGTGAAAAATAATATATCGCACTTACTTCCAGTAGTAGTCACTGATTGACATACTCCACTCACTTCAGGAAGTGGATTTTCCCAGACTTATGCCAGTGGGATTACTGGTTCTTCCAGACTGCTTAACTAGCTAAGCTCTGGCAACAGTTAGTCTTATGGGGGGCTCTCCCCAGTTGTTCAGGTAATTGGCCTTAGTTTTTGGATGCCCGACCATACTATCGATGGACTATTTATTTTTTAGTAACTGACCCTTTGCTACTCAGATATATATCTTCGATAAAAAGGATAATTCTGTTGTAGTTTCATGGGTAAGGTTTGAGAAGGGATTGGTGACCATTCTCCTGTGTTTCTCCATTTGTATCTAGGGAAGGCATTTTAGCCCACAGAGATTCTTGAATATATGAGGTTGGCCTCAAGCCCATGCTCTAAATCAATCATCCGGGCTTTTTACTTTGGCCTTTAGACTGAACAAATTGCACTGTCATTTTTTAGAGTATCACTGAAGGGTTCATCAAAGGAGATATTAATTATTTTGCTGAGGACTTTTTTGTATCCGACATTCCGCAGCTCTAGCTTGTAGTGTCAGGTATTTATTGCTCAGATTTTTACATGATAGGCATTACGAGC
>NZ_RCBY01000347.1 GCF_003838195.1 Okeania hirsuta
AAAGAGTGAAAATATCATTACCCGGGATCTAGAAAATAGCTTTCCATTTTGACATAGAGGTCATGGCTGCAAAGCAAAACAAAGGCTAAAAGAAGAAGGAAAATGTTACGCATGTATTGATTCTTTAGGTACCAAATATACGAGGAAAACATAGGAGTGGATTTTGAATGAGAAAAGAAATCTCACTTTCTGAGAGTAGGTGAAATGCAGGTGTTTTTAGCAGGGTTTAGTTCCCATATATTTTGCAAGATTCCTGGAAAGCAATATGCCTGGCCTAAACGAAATTGCTCAGGCTAAGAATATAATTTTTAAAGAAATTTTTACCGTATTTTTCTGTCTCTTCTTTTCAAATTGCAGATAACTTTAGGCCCTTTGCTGCAAATATCAGGGATACAGAATTTATGCTAGAAATAAGTCTCGCTAATAAAAGTCTTTCTGCTCCATAACCCACATGAATTTCCGCTGATCCAAGGGAAACGTTCGCTCATTGCGCCTTAAGACCATTTCCAGGGTATCGGATCCGGCAATCCCTTTCCATGAGTATTGTTCGCTGCTTATGGATTCAACCCGTCCGATGAAAATGGAAGTGGTATCAAAGCGAGGTTTGATGGACACATTCATCATGCTATCCAGGGAGAAATTGACCTGTCGGAAATTGGAGGTACCTTGGGTAATATGGCCATATCCAGCGTTTGGCCCTCGCCTGGGGCTTATGACGATACGGTTCCATCGGCTTGTATCGGTTGGGGATAATTGGGCCTCTCCATTTCGACTAAAACTTTCCACATCAAAAGCACCCTCTATAGCAATAGGTATAGCCTCTTTCCTTGCTTTATAAAAATCATAGTCATTGTAAAAGGTATAAGCAAACGAATAAAGCTTATAGTATACAGCCATATAATTTGGTATAAATCTGCATAATAAGTCAGAATTATGAAGAGTATATATACCCAGAATACGATCAGAAGCCGCTGAGGAAGTCCAGATCTCCTGTTTTTGAAGAGCCCCAGGATAATAAATCCGCATAAAGCAAAACCCAAGATAAAAACAATGCTTATTAGGTGGCTCATAAAGAGAAGTTGAAGTTCTGTATAGCTACCTAAACACCTGCAAAACCCCTGGAGGTTGCATCCTTATCTAAAGGATAAAAGCCGATCATTGGTTTATCACCCCAGCAGGTATTATAGTCTCTATTACAGAACCAAATAGGTAAACGGAGCTGTCTGGCTGAATATATCAAATAATGAGAAAAAATCTTCTCAAAGCAGTATCCGTACTCTATTCTTCCCTGATAAAATTCAGCTAAAAGGCTGAGTCATCAGGACTCTTCCCATCAAAAATATAGGTAGATTATTCAGGCAATCAATTCCAGCTTTACTGCAGGTCTATATCCAAAACTGAACTATTACACACCCAATATCCAAAAAAATGAGTGCCGACACGGAGCTTATGGAATCCTGGAGCACATGGAAACGTGTAGCCTTTAGATTCATCTTTGTACTTTTTGTATTGAAAACCTCTATTTGGTCTTTTATTCCTGTAATCGGGAGTTATCTCTACAAATTTTACTACTACCCATCTTTTTTTATACAAAACTACCTCCTGAAATTACACGAAACCCCTAAATGGGTCCATCCACCTACAGGAAGTGGGGATACCCTTGATGACTGGATGCTTAATGTAGCCTATATAGGAATTGCTTTGCTGGCTACCCTCATTTGGTCGCTGCTGGATAAAAAGCATAAGGATTACCGGCAACTCAATACCTATCTGGAAGTAGGCTTACGCTATTATCTCGCGATGATTATGTTTAGCTATGGTATTTCGAAATTATTTGTGCTTCAAATGCCTTATCCCTCTTTGGCGCAGTTTTATACACCCCTGGGAGAATTTACCCCCATGCGTTTCACCTGGATGTATTTAGGCTACTCTGCTCCTTACCAATTTTTCGGAGGCTTTCAATTTGATGACTAAGCCGATAGAATAAAATATTATCAAGCTCCATTCAGTCCCAATGCTTCCGATAGGACTACGTTCTTTGCTTTTTTATGTAAGCGAGAGGCGTAATCCCGGTTTCATTTTTAAAGACCCGATAAAAACTACTTTTAGAACTAAAACCACACATTTTCCCAATTCCGGTGACAGTATACTTATCAAGATCTGCGGACATCAACCTGGTTTTTGCTTCTTCTACTCGATAAGCATTAACCAGATCATAGAAAGTTAGCTCCAGGTGATTATTTATCATCATTGACAGATTTTTGTCTGAAATACCCATCTTTTCTGCCAAATCCCTGAGAGATAAGCGGGGATTTAAATAAGGTTTCTCTTCTTCCATCAGCTGTTTTAGTTGAATCCCTAGTGCGGCGAAATCCTGAGATACTATTTTTTCCTTCTCCGGCTCAAATAGAAACTCTGGAATAAAATGACTCACTTGCTGTATCCCATAATAAGCCAGATAAAACATGGAGATAATAAGTGCCAGCACTACAACATAGCCATCCCAATCGGCATAATAGTTCCATAGAAATTCGATCAATGTGAATAGAAAATCCAGAGTGATCACTCCGAAAAACGTATACACAAACTTGAATAACCACCTAAATTGGACCTCGGACAATTCTGAAAAAATGTGGACCAGCTTTCCCTTTACCTGACTCAAAAGCCTTACTGAAAAAATGAAATAAACCACCCCATATATATCCTTGTACAGCGTCAACTCTACTGTATCAATCTCTTCTACATAGGGGAATACAATCGACTCTGAAACATAATTCACGATTATTGGGGCGGTATAGACTAGCGCATAAACTATACTCGGGAATAGATGAATCAAATTCATCCAAAAGAATCGGTCTTGCTTAAAAAATATGGATTTAAGGTAGAGGATATCAGTACCGGAAGAAAAATCTGGGCGGTATTCAGAAAGTGGAAGCTATAGTATACAGCCATATAATTTGGTATAAATCTGCATAATAGTCAGAATTATGAAGAGTAATATTACCCAGAATACGATCAGAAGCCGCTGAGGAAGTCAGATCTCCTGTTTTGAAGAGCCCCAGGATAATAATCGCATAAAGCAAAACCCAAGATAAAAACAATGCTTATTAGGTGGCTATAAAGAGAGTTGAAGTTCTGTATAGCTACCTAAACACCTGCAAAACCCCTGGAGGTTGCATCCTTATCTAAAGATAAAAGCCGATCATTGGTTTATCACCCCAGGCAGGTATTATAGTCTCTATTAACAGAACCAAATAGGTAAACGGACTGTCTGGCTGAATATATCAAATAATGAGAAAAATCTTCTCAAAGCAGTATCCGTACTCTATTCTTCCTGATAAAATTCAGATAAAAGGCTGAGCATTCGGACTCTTCCCATCAAAATTTAGGTAGATTATTCAGGCAATCAATTCCGCTTTATGCAGGTCTAATAAACTGAACTATTACACACCCAATATCCAAAAAAATGAGTGCCGACACGGAGCTTATGAATCCTGGAGCACATGGAAACGTATAGCCTTTAGATTCATCTTTGTACTTTTGTATTGAAAACCTCTTATTTGGTCTTTTATTCCTGTAATCGGGAGTTTATCTCTACATTTTTACTACTACCCATCTTTTTTTATACAAAACTTACCTCTGAATTACACGAAACCCCTAAATGGTCCATCCACCTCAGGAAGTGGGGATACCCTTGATGACTGGATGCTTAATGTAGCCTATATAGGAATTGCTTTTGCTGGCTAACCTATTTGGTCGCTGCTGGATAAAAAGCATAAGGATTACGGCAACTCAATACCTTTTGGAGAGTAGCTTACGCTATTATCTCGCGATGATTATGTTTGCTATGTATTTTCGAATTATTTGTGCTTCAAATGCCTTATCCTTCTTTGGCGCAGTTTTATACACCCCTGGGAGAATTTACCCCCATGCGTTTCACCTGGATGTATTTAGCTACTCTGCTCCTTACCAATTTTCGGGAGGCCTTTCTCGAAACCCTGGCGGTTTGGCTGATTCTATTTCGTAGATCATTACTTCCCGGCCTACTTGTGCTTCTAGGAGAGTAATAGGGGAATGTTTTCTTGCTCATTATTCTATGGCTTCCGTTCAAGTTGTTTTTCTTTCTTCTCGTTTTGATCATTTTATTTCTGCTGCTTAAGTATCGCGAACAGATGATAAATGTATTGTAAACCGCACCCTACCAGCCCGTTGCCATAGAACCCTATTTTTGACATAGCCTGGCAGAAATATCTTCGTATCGGATTGAAAGTTGCCTTCCTGCTTTATTCGTTTGCTTATACCTTTACAATGACTATGATTTTTATAAAGCAAGGAAAGAGGCTTATACCTATTGCTATAAGAGGGTGTGGTTTTTGATGTGGAAGTTTTAGTCGAAATGGAGAGGCCCAATTATCCCAACCGATACAAGCGATGGAACGGTATCGTCATAACCAGGCGAGGGCCAAACGCTGGAATATGGCCATATTACCCCAAGGTACCTCCATTTCCGACAGGTCAATTTCTCCCTTGGATAGCATGATGAATGTGTCCATCTACTCGCTTTGATACCACTTCATTTTCATCGGACGGGTTGAATCCATAGCAGCGAACAATACTCATGGAAAGGGATTGCCGGATCCGATACCCTGGAAATGGTCTTAGGCGCAATGAGCGAACGTTTACCTTGGATCAGCGGAAATTCATGTGGGTTATGGAGCAGAAAGACTTTTATAGCGAGACTTATTTCAGCATAAATTCTGTATCCTGATATTGCAGCAAAGGGCCTAAAGTTATCTGCAATTTTGAAAGAAGAGCAGAAAATCCGGTAAAAATTTCTTTAAAATTAATATTCTTGCCTGAGCCAATTTCGTTTGGCCAGGCATATTGCTTTCCAGGAATCTGCAAAATATATGGGAACTAAACCCTGCTCAAAACACCTGCATTTCACCTACTCTCAAAAGTGAGATTTCTTTTCTCATTCAAAATCCACTCCTATGTTTTCCTCGTATATTTGGTACTCAAGAAATCAATACATGCGTAACCATTTTCCTTCTTTCTTTTAGCCTTTGTTTTGCTTTGCAGCCATGACCTTCTATGTCTCAAATGGAAAGCTATTTTCTAGAGCCGATAGCAAGCGACCATGAGTCTGTTAACATGGGACATTTGAAAAGAGTTGAAATATCATTACCCGGGATCGTATGCTGGATGCTTCCCTGGTCGCTCAGGGAGAAGGCTGGCCATCGATTTCTACTCAATGGGAAGATCAGGACAGTACCATTACTCAATTTACCTTTTACACAGCTGAGGCGGGCACCTATGTAACAGGGGTTTCCACCAAAGCAAGAAACATCGAACTCACGGCCGATAAATTTAATAGCTACCTGGAGCACGACGGAGTTCTGGATATGCTTGAGCAACGAAAGAATGACGGCTCATGGGATCAGGATGCCGTCGAGAGCTATCAAAAACATGTAAAAGCCATCTACCAGGTAGGCGATACAAAGACAAATGATTGGAGTACTGTTTTGGGCTATCCCATTGAATTTGTCCCTCAGAAAAATCCGTACGAAACCTATACGGGCGAAAAGCTGGAGGTGAAGTTGCTGCTGGAAGGTGAGCCCCTATCCGGACAATTGGTCTATGCTGATTATGTTGCAAGTAAGCACACTCATTCACATAGCGAAACCAAGCATGATCACGAGCATGAGCATGATGGGGCTACCCATTCCCATACGAATGCTGATCACACGCATAC
>NZ_RCBY01000348.1 GCF_003838195.1 Okeania hirsuta
ATAGGAGCAAGATGCTCCCACTACCAAAATCTAAAAATGGGAGAATTTTTAATATGGGAGCAAGATGCTCCCACTACCAAAATCTAAAAATGGGAGAATTTTTAATATGGGAGCAAGATGCTTCCACTACCAAAATCTGAAAATAGGAGAATTTTTAATATAGGAGCAAGACGCTTCCACTACCAAAATCTGAAAATAGGAGAATTTTTAATATGGGAGCAAGACGCTTCCACTACCAAAATCTGAAAATAGGAGAATTTTTAATATGGGAGCAAGATGCTCCCACTACCCAAAAATTAAATATTGATAGTTTAAGTTGAATTCTCATTCCATTAATTCTGACTCCTATATACTTATTCAATACATCTCAAAAAAATTATTAAAGGAAAAATAAAATGATTATTGACGACCAACATTATGATGTAATTATTGTCGGTACAGGTGCAGGAGGAGGAACTTTAGCCTCTAAACTTGCTAGTACCGGAAAAAAAATACTCATCTTAGAAAGGGGTGATTTCATGCCCCTAGAAATTCAAAATAGAGCTAACGTTGATATCTTCAAAAAAGAACTTTATCGTGCCCCCGAAAATTGGTATGACAACGCAGGCGAACCCTTTTCTCCTCAGACAAATTATGCCGTAGGTGGCAATACCAAAATCTATGGTGCTGCTCTCATTAGGATGCGAGAAAAAGACTTTGAAACAGTAAAACATCAAGAAGGAATTTCTCCAGAATGGTGTCTCAAATACAAAGACTTTGAACCATATTACACTGAAGCAGAAAAACTTTATAAAGTTCACGGTCAAGTTAGCAAAGACCCAACCGAACCTACCCACAGTGCAGAATATCCTTATCCCGCAGTTGACCACGATCCAGAAATTAAAAAAGTTGTCGATGCGATCGCCGGGCAAGGTTTACATCCAGAAACTTTACCATTAACTCTTACCCGCGAAGAGGAAGACCCCACTGGAGACTCGGAAGTCTTCGGTATTGCACCACTGCTAGACTCTCCTAACATTACTATTAAAGCTAATGCAAAAGTAGTCTGTTTACTCACCAACTCATCGAGTAACACAGTTAAAGCAGTAGAAGTAGAAATTGGCAAACAATCATTTCTATTTTTTGCCGATATTGTCGTACTTGCTTGTGGAGCAGTAAATTCAGCAGCATTACTATTACGTTCTGCTAATGAAAAACATCCAGATGGTTTAGCAAACAGTTCCGGACAAGTGGGACGCAACCTGATGAAACATCTGATGACTGCCGTAGTGCAACCTAGTCCTAAACCAAACTCTGGGAACTTTCTCAGAAGTGTGAGTGTGAATGATTTTTATTGGGGGGATGAGAATTTTGCCTATCCCATGGGTCACATAGAAAATACAGGTGGTCTGCTGCAAGATATTACTTTTGCTGAGTCTCCACCCATTTTATCTGTGTTAGCAAAAGCGATGCCAGGGTTTGGGTTGAAGCAGTTAGCATTACGTTCCATTGGTTGGTGGTTGCATTCGGAAATAGTACCAGACCCCAATAACCGAGTTGAAGTCAAAGGGGATAAACTGTTTTTCCATTACACTCCCAATAACTGGGAAGCACACGATCGCCTAGTACATCGTTGGATGGATGTATTGAAGTTGGTAGACAAAGAGGTAGGAAATTCTGTCTTGAAGCGCGGCAGCATTTATCCCCGTGGGGAAGTTCCCATTGAGGTTGTAGCAAACCAATGTGGTACTTGTCGGTTTGGGGAAGACCCGAAAACATCAGTTTTGGATATTAACTGTCGTACCCACGATGTGGATAATTTATATGTTGTGGATAGCAGTTTTTTCCCATCAAGTTCGGCAGTGACTCCTGCATTGACAATTATTGCTAATGCTTTGCGGGTAGGGGAACATTTGAAGGAAAGATTACAGTAATAGTCGTGCATTGTCATTATTTTTTTGACGAAGCATAACAGTGGGAGCATCTTGCTCCCGTGTAATATCATGTTCCCCCGGAGGGGGAACTACGCTAACGGTTGAATACTTATAAATGACTGTTGTGAGGAGTCAGGAGTCAACCCACCCCTAACCCCTCCCAGGAGGGGAAGGACCTAGTCAGGAGGAAAGAAAGGAGAAAAAGAACAAATATTCGAGAATAGTATTGATAATTTAAGTATTTGTTTGGTACTGTCGATACCCGGAGTCCTTAAATTTTATTATAACTGATTATCCGCAATTCGTAGCTCCCCTGGAGGGGGAACATGATATAAGATATTCCTTAGTTCCTGCATACTATTACTATTGAGGACTACCAACACTTATAATAACAGCTCATAGTTGCCCTTTAGCGCCTCAAATATATCTAGCAGCGCTGAAGTGCAACTACAAACAAAGACTTTATTGTCCGAATATAATATTACTCAAGAATTATTTATCTGTTCAAATAACTGTTGAACTGACAAAATAGGCAGACTTGCACCAGCAAAATCATCAGCATTACGAGTAATAATAGCATCAAGATTCTTAGCATAAGCACAAGCTAATTGCACTGCATCTTCAAAGTCTCTCAAATTAGAAGCAAAAGCAGTTTCTAAAATATTACGATTAACGTCACAAATTTCTAATGCTAATGTCATAGCAACTGCTTCTCTTGCTCTTTCAATACTTTTGGTTTGTTTTCTGACAATATAAAAAATATTAGTTAAGGTTGTTGCTGTCACAAAACCTTCAATTTGCTGATTTTTAATAACTTCAAATAAAGCATCAGCATCGCCGAAAAATGGCTCTCTCTGTAGGAGAAAATCAAGGGCAATATTAGTGTCTATTAAAACTTTCATTTTAAGTATTTCTCCACTAGGCGTTCCTCTAGCATCGCCTCAACCTCAGCATCAGTCGGAGGCGGGTCATCAGTTTTTGCTATACCTCGCAAACCTTCTATAGCAGCTTTGAGGTCGCGACGGGGGCGAAATTCCTCGTTCAAAGAATCTGTAATGTCCTTGAGTAAAGAGAGGCGATCGCTTACTGATAAATTCAGAGCTTTTTTTCTTAATTCCTGTAGTTCTGACATAATTTTTGTTCCTTCAAATTGCTTTTATCTAAATATTATAGTATGTATTTTTCTCAGGATTTTAAATATTTCTCCACTAAACGTTCTTCTAGCATAGCTTCAACTTCCTCATCATTTGGAGGTGGACTATCTGTTTTTCCTATGCCTCGGAACTTGTCTAAGAAATCAGGAGGTAACTCTGGCCGAGGGCGAAGTTCCTCATTCAAAGAATCTGTAATTGCCTTAAGTAATAACAGGCGATCGCTTACTGATAAATTCAGAGATTTTTTTCTTAATTCCTGTAGTTCTGACATGATTTTTATTCCTTCAAATTGCTTTGATATAAATATTATAATATGTATTTTTCTACGGTAATTTTTTCAAAAATCAATGGTCAAACCTTTATCTTTCAACACTTTTAGACTGAATTAGCAAGGCTAACTATTGTCCAACAGATGAATAAAACATCAATAAAGTCTGAAAATCAGCGATCGCTATCGCGGTACAGATGTGAGAATGCTACTTCAAAAATCAATGGTCAAACCTTTATCTTTCAACACTTTTAAATTGAATTAGCAAGGCTAACTATTGTCCAACAGATAAATCAAACATCAATAAAGTCTGAAAATCAGCGATCGCTATCGCGGTACAGATGTGAGAATGCTACTTCAAAAATCAATGGTCAAACCTTTATCTTTCAACACTTTTAAATTGAATTAGCAAGGCTAACTATTGTCCAACAGATAAATCAAACATCAATAAAGTCTGAAAATCAGCGATCGCTATCGCGGTACAGATGTGAGAATGCTACTTCAAAAATCAATGGTCAAACCTTTATCTTTCAATACTTTTAGATTGAATTAGCAAGGCTAACTATTGTCCAACAGTGGCACATAAATTTGCCTAAAAGTGAATTTTTCATCAAATACTTCTTCGTCTGGTTTAGTAGCAATATTCTTCTCTAAATACTTATCGATACTGCCATAAATTTCCAAATCTCGTTGCCACCCATATCCATAAATTCCGGCTAATTTCTTAGCATTGTCTTTCACCTCTACCACTGCTTCTTTCATATAACGGTGGGTATTGCGAGAAATTTTTTCAGCAACAATTTTAGCTTTATTTTCAGCTAAACCAGATTCTTTAAAACGTTCAATCAAAATTTGATCAAACTTTTCCCTCAAAGGTGAATCATAGAAACTAACCAAAATTTTCCCAGGTCCTTTGTCATTAAAATCTATTTCTTCATCCAATTTTTTAATCTATTTTTGTACCGCTTCCGATGCCTCAGTTTCTGTCAGTTTTTCCGATATTTCAGGATGGTCTATTAAAAATATTCGTAAACTTTCTAAATAAGCTACCTGAGCCACCAATTGTACTTCATCTTCTAAAGTTGGCTCCTGACGAGTTTTTTCAATAATAAAAGTAATAATTCCAGTTGCAATAGGCAAAAAAGGTAAACCCGCTCCTGCAACTTTTCCCAGGGGAGAATTTAGTACATCTAAAAGTGAATCAATATTTTCAATAAAAGGTTTTAACTCTTTAGCATCCTTATTTTCTAGAGCTTTTGCTATTTCCAAAACCGCCCTACCAGACTCAACCCCACCTTTAACAGTTTCCGATAAATTCAATTCTATTTCTGTGTTGAGAACTCGCCAAATATTCCGCCAGAGTTTACTTGCCAGAGTTAATTTTTATTCCTTTAATTTTTGCCCAATATATTTGGATATCTACAATTTAATTTCTGTCAATTCCTGATTTTAAAAGAATTGTAGTAGTAGACTGACACACTTTAAATGGTGCAATAAGTGTAGGTTGGGTTGAGGGACGAAACCCAACAAATATCTTTCTTCCCTACTCCCTATTGCACAGTTTTAGCTGTGTCGGTCTAGTAGGGTGTGTTAGCAAAGCGTAACGCACCGTTGATCGTCTGTGGAACATTAAAAGCGGTAGTGCAACCCAACATCTACCTGTTTTTGTTGGGTTTATCCGGAGGATAAGCTCCGCTAACCTGGCATCAACCCAACCTACAAACTTACTTCCTTCTTCCTTCTTCCTTTTTCCTTCTTCCTTCTGCTATAACATAATTATCTTTGTCCCATCAGGAGTTAGATTATGTCCAAAATTAGAGAAGAAATGTCCGTATTAGTCCGTCATGAAGGAGATTGGAAAGGAACATATACAATAGTAGATAATCAGGGTAATATTATCGATCGCCATAGTTCTCATTTAACTTGTCAATTTCCAGATAATGGAGAATATCCCTATTTTCAAACTAATCGTTATGAGTGGGAAGATGGTAAAAAAGAAGAATATAAATTTCCTGGAATATATCGAGATAAAAAAATTTGGTTTGATACAGAAAGGTTGGATGGTTATGCTTGGGAAGTAGATGATTCAACAATTATTTTGTGGATTACATATAAAGGAATGCCAGATTTATATATCTATGAAATGATTAATATTAGTCCCGATAATAATCATCGCGCTAGAACTTGGCATTGGTTTAATAATCATCAAATAGTTAAACGAACAATAATTAAAGAAGAAAGAGTCTTAAATTAGGAGTCAGGAGTCAGGAGTCAGGAGTCAGGAGGGAAGATGGGGAGATGGGG
>NZ_RCBY01000349.1 GCF_003838195.1 Okeania hirsuta
AGAATTCGGAACTTTTCATTTCCGGCAAACTTTAGTTACCTAAGAGCTGATTTATCATTTTCTTTGTGGGTTTAATACCCCACCGTCAACGGGGGTGTTCACGCATTACTTGGGGGAGCGAATCCCCATGTAATTTTCCTCCTGTCTCCTGTCTCCTGTCTCCTGTCTCCTGTCTCCTGTCTCCTGTCTCCTGTCTCCTGTCTCCTTCTTCAAAAAGTAAATATTAAGAGGCTGAATTTCTTACAGGACAAAGGTTTTACCGATTGTAGGCCAGTAAAGTAGAAATTTATGAGACCTAGATAGCATAAGAGTTTTCCTGCGGAATGCTGCGCAAACAGCTCAGTTAATAAATCAGCTCTTAGGTAACTAAAGTTTGCCGGAAATGAAAAGTTCCGAATTCTGACTAATAGCGAAGTATACTTTTATCTACTACCATTGAGTAGGCATCAATACCACCAATAATATTTTTCACATTTGTAAAACCCTGACTCTTCAACCATTGGCACATTTGAGCTGAACGTATACCATGATGACACAAGACTAGAGTTTCTTTCTCATGGTCTAAATGGACATGAATTTGGTCTGACCATTCAGAAAATTTACTTAAAGATAAAACTTTAAAACCTTTGATAGAAGCTATTTCTACTTCTCGATCTTCCCGAACATCAACTAATTGTAAATTTTCAGGAATACCATCTGTTAACCGGTCTGCTAGTTCTTCGACAGTAATATCTAGTAAAGGTCCTTCGGAAGATTGTTGTGACATTTGAGAGAGTGGAGTTAATGACTTTGTATTAACGGTCGAGTTATAGAAAGCTTTTCAACATTACTATAAATTTAGTGTAAAACTATATAATTTTTTCTTATTTTAGTCAAGTAGACAAATTTTTGAAGTTTGCCATCGCTTATTCTTGATTAAATATTCTGGTATGAGAGAGTTTTTTTGTGTCTTGAGTGGGTCTTACATTCTGGGGAGGCCCAAGAATTAGGCACTCGCTTTTTGAGAGGCAGCTCTCACTAAACTAATCTACCGTATTATAGGCCAAATTCACTGTTCGACTAATGCCTCTTAAAACTACTGCCCATTTTGTATTAAAATTTAATAGCAATTTTACTCCTAATGGACTGTGGTAGCTAACGAATCATACCTTTCATCCGACAGATATAAATACGAATTTGTTGTATCTACAACACAAGCAAGCATCAATGCAGGCTTGAAGGAATACCTGGATACCATCGATCAGCCTGAGGTGTCTCGTTTCTTTCTTGACGAAGATGGGGAGCACAACTTAAGATAGCTAGGCTGCATAGGCGAGTAGCGAACATCCGCAAAGATGCACTTCATAAATTGACAACATACGCAAGCCAAAAACCACGGCACAATTGTCATAGAAGATTTGAACGTTAGTGGAATGTTATCTAACCATAACCCACCCCCATCCCCTCCCTGGAGGGGAGCTAGAGGGGTGGGTGCAAACCAAGGATTTTACGAGTTCAGGCGACAGCTAGAATATAAATGCCAATGGTACTGTTCAGAGTTAGTAGTAGTAGATAGATTTTTTCCATCATCAAAGACTTGTTGCAGGTGTGGTCACGTCCAAGATATGCCGTTAAGCCTGAGAACGTATGATTGCCCTGACTGTGGCTTGTCAATAGATAGAGATTTAAACGCAAGTATCAATTTGCGAAATGCGGTCGGCTTGATCGTGAATGCCTGTGGACGGAGTGCTGCCGACAGTTCCGGTGGTTTGCGTAGCATTCCGTAGGAAAGCAGGAAGTAAACAGTAGAATATCACTCTATGTGACGTTTTATATCGGTTTTATGAAGCAGCATAAGCCATATACTCTGAAACAAATTATTGACATGACAGGGGGTGTAAACCCCTTAGATATACCGGATGAAACTCCTGATGATGACGAAAGAATACAAAAATTGGAAAAGATCAAGTTTATTGGATGATTTTTGGTAAAGATAGGCTTGCCGCTAAACGTAAACATTAGGGATCTGCAAGTTGTGAATTTGGGAAGCTCTGTGGAAAATGTGATGTCAAATTCTCTGACTATCAGGATTTAACAACATCAATCACATTGATTCATAAAGAGAATATAAAGAAAGTTTAGTTCCAGTCAAATTAGGTGTTATGATCAAGTATAATTGATCTATATTTTAACTAATCAGTCGTCTACCTGCCATCGCTGTTACCAGCTCATCAAACAACCAGAAATCTTGCGGGCAGTAACTCAGTTCCACTGGTGATCGTCAACCGTTACTTGCAATGTCTAATTAACCGGATTCTATATTACTCATATCTAATCTTAGTTTCGGTTTGTTGTACCACGCACTGTTATTTTTACCCTATTTGCTCTATTTGTGCAACAAAGCCCGCACGCATACGAAATTATACACCATTTGTAGGGGGCTAACGACCGTTAGCCCCCTACAAATGGTGGTTATGCGTGAGTCCTGTTGAAGTTAATTTTTTCGGGCGTTGATGTTTAATTGCCATCGGATTTTTTTTATTTCTACAACACCCTCAATACACTAGGAATACTATCAATAACATCTAATGATTGAATTTCCTCTAATGCTTGCCGGAAGTTACCTTCTTTTACATCATGGGTGACAACCACTATTTCTGCAAGTCGATCATGTACTCCTGTTTGCACTACAGATTCTAAACTGACATCATGACTGCCAAAAAAAGTACCCAGTTTACCAATAACACCAGGGTGGTCTTTTGTCAGGAAGCGGGCATAAAATCTGGTAACAAGTTCTGCCATTGATGCTGTTTCACAATAATGTTGATGAGTACAACTTAACAATGGGTGAGCAATAGGTTCAGTTTCTGTTTTGAGGATGGCAGCGATACTCATAATGTCGGAAACAACTGCACTTGCTGTGGGACCTGAACCTGCACCCGGCCCGAAAAACATTACTTGTCCAATGGGTTCTCCTTCTACCAGGATAGCGTTATAAACATCATTAATACTTGCGAGGGGGTGAGTTTTTGGCACGAGGGTAGGATGTACTCTCAGTTGTAATTCGTCTGTGGTGGGGTTGGTATTGTTGGGGTCGCATTTGGCGATCGCTAATAATTTGATGACAAAGTCTAGTCTGTCAGCATAAGCAATATCAGCTGCCGTTACTTGACGAATACCTTCGCAATGAATATCTTCTAATTTAATTAGACCACCGAAAGCAAGAGAAGCCAAAATTGCGATTTTATCTTTGGCATCTAACCCATCTACATCTGCAGTGGGGTCAGCTTCTGCATAACCTAAATTTTGAGCATCGGCAAGAACATCTGCAAAGTCTGCTCCCTCTTTTTGCATTCTGGTGAGGATGTAATTAGTTGTCCCGTTAATGATACCGATAACCGAATGAATGCGACTAACTCCCAAAGATTCTTTGAGGGGTTGAATAACAGGGATACCGCCACCCACTGCTGCTTCTAACATGACATAAACACCTTTTTCATTCGCTGCTTCAAAAATTTCTGGACCATAGCGAGAGATCACAGCTTTATTGGCGGTGACGACGTGTTTGCCATGGGCAATAGCTTTGAGCATTAGGCTTCTTGCGGGTTCCAACCCACCGATAAGTTCTACTATAATATCTATCTGTGGGTCAGTAGCGATCGCTTCTAAATCTGTTGTTAAAATATCTGAAGGTAGATTAATATCTCTGGTTTTGGAGATATCGCGCACTCCCACTCGATGTATTTCCAGTTCCTGAATTAAAGGATGACGACCTTCTGGGGATAGCAAAATTTTTGCTGTCCCTATACCGACTGTACCTAATCCCAACAAACCAATTTTGAATCCCACGATTGTTAACCCATAATGAATTAAATATTTTGAGCAAGGTTCAGCCATAATAGCTGAATACTATCCTAAATATTAACAAATAAATCGAACAAAAAATAGTCTTTTTAGGAAAAATATTATGTCCGGTTAAATACTGGTTATTCAAAGAGTAGGGAAGCGCTGAGAGTAATACCAAATCTCAAAAATTTTTCTATGTTTTCTTGAGTGTGGGAGATGGAGACCCATCCCTAATATCATGTCCGCTTGAATAGTGATACTTTGGAGGGGGGTTGCACATTCTGGAATGATATTGCCAAAAATTAGTTTAGACTTTGACTAAAAATAACCATTAATTAATCATTCTAGCAATTGATTAATCCACAATCCAATTCAATCAAAAATCTCAAATCATTCGTCGCTGTGCAACGCCTTGGAGGAGGGAAGGCAGAGGGTAGAAGGCAGAAGGCAGAATGCAGAAGGGAAAGAAAAGTTAAAAGGGAGAAGGTTTTTTTATAACTGATTATCCGGACATGATATAACCCCTCCTAGTAGCGCGTCAAGCTTGAAATAGTGTTTTAGGAAAATTCTCCAAACCTTAGTCATAGTAAGAATTATACTAAAAAATTGGCTTTGCATAAATGCGGGATGATTTTAATAGTTCTGTGGAATGGGTATCTTGCCCGTTCCTTATATTTTCGGACGGGCAGGATCCCACCCCACTTAATATTCATCCCCTAATTCAGCAACGCCTACTAAAAAATTTAATACATTATTTTCAGCTTGACGCGTCAGTAGTTTTTTGTGTTAATTTTGGAGTAAATTCATAGCTACAGCTAAGATACCAATCTGACGCCTGTCTACTAATAGTTATTTTTTGAGTTGTTGCCTCAATAGGTTCGTAAGTTTTGACAATACTAATAAAAGGTAATTTATGGTTCCATCCGTTTAATTCTATTAGCTTTCCACAATTATCAATTGTGTTTGCGTAGCATTCCGTTGGAAAACTATCATGTTTACCTTTTTTCTTAAACCTTGGATATTTACTCAATCCTTGTTTGCGTTTGCGTAGCATCCCGTAGGGAAGCATTCCGCAGGAAAAGAATCTTTTAAACGCTTCACCTAAACTGATGTTTGCGCAGCATTCCGTAGGAAAAGCGTATTGATAAACTTTAGATGATCAGCTTTTCATTCAGGGTTCAAGAGGTTTTGTCTGATTAGTAAAAACCTTTCTGAGTTTACGGGCATTAGGTTTATAACCATCCCTGTAAGCCGCATTCCACAAACTTAACCCCCAATTATAACACCATCTGCTATAACCCGCGTGTTGAGCCATCAGAGTTTTTTGCTTATTATTTAATTTGAGTTTGGTTCTGATGGATTTCATGTATGAGTGAACCCAGACTGTCTAATAGAGCCACTTTTTAACGTATTATATCGTTATTCTTTGATTAAGTCAATGCTCCCCCGATTTTTTTCACTCTCTGCATAACCTAACTTAGACCAGATATACGCATCTTTACAGTTACAGGAAACAACTTAATTCCTGAGATTAATACTAGGTGAAATGGCGTAAATTCCTTTTCAGCTTAGTAAATGCAGAAAACTTGGCACTTAATTATAGTTTCTCTAGTTTTCAGGCAACTTCTCAAAAATGCATAACCTAACTTAGACCAGATATACGCATCTTTACAGTTACAGGAAACAACTTAATTCCTGAGATTAATACTAGGTGAAATGGCGTAAATTCCTTTTCAGCTTAGTAAATGCAGAAAACTTGGCACTTAATTATAGTTTCTCTAGTTTTCAGGCAACTTCTCAAAAATGC
>NZ_RCBY01000035.1 GCF_003838195.1 Okeania hirsuta
TTATATAAACCAGCCCGACCATAAGGAGGAATGTTATGAGAAATTAACACCCCATAACCCCGACGTTTTGCCAACATAGATTCTGAAGGATTATTAGCAGCATATATATATAGATGTGGCATATTTCCTAATAGAATATCTGACCAAGAATAGCCAGTATTTCCCAAAGGTGAACCGGGCAACCATTCCACAGTTCCGTGCATTCCAAAATGAACAATTGCATCAGCTTGGAATTCATTTTGGAGCCATTTATAAAAAGCTGCATATTGGGGATGGGGTGTTAAATCTCTTTCAAACATTAGGCGCATTGGGTCGCCAGAAATTCCCAGGGGTGGTTGTACGCCGAGCCAAATATTTCCTAATTGAATTCCGCCAATATGGAAATTTTCACCATCGGTTTTTATGCCTGTGCGGGTGAGATTTCCCCATTGTTTTTCGATGCGAGTTGTTGATAGATACCCTAACCATTTTTCGAGACTTTTAATATTAACTTGGTTGTTATCCTCCCTCGTTCCCCCCTTTGAAAGGGGGGAGGTAGGAGTAGTGTTTTGCTTTTTGGAAAGGGGGGAGGAATAGGAAGAATAAATTTCGTCTGCTTCTTTAATTTGACGAATAAGTTCTTCCCCATCTTCGGGAATTTCCCCAACGTTGTAACCTTCTTCTTTTAGAGCGTGGAGAAATTTCAGGAGAGAACGCGGCACATTTAACAACGCTGCTGTACCTGTAGCACCATAACCGGGAGGAAAACCATAGAGAATAACAGCTATTTTTCTTTCTGCGGGCGGTGTATGACGCAGTTTTATCCAATTTTTGACTCTACCCGTGAGACGTTTCACTCTTTCAGGAATTAAATAAATATCTTCTCCCACTAAACCACCCAAGGGAACGGGGTCGATCGCTCCATCTAATTCTGGCAGTGCATATAAAACGACACTTTGCAAACCGCCCACACCTTGGCGCGTCCAAGAATGGATATCTTGAATGAGTAGAGGTGCTGCCACAAAATAAGGGACATTTTTGGCAGTGAGAATACGTTGAGAAACTTCCACCTGTCGTCCTGCTTCCATGGAACCTGCTGGTCCCCCCACCAAGGGAAAACCAATAGTTGAAACGACTGCATCGACTTTCACTGCTTCGGGAGAAAGGGAAAGTATTGGTTTAACAGAATCGTACTTTTGATTTTCACGGGACTTACGCACGGACACTAAATCCTCTGAGGGCGAATGCCATTCGCCCCTACATATCTCGTTTTCAAGGTTAATTTGCGTAAGTTCTGTTTCAACAGAATCTAACTTTTGAATTTTATCTAACTTTTGCCTTTTGACTTTTGACTTTTGACTTTTATGCCTTCTGACTTTTGAATTTTGACTTTCAAAAGCGCTGGTCATCCAGTCTCTGACGGCGACATGACCTTCAACTCCGTTAATAAATACAGGTAGAGGTGTTAAACCTGCTTCTTCAAATTTGCGGATGAGTTGAGGAATGTATGGTTGTTTGGTAATGACGTGTTTGCGGTAGAGCAAAATACCAACAACTGGAGTAGGAGAAGTTTGCTTCTGTTGGCGATACCATTCCAGATATTTTTTGGGAGACTCAAAATAACCCTGGTAGTCTGGATGCAGCAAACCCATATTGGGAGTTTCCACTGGTGGCGGTATTTCCCCAACTTTTAAATCTAAATATTTTTCTGCCAACACCCAACACATAGCAGCCACATTTTCTGTACCACCCGCATTCCAATAACCGTAAATTATCAACCAGTTGCGCAGGTCTTGCACTTTTTTGACTGGTACAAATTTGAGTAATTTCGGACCTGTTTTCAGGAAGCTGATATAACCCGCAAGTTTGTCTTCTTCTTTCCCGCTGGAAAATTTGCTGAGAATAAATTTGACTGGTTTTGGCATTCCTTTCGGTTGGTCGCCAATAATAAATTTTCCCAATTTTGTTAATGCCATTAATTCTAGTGCTGACTCAAAAACAAGACGGATGGGAATATGTTGTACTCTTTCGCGCAACCATAAAACTTGGTCGTAGTCAAAAAGCAGACTGCCGAAAAAAACATCAGCATTTTCCAGAGCAGTAGCGACAGTTTCCGGTTGTTGGGAAAGAGCGCGATCGCTAAATACTTGGATATCTAAATCTGGACATTGGGAATTTGCCAGTTGAGCTGCTTGACGGTATAAACCTGCGTTAAAAGATTCAAAACCAGCGATTAAGACAATGCGTTTCATGGCCTAATTTTCATAAAAGTTACTATACTATTAGGGTAACGAAAAAAGACTAATTATTAGACTTGTCACTTTATAGAACCAATTTGAGATCTATATAATTATGGTAGTCAAGTCTTTTCGCGCATCAATTTTGAGGAAAAATCTGCTCTGAAGTGTTGAATTTTTTGTATTATTTCTCCCCACATCTTCCCTTTTCCTTTTTCCCTCTTCCCTCTTCCCTCTTACCTCCTGTCTCCTCTCTCCTCTCTCCTGACTCAAGGCTAAAAAAACGCGCATATTTATGAAGATATGATCAGGGGTTCTATAAGGTAAAGTATAGAGTTAGTAGAAGCGATCCCTAAAATATTAACTAAATCCTAGCTAATAGTAATATCAAATTCTGTAGCATCGGTGTTATTCAATATTAAAGAATTGTAGGGGCGAATGGCCATATAGCCTGACGGCTTTTTCCCTCTATTAAGCGACAAGTCTAATAAAAATGTTCTATTGAAGCGATCCTGAATTTACCGAATAATTAAGGTAAAAATCCTCTCCTTTAAAGGAGAAACAAGCGGTCGTTAGCGCAGCTTCCCGTAGGGTGGGATGGCGTACTTCGGAGCGGCTCTGTCACTCTTAGGGTCTCCTCGCCATATCCAATCGACCAAGAGAAGAAAAAATTTTCATGATTAGTCAATCCTCTTGTTTTCAAGGAGAGGTAATTATTAATTATTAATTATTAATTATTAATTATTAATTGTTGAAACCTACCACCTAAGTCTCTAGGGCGAGCAAATATTTACCCACCCTACAACTTTTTAAGAAACCCTAAACCGCATCTGAATCATTCGCCAAATTTCTCCAATCCACAACACAATAGAAGTACCTCCAATAATTACCAACCAATCTCTTAAAGATAAAGGAACTGTTCTAAATACAGCACCACCAAATTGAACCATCAAAATTTGTCCCAAAAAAATAAATGCAGCGATCGCGACAAAACTGCCATTTTTACTAATATTAGAAAATGCAGATTCTTTTAAACCAAAACATTTGGCATTAAACATATTCCAAAACTGCAACATCACAAATGTGGTGAAAAATAGAGATAATTCATAAGGAGTTACTACTCTATCTTTCTGGATATAAAGTAAGAATGCGACGAAAAATACTAGGAATACTGCAGCTACCGAAAAAATACTCACCATCATTGGTTTGGAAATAATAAAATCTTGGGAATTTCTAGGTGCATTTTCCATCACTTTTTGATTTGGGGGTTCTGTTGCTAAAGCTAAAGCAGCAAAAGTATCCATAATTAAGTTTACCCACAATAGTTGAGTTACTGTAAACGGCAAATTAATCCCAATAAATGGACCCAACAAAGCTATTCCACAAGCAGCAACATTTATTGTTAACTGGAAGAGGATAAACTTTTGAATATTTTGGTAAAGCGACCGCCCCCACATCACGGCATTTTCGATACTGGCAAAAGAGTCGTTCAAAATAATGATATCGCTTGCTTCTTTAGCAACAGAAGTACCGCTACCCATCGACAAACCTACCTGCGCTTGATTCAAAGCAGGTGCATCATTAGTACCATCACCCGTAACTGCCACAACTTCCCCGCTAGTTTGTAATAACTGTACAATACGTTGCTTATCCTGGGGTCGCGCTCGAGCAATCACTTTGACTTTTTTCAGCACTGCCAAAACTGCTTCATCATCCAGGGAACGTAGTTTACCACCAGTAATACAATAATCATTCGGATCGTCCTGACTTATAATACCGATTTCGCGAGCTATTTCAACAGCAGTCAGACGACTATCCCCAGTAATCATTTTGACCTTGACGCCAGCTTTTTGACAGATTTTGACTGCATTTGGGACTTCTTCTCGCACTGGGTCAGCGATCGCCACAAAACCCAACCAAATCAAATCGTGATATTGTTCGAGTTCTTTTCCTTGTTGATAGTCTTGAGGGTCTCGAATATAGGCAAATCCCAAAGTACGTCTACCAATAGTTTCATACTGATTTAATTCTGCTGCAATGGATACTCTTGTAGAATCTGCAAAAGGTTTGACTCCCTCCGCAGTCATAATTTGATGACAACTCGCTAGCAGCAATTCTGGCGCACCTTTAATATGGAGTATTTTGTCCCCTGTTATGGAGGAATTTCCCATAGTTGCCATGTACTTTCTGTCTGCTGAAAAAGTTAACTGACTAACAATATCAAAATCATCTCGTTTATCAATGTAGTCAATATTATTTTCCTCCAACCACAATAGCAAAGCACCTTCTGTATGGTCTCCCAGAGGAATAGATTCTTCACCTTTTTTGTATTCTAAGTTGGCCGTACTATTGCTACAAATTGCTTCTACTATAATGTTGTCAGCATTGAGAGTCTTGTCGTCGAAGCTAGGAAAATTCACATCACTGACCTGCATTTTGTTTTCGGTCAAAGTACCTGTTTTATCAGAACAAATGACCGTTGTAGCGCCAATGGTTTCACAAGCGTGCATCCTGCGGACCAGATTATTTTGTTGAGTCATTTTCTGCATACTGTAAGCTAGACTGAGAGTGACGCTCAGTGCTAGTCCTTCGGGTACTGCCACAACTATAACTGCAACTGCAATCATAAAGTAGGTAAGGAATTTAACAGCAACATCTGCTGATATCCAGTCAGTGGGAGAAGTGGGAACCCATTCTAAATAGTAACCGACCCCGATACCGATGCCAGATATTGCCAGGGCGAGCAAAATATTTTTTACCCAAGCTATCCCGCTATCATTTTCCAGCCACTCTGGTAGTTCGATTTCTTTGCCTACTGATTCCAATCCATCTACGATTATTGGCAACCAGACTCTAGTCAGGGCAACAGTTAAGCTAACGGTCAGGATACTGATAATGTACCACTGTCCGGAGGTGAGATCGAGTTCTCCGGTGAAGATACCTCGTGCTACTAAGGCGATATCAATTAACACTGCTACGACTAAACCGAGAATCCCAATCAGATTACTCAGACGTTCGAGTTGTAGATTTAGAGGCGTTTCCACATCTGTGATATCTAGAACGCATCTAGCAGTTTTACCAATTTCTGTCTCATCGCCAACCGCTATGATTTCGATTACTCCATGTCCATCATTGACTACAGTATCTCGCAATACTTTGTTTGGCGGATAAGCGCAACCACTATTACCATTAGAGGATAAGTTGACATCTGCTATTTTCGGAACAGGTATTGCTTCTCCCGTTAAACTAGCTTCATTAACTTCCAGAGAAACTGCTTCTAATACTTGACCATCTGCTGCTATTTCATCTCCTGTTTCTATCAGTACAATATCGCCTACTACTAAGTCTTTTTTGGGAACGGTTGTAACTTTATTATCCCTAATTACTGCGATAGGAATTTCATCATTTACTTGATTGAGAATATCGAATTCTTTACTAGCTTTATATTCATTTAAAAAAGCAACAGAGGTCGCCAGAATAATGGCAGCAATAATGCCTAAACCTTCTACATAATTACCTTCAAAAATTCCAACAGTAATTGCAATAACTGCTGCGATTATTAGAATCCGAATTACTGGGTCGTCAAACTTTTCTAACCATAATTTCCACCAAGGCGATCGCTTGGGTGGCGTTAATAAGTTAGACCCGTATTTTTGCCTATTTGTCTCTACTTCAGCCTGTGTGAGTCCTCTATAGCGACTTTGTTTTTGGCGTGGTTCTTGAGTGGTTTTCATTAATTAATCTCCTTGCCAAAGTTTACTTTGGTGAGTCTCGTTATAATTTTAGTATTTTATTGTTTTATGTCTTAACTTTATTAATATATCTTAAATTCGTAATTTTGTCTAGAAGTGTTTATAATTAGGAAAACTACTTGTTTTTTTTATGTTTTTTTTCATCAAAATATTTAATTTATCGTCAAATTATGCTACATTTTATATGTAAAAATACCGCTTATTTTGTTTGATAAAATGTTGATTGAACGCCTCAATAAAACAAATTGGAAAACACCACCAAAACTTATTTCTTTATTTTCAGGTTGTGGAGGAATGGATTTACCATTTCATTACGCAGGATTTGAGGTTGTTTGGGCAATTGATTCTAATTTTTATGCTTGTCAAACTTTTAAAAGAAATATTGCTGATGTTGTTGAGCATAATCAAATTGAAAATATAGATATTAATGCAGTTCCAGAGGCAGATTTAATTACGGGAGGGTTTCCTTGTCAAGATTTTTCAATGATTTGGAAACGTCCTGGTTTAAAGGGTACAAGAGGAAATTTATATACCTACTTCTTAGAATTTGTTAAACAGAAACAACCAAAGGCATTTATAGCAGAAAATGTCAAAGGTTTATTAAGTGCAAATAAACATCAAGCAATTCAACGGATAATCTCAGATTTTGAAAGCATATCTCCAGGTTATTTAGTTAAACCTAAACTATACAAATTTGCTGATTACGGAGTACCTCAGTTTCGGGAAAGAGTAATTTTAGTAGGGATTAGAATGGATATAGGTTTTAATTTTATTCATCCTCAGCCAGAATATGGTCTTGGTCGTAAATATCCTTATAAAACTGCTGGTGAAGCACTTAAAAATGTAGAAAAAGTTCCGGATAATAATGAACATCAAAAAATTCAACCTCGAACAATTGAAATATTGAAAAGGATAAAAGCAGGAGGTAATTTTAGAGATATTCCTAAAGATAGTCCCTATTATGTAAAAGGGATGATTAGTCATGTTTATCGACGAATTCATCCAGACAAACCTGCTGCGACAATTATTGCTGGTGGGGGTGGTGGAACATGGGGTTATCATTATCCCGAACCAAGGTCTTTAACAAATAGAGAAAGAGCAAGGTTACAAACATTTCCTGATGACTTTATTTTTGCAGGTTCTTTTACTGAAATTAGGCGGCAAATTGGTAATGCAGTACCTCCAGATGGAATTGTTTCTATTGTTGAATCTTTGATTCCATTATTTAAAGATGATTATCAGAAAATCGATTTATATAGTCTCAGTAAACATTTACAAGGTATGTCAATCAAAGATAGATTAAAATTCGCAGAATTAGAATCAGATGAACAAGCAATACAGTTAAGTTTACTCTAATTTTTGAGATTAATTTTATGGCTATTTATACTAATAATTCATAATTTTGAGGTGCTTTTGGCGATAGAGTGAGTATTCTTTTAAAGGAAGCTAATTCTGTTACTATTGAATCTGGCTATACCTCAGCAGTTATCTTACAGCAATATCAAGAATATATCGCTAAAATTGTTAACGATGGTGGTAATTTTACATTGTTAGTTGGCATGGGAATTTTTGAAGGATTAAGTCGGCATACCTATAATAAATTAGGTGAATTAAATAGTTTTATATTATCTGCAAATCCTGAATGTGGAGGTGTTAGATTTGTCTGGAATCCACCACCATTTCACGGCAAGATTTATAGAATAAAATATCAAAATGAATTGCTTTACTTTGCAGGGTCTTCAAATTTTTCTAAAAGAGGATTATTTGAGAATTTAGAATTTACTTGTAAAATTACAGACCTCCCTACTATCAATCAAACAGAAGCCTATATTAATTGGCTACTTACTGATAATATATCGGTAAATTTTGACAAGTGTGAATCATTTCCGATTGTTAAATCTGTCAAAGCTAACCGAAAAAAGATTAACTTTCAGAAAGTAGAAACTAAACCAATTATTAATTCTAAAGTTCCTTATGTGGATATATCTTTGGCTAGAGTCGATCGGCAACAACGGTCAAACTTAAATGCTTTTTTTGGCAAAGGAAGATGGAATAGAAAAACAGGTATTGTGATTCCTAGAGACTGGTTTGAAGTAGAAATTATTGTCGATATAGCTACAACTAAAAATCCTATTTATCCCAAAGGTGATTTTATTGCTTACACTGATGATGGTTTAGTATTTCCTTGTCGTACCCAAGGTGATTATCATAAAAATCTGAGGTCAAGAGATGACTTAAAAGTTTTAGGTCATTGGATAAAAGGTAAACTACAACAAAAAGGAGTTTTAGAGCTATTTGAACCAGTCACAAGTCAGACATTAGAAGAGTATGGAAAAAACTACATTCGGATGTATAAATTATCTGATTCAGACTACTACTTAGAATTTTAAGTAATAGCAATGCAAGTAGCTAATATTATCTTGAATTTTACTATCACCGTTAATTTCACAGATAAACCCGCCCCGACTAAATCTCTAAATAAAAAAACAACCACAATGAAACATATCATCACACTAACAATCATACTAACAACATTTACCCTGGTTAGTTGCAATAAAATACCATCTCTGAACAAACAATCATCACAACCAGAACAACCAACTTTTATTGCCAGAAAATCAGATACTCCTTTAAATCCTTTTGCTTTAACTAGATTAGCAAAACAAACGGTGGTAGAGATTGTAAGTGAGAGTTATTTGACCGCATTAATCTACCTACTTTGTGTCTGACAACTCTGGAGTGAGTGTCCTGACTCTTGCTCCTACCTTGCCACTATCAATCACTCAAGGAAAAGCTGATGCGTTTTAATTACAGAAAAATTGTTATTGTACTGACTATTATACTTACAGTAGTAATAATTATTGGTAGTTTATATGTTCTGCAAAAAATTTCAGTAGCCTATGGAATTATAAGTCTAAGACCTACTTCTCTGTTTACTAAAGCTTATGTGCGATGTAGACTCCCCCAAATAATATCTTTCATGCAATTGATAGAATCTTTTTTCCAGCCTTTATTCATTGCCACTTTAGTTGAAGTTATTTTAATTTTAGTCTTAATGATAAGCAATATTATATCCAAGTGTCAGGCTATGATGGGTGCTACAATTCTCTGTTTTTTGTATCTAATTTTAATTATTTATTATGAAATGACATTTTTTTATTGTATTCATGGTGCTTAAGTAATAATCTCACCCAGCCAACGGCTAATAGTTTTCTGTCCGTCGGGAAAATATTTTTTAGCTTTTGACAGCCATTTTTCCAGTTTAAATAATCCCCCTAACCAATTATCTCCATTCTCGAAAATTTCGCTAATTTTCTCTTTTAATTCATGTAAAGGATACCGAAAAAGCTATATCAGACTATAAAAAAGTCGCCGACTTATACAAACAACAAGAAAATCAAAAGTGGTATAAAGACTCTCTATATCGACTCAAAAAATTACGAGGATATTAGTATTTGTAGGTTTGATCGAGTGTAAATGTTGAACATTGCCAAAAGCGATCGCTTGTAAACTTATCCCATCGCAGGCATACTTAAACCCTTCAAAGTCTGTTTTTTTTCTTCCTCACTCAAACCTTTACCCTGCACTAAAACTCCAAAATTTCCCAACCCCATTGGGTCTATTAATGAATGTAATACTTCCCTACGCCGCAAAACTTCCTGAATAGAAAACCCTTGATTATTTGATAATTCATTTAATCTATCTCCTAAACCTAACGCCATTAAAAATAAAGCCTGTTGAGTAAAACCAATATTTTCCAATCCTGACAAAATTCCCTGTTTTTCCAATGCGGTAAAATCCACATGAGCCGTAATATCTTGTCGCCCAATATTCCAATATAAGTCATTATTTCGATGATGTTCATAATAACATTGTAGAGTTCCTTGTCTGCGAGTCGGATTATAATAACGTGGTGCTTGATAACCATAATCAATAGTTAACAAATATCCTTTTTGTAGTTTAGAAGCAACAGTGTTTATCCAATCTAAAGCTTGTAAATTAACCTCCGTTTGATAACCTTCTACATCTGGAAATGATAGTAAATCTATACCCACTAAATTAAAATATTCAGCAATTCTAGGAGTAGAAGTTTCACCACTTATTTCTATAAATTTTCCATCTGAGTCAGAGCTTACATAAACTTCTCGAATTTCCCGATCTTCTATGATAATTTTATGTACTGGAAAAGCATCCACTAATTCATTAGAAAATAAACACCCCGTAATTGAACTATGAGAAATTTCATCCCAATCACACCACCTCACTTTATATGAGTGTAACCTTTCTTTTTGTTCTTCTTTTAAAACTTCTGACTTTTCGATAATCAGATATTTTATTGTTTGGAAAAAATCTAAATGATTTTGCTTTAAATATTCTAAAACTTGCTCTGCTAAAATTCCCTGACCAGCACCCATTTCTACAAGAGTAAAATTATAAGGTTGATTGAGAATATTCCACATTTGCATCAATTGTTCTGCCAATAATTCTCCA
Organism: Okeania hirsuta; assembly: GCF_003838195.1. GTDB lineage: Bacteria > Cyanobacteriota > Cyanobacteriia > Cyanobacteriales > Microcoleaceae > Okeania > Okeania hirsuta. The sequence goes on from NZ_RCBY01000035.1 coordinate 10,460, forward strand.
AAATCTGCACCCCAATGAGAAGATGTTAAAAAATCTCCTTGTTTACCAATATTCACAGGATGACTTGCATAATAACCATATTGGGGATGGTACAAAACTAAATCCATATATTGGGCAAAAGTAATCCGTTTTTTTGGAGATTCATAAATGCTTTGATGGATAATTTTGCACAAATTTTCGTTACTGTTGTTGATAGTTATTTGTAGTTGATTCATAAATTTAAGGAAGAAGGAAGAAGTAAGAAGGAAGAAGTAAGAAGTAACAAAAAAAAAGTAGATAAGTCTATAGTACAATACAATTCAGTTAAGGATTTTTTTTGCCAGTTCCGTAATCTCAAGAGCTACTCTAATGGTTCCATACCTTATAAGACTGATGTGCCTTACTAATATGAAATACCCTTAATGTACCTTACTAATATGAAATAGGCTATATCATCTTTCCCTTCTTCCTTCTTCCTTCCTCCTTCTTCCTTCTTCAAAATTATTCCTGAACCTTCTCCTCAGTTAATTTTATTCTTGGCATAGGAATTAACATAGAAACTTGCTGCCGATATTCCCGATATAAATTCCCATAAATAGAAATCATGTCTACTTCTTCTAATTTAATTCCCACTAACATATAAATTGTTGTACCCAGGGCAAAAATCAAATGAGAAAATGTCATAGTTGGAGCTGCCCAAAAAGCAATAACAAAACCCAAAATAATCGGGTGGCGAATATATTTGTAAAACCCTGGAGTTCTAAATCCTAAATATTCATATTCCTGACTGCGCAAATATAAATATACTTGTCGCAAACCAAATAAATCAAAATGGTTAATCATAAAAGTGCTGAGGAAGACAATTAACCACCCCAAAGCAAAAATGCCATAAATAATATTAGAATCAATCGGACTTTGTATATTCCAAATAATTCCACCAAGAGAATGCCATTGCCAAAATAACAGTAATAATGCCAGACTTGCCATTAAAACATAAGTGCTACGTTCAATCGGATGTGGAATAATTTTCGTCCACCATTTCTTGAAACTTTGACGTGCCATAAGACTATGTTGAATAGCAAACAAACCGAGTAATAAAATATCAATTAATATCCCGTTAATCAGAGAACCATCAAAATCGGAATCTAGTGTTTTTGGTACTATTAAGTTGCCGACAAAACCAATGCTGTACAGAATAGTTATCATTGATATTAAATAACAAACTACACCATAGATAAATGCTAGTATTCTACTCATATTTATCTGATAAAATATCCATTACTTTATAGAAATAAATGAAATTATTTTTTACTCTAGTATTTCACGAAAATCTTCTAAGTATTTTTCATATACTTTAGTCTTAAAACAAACAAGAACAACCTTTTCAATAGATTTACTTTCCAATAAAAATTGCATAACTTCAGTTATAGCTATTCTTGCTGCTACTTCCACCGGAAAAAATAAACCACCAGTAGCAATAGCAGGAAAAGCAATTGTTTTTATAGCATATTTTTCTGCTAAAGCTAAACTATTTTCATAACATCTCATCAGTGTATTCTTCTCTCCGAAAACTCCAGCTCGCCATCTAGCTGCAACTGGCTGTAAAAACTGAAAGAGGCTAAAACTAGCTCCAAAGGAAATTATTATTATTATTCCCTTCAATTCTAGTTTTAACCTCTTTATTTAAGACTCAGCAATAGTACAATTAGCGTTTGATATTCCCTAAACTCCAAAAATGCTAGGTATAAGAAACTGGTGCAAGCAATTATTAATTATTAATTATTAATTATTAATTATTAATTACCTAACACCTTCTTCATCCCATTAACTGAGGTTCCAAAAGTCGAGTTAGACAAGTTTTTTGGTAACTGGTCATAAAAGTATCTAATGTCCGTAAAAAATCTTCCCGTACCTGGAAATGATCCACTCGATTCACTACTTGGCCATTTTCAAATAAAATCAGGGTAGGCAAAGTTCTGAGTTGATATTTACTAGCAAGCTTTAAACTTTCGTCAGCATTCACCCCCACCAGCTTTAAGTGGCCATTCCATTCAGACTGAAATTGAATTAATTGGGGGACAATCATTTTACATAGGCCACACCACGGTGCCCAAAAATTTACTAAAACCGGGTTAGAGGCATCTAACACCTCTTTTTTAAAAGTTTTTTCGTTAATTGACAAAAGCATGGCTTCTCGATCTGAGTTAATTAAATTTTTTATATCCTGGGATCATGCTACCAGTCTACGCTCCCAGTTGCACGGATTAGTAGTGGATGAGCTTGCCAAAGTAAGAAGATAAAAACAGCTACTCCCACATAGGCCCATCGGAGAAACTCCTGTAACTGTAGAGTTTGACGTCCTTGGATAATAGCGACAAAAGGTATAACCGATGTGCGAAACTTTAACTTTTCAAAAGATTCACCAAAACGCTGTTGAAGTCGTCGATCCCCATGCCATACACCAAACAAATGATGGAGTATGAGGCCAAAAGATGTTACTAAGGTAAAACTTGTCCCTAACCAAAGAGTATGGGCAATACACCAAATTACTTGGCCGACCATTTGAGGATGGCGGGTAATCCGAATAATCCCTGTTTCATAGAGATGGACTTGGGGTTTTTGAATTGCAGCAATTTCTAAAAGATTGAATGTAGAGGGATAGAGAAAAATAAATGAAATTGCTGATAGTATCCAGACTATAGGCTTAACTATTGGGACACCTTGCAGTTGCCATAACTGCAACCCATCGTAACGGTGGTTGAAAAAGTAAATAATCAGAATTACTGCTAGTGGTAGACTGACCAGAGCAAATAAGATGCGATAGGGTCTAGGACCAATTTTGGTTTCGGCCCACGGTCGGAGGGCTGCCAAACCACTATGGGCGATTGCAAAACTTAGCAGTAACCCCAACATAATTAAATGGCTAGGGGTTAACCAATCATTAGACATGGGTATTATGGGACATTGATAATAAAAGTTAACTTTTGGAGGAATCCTCCAGCAGTATGCTGAAGGGACGTAATGCCAACCCCTTGAGTGGGGAAGGAAATGCGGTGAGTGTAGAGTTTGATTTTCCCAATAAATTATTGATTCCCTAGCTCAGGAATTTGGAAATCAAAGGTCTTCAACTCTCAACCTCTGTCTTAAGGACTTTTGTCCCTGATTCAGTTTAATCTAAACAGGACAATCAGAGCTTGATTAACTAACAAGATTGAAGATATGGAGCATGGAGTTAACGAAGTCAGAAGTCAGAAGTATATTTTTGTAACGGAGATTTGAGCTTCGCTCCAAAAATATTTCGCCTTAAAAGGCGGGTTTACGCGACCCAATTATTTTGATAATTTTAATTTCTTCCTGATTTAATCAAATAAGTAACTTAAATGCCAACCAATTTAAGACAGAAAAACACTGTAAATTCAAACTTGTTAAAACTTTTCCACTCTCTACTTGCTCTGGAAAGACCTACCGAGTCAAATCAAATACCATTAAGCAATTTGCCCATTTGCTAACTCTTTGGGCGTTAACTTCCTCAATTTCTTTTTCCTTTAACAATATGTCTGAGCTTCCTTTCACCCTAGACCAATTACGCATTCTCAAGGCGATCGCTGCTGAAGGTAGTTTTAAACGAGCTGCCGATAGTTTGTTTGTTTCTCAACCAGCGGTTAGTTTACAGGTACAAAATTTAGAGCGACAGTTGAATGTACCTTTATTCGACCGGGGTGGCCGCCGGGCACAATTAACTGAAGCTGGTCATTTGCTACTTACTTATGGTGAGAAGATATTATCTTTGTGTCAAGAGACTTGCCGAGCTATTGAGGATTTACAAAACCTTCAGGGTGGTACTTTAATTGTTGGTGCTTCTCAAACTACTGGTACTTATTTACTACCCCGAATGATTGGGATGTTTAGGCAAAAATATCCTGATGTAGCTGTGCAGTTACACGTTCATTCTACTCGTCGTACTGCTTGGAGTGTTGCTAATGGACAAATAGATTTAGCTATTGTTGGGGGTGAAGTTCCTCCAGAGTTACAAGAGTCTTTGGAAGTTATACCTTATGCTGAAGATGAGTTGGCTTTAATTTTGCCTGTTTCTCATTCTTTGGCAGAAAAGGAGACTATTCAAAAGGATGATTTGTATCATTTAAATTTTATTACTCTAGATTCTCAATCTACTATTCGTAAGGTAATTGATCAGGTATTATCCCGTAGTGGTATTGATACTCGCCGTCTGAAAGTGGAGATGGAATTAAATTCAATTGAGGCAATTAAGAATGCTGTTCAATCTGGTTTGGGGGTAGCTTTTGTTTCTGTTTCAGCTATTGAGAAAGACTTACAAATTGGGGTTTTGACTACGGCTAAAATAGAGCAGATAGTTGTCAATAGAATATTATCGGTTATTTATAATCCTAATCGTTACCGCTCTAAAGCTGCCGAGGCTTTTAGTAAGGAAATTTTACCTTTGTTTTCTAGTCTCAATTTTAATCCAGATAAGATTAAACCTTTATCTAAAGAAATACAGCCTATAGAGATAGTAACAAATAATGTTAGTGAAACTTGAATATCGACTATTAATGGAGAATTTTTGAATCAATTATCAGTAATACAATTTTCCAAAAATAATATTATGAATAATTTGGGTGATTAAAAGATAGGTGCAGGAGATGTCCCTTTGACTAAAAAGATAATTTCCGACCTAAAAAATGATATCGAAGCTATTTATTCTGACTTTGTCCTCATAACTCCTAAGAAATAGTCTACCTAATTTGTAACAAATATTTATCAAACTGGTATAAGTGTTTCGGCATTTAAACTTTATCTCTCAATGGGCGGTTAAGGGAACACCAGAGATGAGAAAACTGTCTGAGGGAATATAGAATCTCAATGGGTATTAGTTGAGTTCCAGTTCAAATTTTCCTATCAACTGGAGTTACAAACAATTAACTGATAATTGAATAGTTGGCATCTTAAACCCAGGGTTAAAAATATAGATAACAAGTTCAGTTTATACTCATAGATTTATAATTTAATAATGAATATAAATTAACCAAGTTTATTATTTGAAAAACTCAATAAATATAGAAGAAGATTCAGCAAATTTTGCTCGCAATAAAGATTAATTGGCTCGAGTATATTTGATGTTTGCTAGAATAACAATTTTTTCACATTCTTAGAGCTGATTTATAAAGTAAATATTAAGAGGATAAATACTTTACATTGTAAGGGTTTGACACTATCTAAGCCCCAAGGGCATAACTTTTGAAAAACCCATGCTAGAAATGGAATTCAGCTCAGTTTACAAATAAGCTCTAAGATCGGAGACGAGAAAATGCCTAAATAAAAATGATAATCAAGGTCAAGATACAAACATGGATTCTATAAATTGATAGTGAAGCTGTTCAACCGGATTTGATATTAGACAAATTTTTGACATAATTAATAACTTCTGGAAAAAAAGTCAAAAAATCCGACTCAATTTCAGTATAATTTTTAATCAGTTCATTTCCAGCAGTAGCAAGATTATTTTCTCTCTTCAAACGTTTAGATAAACGGACAAAACTTAAGTTAATCCCTGATAAGTTTTTGTAGGAACTAAGCCAATTTTCAGATATAATTTTAGGTAATATTTTTTGTAATCTATCAGGTAAAATTTCCTGATTTTTTTGCAAAATAATATATATTTTTTGCACAAATACATCTAAGTTTTCATATGCAAATAAGTTCCAGTGATTGGCTAAAAAATGGTCATAACAAATATCAATAATTATTCCTGCTAAACGTCTATGACTATTACTAATACGATTTTTACTTCTCAAATATATTGGATGAGTATCAGTAAAGCAATCAACTTGACGATGAGTTTTGATTCCTTGAATAATTTCATGGCTATAAATAGTTTCATATTGTTCTAGATACCCTTTGACAAAATCACCTAATAAATTTCCTATTTGTGATTCGGGAGTATTTTTCGCTAAAAATAAATGAGCTAGATAGTTCATAAGTAGATAGTTATATCATTTTCAAGTAAAGTACATAGCAGTTATAGCAGAAGGAAGAAAGAAAAAGTAATAAGGAAGAAGAAAAAATCTGGCGTTGTCTAAGTTTTAAGCTTTTGATATGTCCTAATATGAAATACCAAAATTTTTGCTACAAATACGCACGGCTGTTTCAAGGAGTCAGTCCTCAGTCCTAAGTAGGAATAGCCTACATATCATTTATTAGACTCAAACTCTGTTTTTAGTCAAATCAATATTTCTGGGTAAAGTTTTTTAACTAGCTAAATTATTCGTAGCATTCTTTTTTATCTTTCATATAACCTTTCCTTCAACTACTATATATTTTGATTTTATATAAAATCTCTATTGGAATTCAAGAATAGATCACAGTAATAGGAGTTTCAGACTTTATTCTCTATTTTTTGTTTTTGACAAATCCTGTACATCAAGAGTGTATAAATATCAATATTAATTAATATTAGAAATCTCTATCAACTAAGAAAGAGGAAACAGATAACAGGAATAAATAATTGACAATTTATAAATAAGAATTGCTTTGATTTTTGATTTTTGGAGAAGTCTATTGCCTAGATTTTATGATTAAATTTTGAAATACTTCCAATCATATCTATGTTAAAGCAAAGTTAAACTGCTCAGGATAATTTATACAAAAACCAATATCTATTGAAATAAGTTAGAAATGACGATTGACGTTATTAGCTAACAGCTTATACAATAAATCAAAATTATGATGATTAAACTACCCTAGATTTTTCCGAAGCTCTTTCATAAATTAAGTGGATTTTGTAGCATGGCAAACACTCTAGAATCTATTATTAATCTACCGAAGCTAAATTCTGAATCTACCCTCAGAGAATTACCACTGACTGATTTTCAAGTAAGTCCGATGACTTCCCTAGAATTAGTTGAATATCAGTCAGAGAATTACCACTGACTGATTTTCAAGTAAGTCCGATGACTTCCCTAGAATTAGTTGAATATCAGTTTAATCAACAACCTGACTTATCTGGAGTTATAGTTGCTTCCGATGAAAAGTTTTTTGGCATGATTTCTCGACGCTACTTTCATGAACAAATGAGTTCTCGTTATGGAAGAGAACTATTTATCAAACGTCCTATTCAATATTTTTTAAAAGCTACTCCAACTAAATATTTAGATAACTGTTTGGTATTACTTTCTGAAGAAAAAATTAATTTAGCTGTACAAATAGCACTAAACCGTTCTGAAGAAACTGTATATGAACCACTAGTAATTCAATTCGTAAACAAAAAAAATCCTAATTGTTATATTTATTTTTTACTTAATTTTCAAACTTTAATCCTGGCTCAATCTCATCTACTTAGAGAAGTCAATAATGAGTTATCTCGCCAGAAAAGTTCTGCTAAAAATTATTTGATTCAGCTCAAACATAAACAGCAAAAACTCCAACAACATACGGCAGAATTACAAACGCAAAAACAAGAAATTTTAGCTAGACACAAGTTATTAGAAATACAGCAAAATGACTTAATTAGTCAATCACAACAAATTCATAACCTTAACCGCAGACTAAAAGAAATTACTGGTTTTATTTCTCAGGAAGGAAAAAAAGCATTTTATGCAACATTTGAAGGAGTACAAAAAATCAACAAAAATATGAATGAAATTGTCAATATTGGTCACTTGTTCACCAATGAACTTAAACTAATTAACTCTGCATCCCATCAAATTGAAACAATTAGTAAGCAAGCAAAACATTTGGCAATACAAGCTGCTATTGTTGCTGGTCATTCAAATTCTCAACTTAGTGGTTTCAGTCATATTACTAACGAGATTGGAAAATTGGTGAATGAAACTTCACAAGCAGGTCGTCAAATGAATTTAGTAGCTAATAACTTAATGAGGAAAATTTCTGAACTTAACAATTTAGCTGAAACTGGTAAGCAAACCGCTCAGTCTCTAGTAGAAAATAATCAACGTTCTGAGATAACATTAGATGAGTTAGAAAAATTAATTCAACAACCAAACTTGGATCGAGCAGCAGTAAATTCCTCTGCTGTTACACAAGGTAGCAAAATTACTGATATTTCTCAAGAAAATCTGTATCAAGATAAAAATATAGTCAATAACTATCAAGAAAAGTTTGAGGAAAAAAATACAGATATTTCTGAATTGCAAATGCAAATATTGAATAATAAAAAAGATCAAGAAAAATTGATACAATAAATTCGTTCTACTTTAAATAAAAAAAAATTGATATTTAGTTAGATTGAGTTGACAAAAAAATAACTAACTTGATAGAAGATGTAGCCAGTTTAAGTGAATCTTCAACAATTAATAATTAATAATTACTTCTCCTGAAAATAATAGCATTGGTGAAAAGTATTTTTTTCTTTATTTCTTTTTCAATGATATCAAATACGTTTGATTGGATATAAAAAAATTATCGAATCGTCATAACTAATAAATCTTTGTGATTCTCTCTCCTTCTGACTCCTAAAGACTTAACTAATCTATAACTGTTTAACCGGATTTGATATGAAAAGGTTTTCTACCTTAATTATTCGGTAAAAAAAATCTCAAATTCTACCCCTGTTTATTTATTTGAAATTTTCTAGAATAACTAAAGTATAACTTCTATAGTTAATGAACAAGATGCAAATTATTGTTACTCCAAATCACTTTCTTTATCAAGATGTACAACTATATCATCTTAAACTTCGAGGTATTAGTAATCAAGCTACTGGATATTTATATTGCAAAAATAATGAAACTATTAGTAGAGCTACCTCTATGGATAAAATTCAGTTAGAAGGACTTTGTAAGATTAAACAAGTTATTGCTCTACGGCAGCGAGCAGTTATAGATATTGCACCTATTCTAGAAGCACATAACTGGGAAATAATCCCTATTTCAGAAGATCAAACTAATAACTAATAGATACATTATTTCATTTTCCTTTTCCCTGTATCCAATCATTAATCATTTGAGGACAACTAGCTAAAGACTCTGCTAAGGATGCAAATTCGACCAAAGGTAAAGGACGATTAAATACATAACCTTGAAGTTCATCGCACTGATTTTTAACTAAAAAAGCCAATTCTTCTTCAGTCTCAACTCCTTCAGCAATAACTCGTATATTTAATTTGTGAGCCATAGAAATAATTGCTGATACGATAATTTGGTTACCAGGATTACTGTTGATTTTACTAATAAAATTTTGATTGATTTTTATACCATCAATGGGGAATTTTTGTAGATAACTTAAGGAACAATAACCAGTACCGAAATCATCTATATAAATTTGAATGCCTAAACTTTTTAAACCATGTAAACTTCGTATAGCCTTTGTTTCATTTGTAATCAAAATACTTTCATTAAAATCTAACTCGACGTAATTAGGAGCTAGACCGCTATTTAAAAGAACTTTAACTAATTTTTGACGTAAATCTAATTTATTTAACTGGCGATCAGATATGTTGACTCCTACTCGTATTTTTCCTAACCCAATATCCTGCAAAGCTTTAACATTTTCACAAGCAGTCTTCAACACAAATTCACCTATTGGTTCAATTAATCCTGTTTCTTCTGCTAGGGGTAAAAATTGTCTTGGTAATATTATAGACCCATCAGATTTTTGCCAGCGTAGTAGAGCTTCTGCACCTACAATTTGGCCTGTTTTTAAATTAATTATTGGTTGATAGTAAATCTTAAATTGTTTACTTGATAGTGCCGAATGTAAATCATTCTCTAACTGCAAAGTATGGCTGTTTTGATCTTTACCTACTTCATTATCAAAAAAATATTGATTATTGCCCTTTCTTCTGGCATACTCCATGGCTTTTCTAGCTTTTAAAAGTAATTGCCCCAGTTGTCTTCCATCAATAGGATAAAGAGCAATTCCAGCATTAGCACTAATCAAAAACTTTTGCTGTTTTAACACATAAGGTTCGACAAATTGCTGTATAATATTTTGAATTATACCTGTAATTTCTATCTTCTGATGAAGTGATTCTAGGATAATCACTAATTCATCTGTATTTAAGCGAGTTATCACGCTATTTTTACCAATAAATTTATTGATTCTTTTAGCTATATTTGTAACCAATAAATCACTCCAATCATATCCTAAGTCATCAATGCGCTTAAAGCGATTTATGCCTAAACAAATCACAGGAATAGTTAGTATAATTTTTTTTTCTTTTACATAATCTTGTGTTTTTAAATTTGCGATATTACTAATAATTTGATCGAATTTATCTGATAATAAAAGCCGATTACTTAAAATACTTGGATTTTCTTGATTAGTTAACTTATTAAGTTTATCTTTTACCGTTTCAATTTGCTGAACATACCGCGACTCTATATCTTGTTCGCCTTGATATTTCTGAAGGGCAATCTCAATTGTAGTTTTTAATGATTGAGGTTTAAACGGCTTCACTAGATATCCATAAGGTTCGGTTAACTTTGCCCGCCCTAATGTATTATCATCTGCATAAGCAGTCATATAAACAACAGGTATTTTTAATTGAGAGCGAATATACCCAGCAGCTTCAATACCATCTATATCTCCTTGAAGCATGATATCCATTAGTACTAAATTAGGATGTTTTTTTCTTGCAGTTTGAATAGCTTCTTCGCCAGAGTCTACAATTCCAAGTACTTCATATCCTAATTTATTAAGATTTCTAGTAATATTTTCTGCGACAATAAGTTCATCTTCTATAATTAAAATTTTTGTAGGATATGTGGGAGTTTTAACAGAATATTCAGTGATATCCATCGAATTTTACCTGCATAAGTTGGATAATTTGATTGTATATACAATTATAATAATTCTCAAACTTTATGTGACAAAAATGACATTTAAAAATTATCCTTAATAGCAGATAATTAGATCCTAAACACTATCTATATATATCATTTTTTTTCTTGATTTACTCTTGACTTTTGCTTCTTTTTTATCTTTAAATATGGCATTATTTTATATAATTGATATTATAGTACTAATCTAATAGTAATTTTATCAGAAAAAGTCAAGTTATATGATGTCCGTTTAAGAGTGGCCTGAAAAAAACCATCCTCTACCTTCAACAACAAATCTTTCTATTCTCCCTGCTCACTTATTTATAAGTATTCAACCGAAAATGATACAATTCGTAAATACTATTTCTTTGAAACTTAGAATTTGAGAGGTTTTCTGTTCCCTACCTCCACCATAAATTATTATATATAATACCAATTCCCAAAAACAAAAATAATAGTATACTTCCTCAAGACTTTAGTTATTAAGCAATAAGTAAAGTTCAGCAATGTTTTTAACGATTCTAGTAGACAACCAACTTAGTTTTGACAAGCTGTGTAAATTTTGATAGAATAACATAATACCTAGTATTTTCTCTTTTGGTATAAGACTAGTAGATATTGAAGTGAATAAAGCTTAGGCTTGTCACTATTCATCATTTTTTTTACTTTCTTCAAAAGTTATTAATTACTTCCATTAATTCTTGCGGTCGATCAACTAAAGCATCTGGCTGATAATCGGATAATACTTCTCTAGAATTAAATCCCCAAGTCACCGCTATTACTTTAACCTTAGCTTTTTTGGAAGCACTAATATCTCTAACCTCATCTCCGATATAAACGATCTCTTCTGGTTGAATATTCTCCACTTTTAGATATTTTTTAATCACCTTATCTTTGCCAAAAAGTGTTGAGGCTGAAATTATAAAATCAAAGATTAATAAATCATATTTTTGCAAGACAAACTCTACATTTTTCTGACTATTAGAAGTAATTATTCCCAGTTGATAACCCTGCTGTTTCAGTTCTAATAAAATTTCTTGAATACCAGAAAACAAGCTGACATTCTTAATTTCTTTTTGAAATTCTGCTCTAATTCTTCTCAATAAAAAAGGAACTTTAAAAATAGATATTCCTGACTGATTAATCACTTGTAGAGGGCTTAATTTTTCTATTTCTGGAATTTCTTCCTTCTTAGCTTGTTTATATCCAAATTCAACTGATAAATGATTTGTAATTGCAAAAATCAGATCAAAAGTATCTGCTAATGTACCATCAAAATCAAAAATAACTATTTTTATCATTATTATATAACAATTGCTAATTGCTTTCTGATTCTATCATTAACTATTACTCGAAAATGTCAATCAATCAACCTAATCTATGGCAGTGGATAACTTTGACTTTGACTTCATTAAAGATTAGCACAAGCATTTCGTCGTAGCATTTCTGGCTTAATACGTCGTAGTGCGGAAGCTGGAAACTGCTTATCCCAATCTTGTTGAGATATCTCTGCTAGTTCTGTTAACTTAGGAGTTACATTACCAGGATAAGGTTGAAAATCATCAATATTTGTCTTTTGAGCAAATCGTTCATTCCAAGGACAAACATCCTGACAAATATCACAACCCGCGACCCACCCTTTTAAATTTGATTTAATATATTCAGGTAGTTCAGGATTTCTATTTTCTATTGTGTGATAAGCAATACAAAAATTTGCATCAACAACAAAAGGTTCTACGATCGCATTAGTCGGACAAGCTTCCAGACAACGAGTGCAACTACCACAATGTTGAGCATGAGGGCGATCGCTTGTCAACTCTAGGTTAGTTAACACTTCCCCCAAAAATACCCATGAACCGTATTCTCTAGTAATTAGATTACCATTTTTTGCTATCCAACCCAAACCTGCTTGTTGTGCCAATGGCTTTTCTGGCACTGGACCTGTATCTGCATAATACCTGGTTAAAATTTCCTTTTCTTGCTCCTGCAACCAGTTACTCAGAGCTTTTAACTTTTGGTGCATGACTTTATGATAATCCCTACCCCACCCATAACGAGAAATTTTACCTATTTCAGAATTTTCAGAATGTTGATGTAGCGTGTAATAGTTGAGCGCAACACAAATAATAGATTCAACCTCTGGCATCACTAGCTTCAAATTTTGACGTTTGGGGTTAGCCATCCATCTTAAGTCTGCTTGATAACCTTTGTTCAACCATGCCTGCAATCTTTCTGTGTCTGAACCTAACTCATTTACTGAAGCTATACCAACCTTGTGAAATCCTACTTCTAAGGCTTTCTGTTTGATTTGACTAATGCTAAGTGCAGATTTCATCGATACTAGCTAGATTTGTAAAATTTGTATTAATTTATAATATTTTAAATACCTTACATCATGTCCATTTAATTAGTTATAATAAAGTTCTTAGGTGGTAGGTGTAAATTCAAGTGAGAACACTGGAAACGGAGCATAAATTTGGGATATTCCTTCCAGAGCGCTTCAATAGAACATTTTTATGATACTTAATCATCCGAACATGGTATTAATTGGTAACACAGATTGGCAAAACTGTATAATAATTTACGATACAACCACCATTAATTTTGAATTATACTTTGTTTTGAAACTTTTCAACCTGTCAATTTTATTTGCACCTATTAACAAAAAGTTACATAATGCCAAGCAAGGAGGCAGAGATTTGCAAGGCCATTTGATTTGAGATTAGCTAACATAAATATAAATCTCTAAGTTGCAGACATGACATATACTGCTGAATCTACAATGAAAATTTTTATCTGTAGTAACCCTAAAACTGTTGTTGAAACTACAGCTCAGTTCAATACTCTTAGTATTGATGAGCAACTGGCATTACTATGGTACATCTACACCAAAATTAGAATTAGACGCTCTGTTACACCTACAACCCCCGGTGCAGCACGCCTACAGTTGGCTGAAGGTTTGCTAAATGAGATTAAATATATGTTTCACGAAGAACAATTAGGAGTCATCCGTGACTTAGCTGCTAGCAAAAATAACCCTATTTCTCGTGCTTATGGTATACTAACCCCTAATACTAAGCTAGCTTTCTGGTATCAACTAACAGAGTCCATTGAAGAAGGCGATATAGTTCCAATGCCTACTTTTCATCAGCTCTCGGTTTCTGGATCTCAAGTATTGACCTCTATAGAAGTATTAGATTTTGGTCAACAAATTACTGTATTACGCAACGTTGTAGCGAATATGGGTGTCGATCCTTTAGCTTAATTTTTGAGTAACATTCCCGAAACCTAATCTAATACCATATCTCAAAAAGTTTGCTATATATATTTGTAATGGGGAAATAGGGAGATAGAGAGATAGGGAGATGGTAATTAAATATAGCACTACTATTCAGAAAAGGTATAATATCATGTCTCTTTAAATACCCACAAATAACATTGATTAGGGGGCACCGGAGCAGTAGGGGGCAATTTGATAGATTCTCAAGATAATTTGAGAAGATCATTTTTACCCTTGTTTAATTAATGACACTTAATATAACGAAATACTTGCCGTAAAACTCTCTGATATTGGACAGTACAGAGCTAAACAATTACTGGTATTGAACAGCAAGTAGTTGCTCGCTACTTTTAAACTTTTAATAACGATAATTTTGAAAGTACAGCAGTCGCCATTACTGTATTTGACTTATGAAATAGCTGCAAACTTGGGAATATAAATAATCAAACTTTTTCCTTCTTCCTTCTGCGTTTGCAGCAAGTCTATTTACTGCTAATATCATGTTCCCCCTCCGGGGGAGCTACGCTAACGGATAATCAGTTATAAAAAAACTTCTGGCCTTGAAGCTTTCTTTCCCTACTGCCTTCCTTCCTCCAAAGTGTAAGTATTCAACCGAACATGATATAATGGCTCACTGAATGATCTTCAAGATCCTATTATTAGTAGGAATGCGATCGCTTCCTATCTTCAGGAAGAAGATTAAAGTTATAGCAGTCGGAGTAAAGTTTAGGAGATATCAAAAGCTTAAAACCCAGACAACACAAGGTTTTTCCTTCTTCCTTCTTCCTTCTTTCTTCTGCTATATACAAACTTATCCTTAAGCAGGAGTGAGCTAAGAGCTTGATGAAAGCGACGTAGAAGTTTAAGTCAGGGAAACAAAACTTCTTGATTTTAGGTAAATGTAGCTGGGAAATTTATTTTTAACCGTCAGTAGGAGCGAATAATTGCTCTTAGTTTAAAGCTGTTAGCTTATCCACAAAAGTTGTTAAAAAGCATTCAGCTTAAATTTATGCTGAAACCGAGGGAAATGCAATTTAAGAGGGGTTGAAATCCCTTTTAAATTATCCAGCATCTAACCTATAAGTCAGGGATTTTAACCCAAGCTGATAGCTGAAAGCTATTAGTCCAGAGCTAGTTAAATTTGTGTCCTCACACTAGATTTCATGTTAGATGATTAATTTCAAGCTGTAGTGGATACTTGCAATGAACGAGCTAACATTTGTTGTCCTAGTTCTATATGACTAGAAGCACACTTCCAGTCTGGATGACTTGTCATTAATAAACTTTCTAAAGTTTCTTTGTCAAATAGATGCCATACTAGCGATTTATTAAAATAGCATTCGACTGCATAGCAGTTTTGACTAATACAGTAAATATAACAAGTTTCGGAAGCTCTCTCAATTTTTATATGTGCCCCTGGTTCTAGGTCGCGAAATTGAAATATATTTTGTTTAAATTCATCTGTAGAAGACACTGTAAAACCGGGAATTACAGCCGTTAGTGCTTTTTCTCCATTGATATGAATCCAATAATTACGAGTAGGATCGATTCTTTCTAGCCAAGGAGATTCGTCATCTAGGCGATAACGAGGGGCTAAAGGAAAAAACATATTCATATAACAAACCTAATATATATATTTTAATGGTATCTAAATAAACCTTATTTTTATCTTGCGGTAGAGTATAGTTAGATGCAACCAAACTTAACAAAACTTATCAGGTTTATCATATATATAATAGAGTTGTCGCTAAAATAAAGGGAAAAAATCACTCTAACCTACACAGAGGAATAATTCTAAGCATTTTTGCCATCCAATAGCTACAATCCTTAAAGAACAAAGTTTTTGGGGGATTTTTAAGTTATAAAGCTACAAGTCTAATAGTTATCGCAATATTTTTTCAGTTGTGTAATACCAATTTCATCAAATATTGCCACACTCAGGGAACAGGAAACAGAGAATAGGGAACAGAGTTAAGGATAAACGTATGAAAAAAGAGAAAAAAAACTTAAAACTTTACAATAATCAAAGTAAATAAATATTGATAACAGATTTGATTTTATAGAAGTACTTTGACTTATCTCCAAAAATTAATCTTGATCAAAGAAAAAGCCTGACAACTTCCGTCTATTTCGTTGCATTATTTAGCTTGTAATAATGAAGCAAGTGCTTTATTGTACTTTTTCTAGTATGTTAGCCTGTAATTTTAGGCAGTTTCTACCATCTATCTGCAATGTATAATCTACACGATCCATCAATCTATTCATAATCAACCATCCATAACCACTTTCTTGTTTAGCTTCTGGTGTTGGTGGGTTATACCCTCCTACACTATAACCTTTACCATAGTCCCAGATTTCCAAAGCAATACCACCGTCTTTGGCTTCTAAACGTATTAATACTGGTAAATTAGGTTGGTCTTTATGAGCATGACGAATCACATTGGAGTAAGCTTCTGCCAGTACCAAGCGTAAACGGTTGGATTGACGAGGCCAATCAATATGTTCTCCTAGCTCTACTTCTAAACTGCTCAATAACCAGTGCTCGACAATAGTTAAAAAGCGTAAGTCGCTTGGCACCTGAAGCTCGGTTTTCATAAATTCACAGAACCTCCAGAGATAGTATAGTTTGGTCATCTTCTTGAACTTGATTATTAGCTCGGATATAAGCTAATAAACTATTTAGGTCTATTTGGCTTTTGTGCTGTTTTAAAAGTTGCCATAAACCTTCTTGTTGCAGCATTACACGAGTTTGTTTTCCACCATCAGTAGCCTCTTGAACTACTGTAGCTTCAGTGATGCCATCACTTATCAGTAGAAATACATCTCCTGAATTCAAGTCTATAGTACCTGCTTTTCCTTTCCATTTTGGCAATATTCCTAGGGGAATGCCACGGTCCTTGAGAAAATTTGGTTGCACTTGATTAGAATCCTGATTTTCTGTACTTAGCAGTGCAGTTTGAGACCAAACCAAGGGATATATATGACCAGCATTAGCATAAGCTAATAATCCAGTTTCTGGTGTATAACGAGCCAAAACCATTGTAATGAAGCAATTGTTACTAATAAGGTCGTCACAGAGACCAGTATTAAGATTTTCCATTATTTCGTAAGGGTCTGGGGGATTTTCTTGAGAAAGTTCTCGTCGCATCACAGACATAGCACTTGCCATGAATAAAGCAGCGGGTACTCCCTTACCAGAAACATCTCCCAGTGCCAACCAGATGTCACCTTGAGAATGGGTATAAACTTCAAAGAAATCTCCTCCTACTTCTCTGGCAGGATAGCAGCAAGCTTGTATCTTTAATGTGTCAAATTCTGGCCAACTTTGAGGTAATAGGTTACTCTGTATCTGGCGGGCGACCTCTAGCTCATTACGCATTTGTTCTGCAAGTTCCCTGGTGCGTTGATAGAGTTTAGCCTGAGATAATGCTAATGCTCCTTGCTCCAGGACACTTTCTATCAATTCTATATCTTCTGAAGACCAAAATTTACTGCTATCTTGTTGATCAAGAGCTAAAACTGCTAGTAAGTCTTGTTGATAAATCAGGGGGATTATTAATTTACAAATGTTTTTATCTGAACTTTCTTCTAATTTGGTTTGACGACTTATTGCTACTTCCAAAAATTGTTCTGGAGTGAAAGGGAAGTTGTTTTGAGTAATTTCAGGGTTTTGATAAGAAAATGATTCAGGCATTAAGCGATCGCCTTCTACTGGCCATAACTTACCTTCTGTTGCGTCAAAAGTCTGTCCCACTGTTTGAATGATTGTCGATAACATACTAGAGTAATCCAATGATTCTCTAATAGCACTCATTACTTCATTTAACATAGACTCTCGTCGCAAAGCACGAGTTAGAGCATTGGTGCGTTGCGTGACAATTTTGTAGGTTTCTGAAGCTTGTTGTACTACAGCTTTGAGTTCTTCAGGATTCCAAGGTTTTGTAATATATTTGAATACTTTTCCTGAGTTAATTGCTTCTACTAAGTCTTCTACATCTGTATAGCCTGTCAGTAGAATCCTAACTGTATTTGGATATTTTTCTAATGTTCTGCCTAAAAACTCTGTACCATTCATTTCTGGCATTCTCTGGTCAGAGATAATCAGTGCCATTTCTCCTTCATCTTCCAAAACTTTCATGGCACTGAAGGCACTATCTGCTTTATATACTTTAAATTCTCGCCGAAACGTCCTGTACAACAAATCTAGGTTGTCTGGTTCGTCATCGACTACCATCAATTTTAATTTCCCCTCTCCCCGACTCATGCTATGCCTTACTCCCAGACAATTTTTCAAATTTTATACTCTCCGGTTGGCCTTAATAGCTTCAATCTAATTTATTAATGTATATTTTTTAGAATAAATAGCCTTGAGTTAAATTTTATGAATTTGGGTTTCATTTTTTATCTGGCCATAAACTTCCAAGAAAAACTCATTTTGAGTATATTTTATACTTAAGTTCTAGATATAGATTCTTCCAATAAATGTCTCATTTACTAAATAATATTCAACAATAAATTTAATTATAATTCAGTTTTTTTTGTTAATTATTTATGGATTTTTATACTTAAGATTAACCAATTTTTTCTGCCAATCTAAGTTTAGCAGAACGTGCCCGTGGATTTAATGTTGTTTCACGATCTTGGGCTTGGATGGGCTTTTTTGTCAATACTTGCAAAACAGATGAACTTCTTAAACTATGTTTAACTAAACGATCTTCTAAACTATGAAAACTAATAATTCCAATTCTACCTCCTGGTTTGAGCCAATTAGGGGCATTCTCTAGAAAAGTTTCTAGGGCAGTAAGTTCTTGATTTACTTGTATTCTTAAAGCTTGAAAAACACGAGTGGCGGGGTGTATCCTACCATAACGGTATTTGCGAGGTACACAATGGGCGATCGCTTCTGCCAACTCGGTTGTTGTTTCAAAAGGACGATGTTCTACTATTCTTCTGGCAATACGTCGTGACAAACGCTCTTCCCCGTAGGTATAAAAAATATTTGCTAATTTGGTTTCTTCCCAAGAATTAACTATTTCGGCTGCGGTCAGAGATTGCTGTCGGTTCATCCGCATATCTAACTTAGCTTCATGCCGGAAACTGAACCCTCGTTCTGGGGTATCCAATTGCACCGAACTTACACCCAAATCCGCTATTATACCATCAAATTCAAGATTTTTTGGCTCATAATCAGCAAAATTTCCGTGCCAAAATTGAATATTGGAGTTTTCAAAGGCCAGTAAAGTTTGACAATAGGCGATCGCTTGCTCATCTTGGTCAATAGCTACTATTTTAACATTTGGGGCTGTAGCTAAAATTGACTGAGTATGGCCACCAAATCCTACTGTTGCATCTAAGTAAAGACCTCTTGGAGATATTGCCAAACCTTGAATTAACTCGGCACTGAGAACAGGTATATGGTTCATCAAGTTAGAAGTCTATTGGAAAAATTTACATTAGACTTGTTGGGAAATAATAACTGATACTGCTCAAAAGCTTAGAATATAATGCTTTAAGTGATTGAAGCATATCCATTTTAACTCATAAAGGTTTTAGTCGCTTTTTAGCTTAATTTCCAACAAGTATGTTCCGTTAGTTAAAACACTATATATAGTGTGGCACTATAGTTTTGAATTAATATATGTAGTCTCTGAACAGAAATTATATCTGCTTAAACTAACTAGCTATCCCTTTAACGAACTCAGAAGTCAGAAGTTAGATAGGCGAGAGCGTCGGATTGGTGACCTATAGAAGTTATTTTTGTAAGAGGGATGTTAAGACGCGCTCCAAAAATATTTCGCCTTAAAAGGCGGGGTTGCGTGACCCAATTATTTTGATAATTTAAGAGTAGTAACAGAATATAAATACAAGCAATAATAATAACATTTAGCCTAAACCCATTTACAGTCTAACAATATAATTGGGCTGAAATAAAAACAGGTCACTATTGGAGAATAGTCAACATGAGCAAAATTGAAACCAGAACCGAACCCATGGTCATTAACATGGGACCCCATCATCCCTCAATGCACGGCGTATTGCGGTTAATTGTCACCTTAGATGGGGAAGATGTAGTTGACTGTGAACCTGTGATTGGCTACTTACACAGGGGCATGGAAAAGATTGCCGAAAACCGCACTAATACAATGTTTGTCCCTTATGTTAGTCGTTGGGATTATGCTGCGGGAATGTTTAACGAGGCCGTAACGGTGAATGCTCCGGAACAATTGGCCGATATTGAAGTCCCCAAACGGGCTAGCTATATCCGGGTAATTATGCTGGAACTAAACCGGATTGCTAATCACCTCTTGTGGCTTGGCCCATTCTTGGCTGATGTTGGTGCCCAAACTCCTTTCTTCTATATTTTCCGGGAACGGGAAATGATTTATGACTTATGGGAAGCTGCTACAGGTTATCGGATGGTGAATAATAACTACTTCCGTATTGGTGGGGTCGCTGCTGACTTACCTTATGGTTGGGTAGATAAGTGTGAAGACTTTTGCGATTACTTTATGCCAAAGGTTGATGAGTATGAACGCTTAATTACAAATAATCCTATTTTCCGTCGCAGGATTACGGGATTAGGTGTAATTAGTAGGGAAGAGGCGATTAACTGGGGGCTTTCTGGTCCAATGTTGCGTGCTTCAGGTGTTAAATGGGACTTACGGAAGGTTGACCACTATGAATGTTACGACGATTTCGACTGGGATGTTCATTGGGAAACTGATGGAGATTGTTTGGCCCGATATTTTGTGCGTATTCGGGAAATGCGGGAGTCGGTCAAGATTATTCGTCAAGCAATAAAGGGACTTCCTGGGGGACCTTATGAAAATCTGGAAGCAAAACGGATGGCTGGAGGGCCGAAGTCTGAGTGGAATGGTTTTGATTATCAATTTTTAGGTAAGAAAATACCTCCTACTTTTAAGATTCCTGAAGGTGAGCATTATGTTCGGATTGAAAGTGGTAAGGGAGAGATTGGGATTTATATTATTGGTGATAATAGTCCTTTCCCTTGGCGTTTTAAAATTCGGGCTGCTGATTTTGTGAATTTGCAGGTTTTTCCTCATATTTTGCAAGGTGCAAAAGTGGCAGATATTGTTGCTATTTTGGGTAGTATTGACATTATTATGGGGTCTGTAGATCGATAGTTAATTTATTTAAAATAAGGGAGTAGGGAATTTTTTCTTTATTCCCTTTTTTTTAGGTTTTAGGTGATAGGTTTTAGGTTTTAGGTTTTAGTAGTACTTATATGAAATATAAAAAAGAATGCTACGAATAATTTCCCTGGTTAAAAGACTTTACTTAGGAATGTCGATTTGACTAAAAACAGAGTTTTACTCTACTATAACGGCCGTTTGCTGGCGCACAACTATTGTTAACGTCCGTACAGGAGTCAGCAGAGTAGGTAGAAAGGAGTTTTTCGGTGATTAAATAGGAAGAAATGGGTATAATTTGCACTATTTTTTTTGCTGAAAATTTACCCAAAAAATTTGAATTTCATACCTCAAATCAGCAACGCCAAGGATTTATACCTTTTTGAGGCAAAACTCTCTGCTTGTATATATTTGAAGCTATTTTATGATTCTATTTTGTGTAAGTCTTATTAGTGACTCTTTGAAGTTAGGAGTGGTTTCGGCATCATCCCTAATGCGGACTTTACAGGGTGGGAAGAGTCTGAGTACGTTGTCGAATGAGACATAATTTTTTTTGTCAAGTTATAGCGCTGTGCGCAGGGAACAGGGAACAGGCAACAGGCAACAGGGGGAATAAAAAACCGATAATATAAGGCTTTTAGCTATTGGACACCTCTTGTAATTTGTAAATATCCCAGCGCACATTGCTATATAGTGCTGCCCACAGACAACAGGCAACAGCGGTGCGACCCCGCGACGACGCCAGTCGCAAGCGGTCGGACCCCGCGACGACGCCAGTCGCAAGGGAATGCCGACCAAGAGAGGGAATGCGCACCAAGAGAGGCAACAGGCAATAGGGGGAATAAATTGCCGATAATATAAGACTTTTAGTTATTGGACACCTCCTGCAATTTGTAAATATGCCAGCGCACATTGCTATAGAAAGAATTTCATTTTGATCGTACTAAATTTTACCGACAATTATATAGTTCATAACTATAATTAACTTTGGGTAAAATATCGGGATTCTCCCAACAGTTGAATTTCTCTAAATCATTTTCATTTACTTCTAAATTCACTGCCCATAAATCTAGAGGTATGGTTTTTTCTTTCAAGATTTGAGCAATTGTTGAATCTGGTAATAATGGTGATTTTTCTGTTTTTTTTGCCAGAATAAATTCTAAGGTTGGTGTTGGTAAATTAGTCTTTTTTTCGAGATGTTGAAAATATAAACCAATAGCCATTAAAGCACGAATTTCTGAGTGAGTTTTATAACTCATGGCAATCAAGATTGGGGCTTGAGATTTTGTTTGAATGATTTTGGCTAATAAATCGGCTCGTCGTGATTTTTGATAGGCATAATTTGTAACTACGCTTAATGCTCCACATAATCCCATTATTAATATTATGACAACTACTTTTTTTCCTGTTGCTCTGAAAAAAGTCGGAATAATTTTAAACAGTTTGCTTCTTTGTTTTTTCTCTGCAATATTATTTTGCCAACAACTCGCCATAATTGACCCCAACAACAATAAAACTACAGGAAAATAAACAAAGCTATAACGAGCGACCAAAGATATATCTTTTCCTAAACCATAAATTACAAATAAAAATAGGAAGATGGCAAAGCCTAAAAACCATCCTAATATCTGAAGAGAAAGACCTGCTAATGGAGAGGCAATCTCTACTTTCCACCCTTGCCATAAACTAGGAAAAACCCAGACTAATACTAACAACATTGTCACGCCAGAAACAATGCTAATAAAAGTATTTGTTCCCTCCACTGGCAACATAAATATCATTGTTATTCCCCATACAAATAAACGCAGGATAGGTTGCCAGATTTCATCTAGGTCATAACTGGTATCGATCCAACTCGTCAAGTCATTGCCCGAAATACCTGTCACTGCTGGCAACCAGACTAAACAACCGAGCAAACTTCCCAACCCAACCGCATATATGCGCCACCAATAACGTTGATAAAATTGTTTGATATCCCTTAGCAAAAACCCACCCATAACTAAGCCTTCCGCAGCTAGGGTTAATGCAAAAAAGTAGTGGGTGGCGATGCCTAAACTATTAATTATTACCCACAAACATCCTAACCATAAAGGTAATATTTTTTGCTGCTGAATACAGCGTATTGCTTCGATGAGACAAGCTAGAGAAATGATTATCCAGAGGATAGTTAGGGTGTAATGACGCGCTTCTTGGGCAATGTAGATGCCGAAAGGAGACACCGCCATCAGTGCAGCAGCTATTTGCCCCACTATCTGAGAGCGAAAGGCAAAGCAACCAAGGGCAAATATTGCCGGAATAGCTAATACACCAAACAAAGCACTGAGCGATCGCCCTACTGCTAATGATACTATTTCTCCATCTGAGGTAAATATTTTTAGCCAAAAATGAGTCAGCAGAAAATATAGAGGGGGATGAGTGCTTTCGGTCATTAGGTTGTGAATGACGTCGCTGTAGGGAGTTGTTGTGTCTAAGCATAAAGGTGAGAGGAGTTGTTGCCAAGTGATGACTTTATCTAGGGGAATCTCAAGAAAGTTATGACCGAGACTGTAACCTAAAGTGGATATTTCTATAGAGTCAGCGGGTTTGTCTGCCGAAAAATTGTAGCGGAGAATAGTACCTATTAGAATTGAGATGCTTAGTAGGAAATAGTTGAAGTTATTTGTTTTTAGACTTTTTCTGGTGTTAATTACGATTGCCAATTTAGTAGTGACCTCTTAATCTATTTGATACAGAAGATTCCACCAGGTGTGAGGTACACCCATAGCGTGCAAGATGCTATAGCGGGCAAAAGACCCGCACTGGGAACATTTAATTGTTAATATCTGTACTTTAGGCGTTGGTAATTAGTAAGATGATTTTCTAGCAGGGGTGATACTCATTACTTGCTCTGGTTAAAAATTTAGAGTGAGTCAGAAGGGGATTAGTCTGAAAGTTTCATCTCTTGATTTACCAACGCCGTACTTTATATACTTGGAATCTGCTGTATCTTTTTCATTTAACTTTTTGAATTTGACATCCTCCCCGGCCTAAAAGGCGCGGGGATTCCTACCGAGCCGTAGCCCCTCGGCGGGTTGACATTTCATAGGCTGCTGCCTCCTTGACGGTGGTCTTACGCTTGCCTCCACGTCCATTTAAAGTCTCGGATTGCCCACCCGCGACTAATATATTGATGGCTGCATTTTCATCTCGGTCATGTTTAGCACCACAGTTGAGGCATTCCCACTCCCTAATTGAAAGGTCTAGTTTCCCACCCTTAAATCCACAGCAAGAGCAGATTTGAGATGTTGCCAGCCATCTATCAATTACTCTAAATCCACGACCATATTTTAGAGCTTTTCCTTCTAGGAATGTTCGGAATTGTCGCCATCCCAAATCTGAAATCGCTCTAGATAATTTCCGGTTTTTAACCATTCCGGAAACGTTTAAATCCTCTAAAATAACTGTTTGGTTATCACGAATTATTTCAGTGGATAATTTATGTAGAAAATCAGTCCTTGTATCTTTCAGTTTGGCATGAAATTTTGCTATTCTCAACCGTGCCTTATCATACCTTTTAGACCCTATAGTTTTTTTAGATAATGATTTACTTAACTTCCTGTATTTATTGATTCGTTTCTTTAATGGTTTTGGAGCATCAATTTTCTCACCATTGCTCAAAGTTGCAAAAGTTTTAATTCCTAAATCTATACCTACTGAATTATCAGTTTGAGGCAAGATTTCCGGTTGTATTTCTACTACAAAACTTAGAAAATATCTATTGGCAGAATCTTTAATTACTGTTACTGACGACGGGGCAGCAGGTAGCTCTCTAGACCAAACTATCTTTAACTTACCAATTTTAGCTAAATAGACTTTATCTTGATGTAGTTTAAATCCCCTCAAGGTGAATCTCGCAGTTTGCTTAGACTTTCTAGTTTTTAACTTAGGGGGCCTTACAGGTTTACCCTTTCTTTTGCCTTTGGTTGAAGTAAAAAAGTTTTGATAAGCCTGGTTTAAATCGTTTAATGACTGCTGCAATGGTACAACTGAAACATCCGATAACCATTCTCTCTCTTCAGTTTTTTTTGCAGATGTAATAAACTGTTTTTGTAGTTCAGAATTAGTCGGTTTCTTCTCTCCTAATCTATACTTTTGTTGAGAGAAAGCCAGACTATCATTCCAGACAACACGAACACAGCCAAATAGTTTTGCTAATTTGTGTTTTTGTCCCGGTGTTGGATAGATACGATACTTATACCTAGCTTTCATAATTGCATTTTTAAACTAACAATATTCTAGCAGATTTCTCAACAAAAAACAACTCAAAAGTCGCCCTAAAAGGGCGAGGCTTCAAACCCAATTTTTCGGTGAAAATTTTAATTATCGCCATATCATATAATTATTTTTGATTTTATATTATATCATGTCTGGATAATTAGTTATAAAAAAACTTTCTCCTTCTCGTCTTCTTTCTTCTCTTTCTCGTCCTCTTTCTTCTTCTTTCTTCCCTCCTGACTCCTATACTTCGACAATCCGACACCTACCCTACCTAACTCATTGATCGTTTATTTATAACTGTTCAACGGGACATGATATTACTCATCAGGTGTTTATAGACAATAACAATAGTTTAATTATAGAATGTATTCTGTGTTATCTTAGTTTTTGTTGTCGCAACCAAGTATCTGCCCAAATCGCATCATCTTCTAATAGACATCTGGTAAAAATCCAAAATAAAATCAATTATTATCCATAAATTATCAATTATTCCCCTCCCAGGAGGGGTTCGGGGTGGGTTCCCTGTTGCCTTCCGGAGCTGTTGCCTGTTGCCTCTTTTCTGGAGATGTCTAATAATTCTGGTACTTGAATTGCTTGCTGACCTTTGTTTAAGGTATCGCAATTATAAAGAGTATCGCCAGCAAATAAGTTGAATCTTTGGTTTTCTGGCAATTTATAATTAGCTGTAGCAATCTCAATTGCTAAGTAAAATGAGTTTATTAGAACAACAAGAAGGTAAAGAAAATGCGGAATGTTAAAAGATTTCCCTTTGTTGAGCGTTGCTGAAATGTAATGGTAAGTAGCTGAAGGTAAAATTGAAAAACTTATGTTTTGCGTTGATACTTAATTTAAAAATCATTACCATTCAGAAACGCCTCATGTCCGTTGAATAGCGCGATCAAACTCCGTTCCTCTTTTCTACACAATGCTACGCAAACGCGATCAAAAACTTTCTTCTCCTCTCCCTTCTTCTTTCCTCCTGACTCCTGACTTCTCCAAAGTTATTTATAACTATTCAACCGGACATGATATAAATATTGTATTTCTGCTCAAGAAAGGTTTAAACTTAATTCAATGCCTTACCTTATAAATAGACAGAATGAAAAACATCAAACTTTTTTCCATGCTTCCCAAAGTTTTTGAGCAATTAGGTAAACTATTTAACAAAAGTTATATCAAACTAGGGGCGATATTAGCCCTGATTACTCTGATTGGTCTTTCGACTGTAAATCATCATGGGATATCGGTTGACGAGCATCTATATCTTAAAATTGTTCAATGGAATTGGGAATTCATTCAGGAAGGAAAAACAATACCATCAGATTTGAAATTTTATGGAATTGTTTTTGATAAGGTGGCTGAAATCATTTTTCAAGTTAAGCATTGGCTCGAAACTCATTTATTTTCTCGTCCTCCCTTAGAACCATACCTATCAGCAGTTGATTCAGAAATTCTGGTTCTCGATCGCTTTTTAACTAAGCACGTTTTTACCTTTTGTGTTTCTCTAATTAGCTACCTATCTGTCGCTGGAGGCATTACACTCCTTTATGGAAAAAAATGGGCTTGGTTAGCTCCTCTAATGCTCGCTCTTTTTCCGCGATTTTGGGGGCATAGTTTTTTTAATCCTAGAGATATTCCTTTTGCTGCTTTATTTAGCCTTTGTATTTATCTAGGAGCATATATTGTTGAAGAAATCAAACAAAACTCAAATTCACCATTTTTTTTGGGAATTCAGCGCACTAGCATTAGAGCGATAGGCTATGGTATTTTAGTAGGGTTGCTCAGTGGTATTCGGACTGGTGGGTTTATGATGTTGGGATTTGTAGGGTTGGTATCTTTAATATTAATTCCCCGAAACAATATAGGAAAATTTCTCAAATTTTACCTAGTTAATTATGTTTTAATGACGGTCAGTTGGGCGATCGCTCTTTTCTGTGTTACCCCCTCTTCTTGGTCAAACCCTTTTCGTTGGTTTTGGGATGCCATCAGCTATTTTTCCCAACATGAATGGCCTGGATCGGTTTTATTTAAAGGAGAATTTATTAAAGGTTCGGAACTACCCTGGGATTATCTTCCTACCTGGTTTCTGATTACGACTCCTTCAATATTTCTATTTTACTTTTTGTTAGGTTTAATCGGTCTAACTAGAAAATATCATCAATTTAGCGATCGCCAAAAAGCCTATATTCTTCTGGTGATTTTGCAAATCTTTCTGTTGCCGATGATTGCCATTATCAAAAGTTCTACTATTTATGATGGGTTAAGACACTTTTTGTTTGTAATTCCGGGAATGGCGATCGTCACAACGATTGGCTTCATTTGGAGCTACCAACAGATTTCTCAACCCAGGTTTAAGCGTTGGTTAGTAGGGGTCACTTTACTAGGAGTTCTGATTATTCTGTTTGATATGGTAACAATACATCCTTATGAGTATATTTATTTTAATCGAGTTTTTGGAGGATTACAAGCTGCCCATCGGCAATATGAAACTGATTATTGGGCATTAAGCATGAGAAATGGTATAGAATGGATTAATCAGAATGGTAAAAAGGGAGCGATCATAGCTGTTCCAAGATTGTGGAGTTTATACTCCGCAAAACCATTTGCGACATCTGATTTTACTGTCATCGATCAAAACGAGTTAAAAAAAATGAAATTAGAACAACCTGATTATTATTTATATTTTTATCGTTTCAAGTATGAAGAAAATTTTCCCAGTTGCGATCCTGTTTATTCTGTCACTCGTAAAGGTGTTCCTTTAACAACAGTCAAAGACTGTACAGCTAACACAGATGAATCATATTAAATACACAGAATGAAAAATATAAAACTTAATTTCAGCATTTTCCAGAGGTTTTGGGCAATTGGTAAACTATATTGGTGGGAATCTCCAGAGAAATGGCGAGCAATTGGTTTATTTATATTGCTGCTTTGTCTTCTCAGTTTAGATTCAACTATAGGACTTAATCAACTCAAACAACAAGGAGAATTAATCTCTGCTTTAGTTGATGGGGACTCTGAAAGATTCTGGAAATCTGCATTTTTCTATATTGGTGCTTCTATTGTGTTAGCTGTTACTGTTGCTACTTGGCAGTATTTAGAAGATAAAATTCGTTTGCATTCCCGAGAGTGGTTAACTAAATTTTATTTAGATAAGTATTTCCAAAATGATTGCTTCTATAAAATCAATACCCTCTATCGAGAAATTGATAACCCCGATCAGCGAATTGCAGAAGATATTGCATCATTTTGTCATCGTTCTGTAACTCTATTTAGGCAGTTTGCCTTAGCAATTTTTAACTTGTTTGCATTTGGAATTCTACTTTGGGAAAAATCAAAATTATTGGTTCTGATTTTAGTCATATATTCTGTAGGAGGTATGCTAATTACAACTATAGGTTTTGGTAAAATTTTGATTCCAATTAAAAAAGAACAACTGAAACGAGAGGCAAATTTTCGATTTGGTTTAGTGAGAATTCGAGAGAATGCTGAATCAATTGCTTTTTATAATGGAGGCGATAGAGAATTTAGCTACATTAAGCAGGTATTTGCTCCGGTTTTAAGTATTTATAATAAAGTAATTACTTGGGAGAGAAACTTAGATATTTTTCAAAACATATATAATTATATTACCTGGATGTTACCCGCTTTAATTATTGGTCCGAGAATTTTGGCAGGGGAACCAGGGTTGGAAGTGGGAGCAATACAAGAAGCTAATGGAGCTTTTGGAAGGGTCTTTAGGTCTTTGAATATCATAGTTAGGATGTTTGAATTTCTCACCAGTTTTATCGCAGGAATTGAACGTTTAGAGAGTTTTGTTAAAGTTCTAGAAGAACCAAAAGCATCACCAGTCGAGGGTAGTACAACAATTGATACTGTTGAAGATTCCCGTTTAAGTTTACAGCATCTTACTTTGCAAACTCCAAACTATCAAAGAACTTTAGTTAAAAATGTATCTATAGAATTAAAACCGGGAGAAGGACTTTTAATTGTGGGGGTGAGTGGTAGTGGAAAGAGTTCTATTTTGCGAGCGATCGCTGGTTTGTGGAATTCTGGCACTGGGACAATTTACCGACCGAAACTAGAAGAGATTCTTTTTTTACCACAACATCCTTATATGATTTTAGGTTCCCTACGAGATCAACTGCTATATCCACGCACTGACTTAAATATCTCTGATGAAATAATTTATCGAGTGCTTAACCAAGTTAATTTGCCAAAATTAGCAGAAATATTCGGTGGTTTAGATACCGTTGAAGATTGGGAGAATATGTTGTCAATGGGAGAACAACAGCGGGTTGCTTTTGCTCGTTTGTTGTTGACTCAACCCCGTTATGCAATTTTAGACGAAGCAACGAGCGCTCTGGATGTGCAAAATGAACAAAGTCTTTACCAACATTTGCAAAGTTTATCGACTACTTATGTTAGTGTCGGACACCGACCAACTTTGTTACAATATCACCACCAAGTTTTGGAAGTTATGGGTGATGAAACTTGGCGAGTGACTTCTGCACAAGATTATAAGTTTATGCCAATTCATTAAAATAGGGAATAGGGAATAGGGAGTAGGGAGTAGGGAGTGTGGGGAGATGGGAAGTATGGGAAAAAATTAAAAAATGTGGTAGTGGTACATTGTAATGGTATAGGCAGTGGGAGCATCTTCCTCCCATTCTAAGTTTTCCTTATCTCCACCTACCATTACGCGAGCAGGACTACCAAAAATGGCGTTGGTAAAGCGCGTGTATGATATTAATCTTAATTACTTAGGAGTCAACCCACCCCTCGCCCCTCCCCCTCCCAGGAGGGGAACAGGAGTCAGGAGTCAGGAGGTAAGAAATAAGAAGAAAGAGGAATAGAAGGAGAAAGTTTTTCGGGAAGCGTAAAGGTCGCGGAGTTTTATAGCGCTCTTATCCGAAGATAATATCATACCTCAAATTACCAACGCCCCAAAAATATATATCTTCACCATTACTATGCAGGACTACCAGATTTTTTTATACCTAATTAAGCGGATTTGATATAATTGATAATTTATGGATAATAATTGATTTTATTTTTGATTTTTGGAGGTGTATATTAATATTTACAGCATTTTCCTAAAAATAGGGAGTAGGGAATAGGGTGTCGAAAAACAATTCGACCTCAGTAACTTGAGAAACGCTATATAATTAGAACTTACGCAATCAAACATAATTTAAGGGAAAAAAGATATGAAAAAAACAATTAAAAAAGCCTTTTTAGACACAGAAGACGGACAAATTTTTTACCGAATAGGAGGAGAAGGAGAACCTCTGGTTTTACTTCACATGACTCCTCGAAGTAGCGATGAATTTAAAGAGTTAATGGCAATTTTAGCCCCTAAATATCGTGTTATTGCTATGGACTTAATGGGGTTAGGAAATTCGGATAAACCTCCTAGAGAATATTCTATTGCAGACTATGCTAAAACTGTTATTTTATTGTTAGATGAATTAGGGATTCAAAAATGTAGCATTTTGGGCAGTTTAACAGGGGGTTATATTGCTGGAGAAGTTGCCGTATCTTATAGCGATCGCCTGAATAAATTAATTCTTTGTAATGTTCATGGTTTTGATGCAGAAGAAGCAGAAAAAATTGGCGAAAGGTATAGGCAAGGATTTACCATAAAAGAAGATGGTTCTCACCTCATGGAAAGATGGTTAACGCGGAGTAACTATCTGGAAGCAGAATTAAATCACCGTTGTCTTATTGATGATTTAAAAACTTTTGGTAGACCTATTTATACTGGTTTAGCAGTTAGTAAATATTGTGTTTCTGCCCAAGAAAGGTTTAAACTTATTCAATGTCCGACCTTAGTTTGTACAGGAGCTAAAGCATTAGAACCTATTGAAAAATATGGTTTAGCAAAAGCAGAAAATCAAGGTTGGTTATCTGAAGCAATTCCCCATAGTCAAGCTTTTGAAGTTGAAGGGGGAACCATTTGTATGATTAATCAAATGGCTGAAGAAATATCTAGAGTTGTTATTGATTTTTTAGATAACTGTTAAAGGAAAAAGTAACCTATTAGGAGTTTAACTTATGAGTTCTATTGACGAGACTACAGAAACCCATGAAATAACAAAAATGACTAATCTCTATGAAACTGACTTTGTGGAGTGGACTATTAAACAAGCTCAAGCATTAAACGATCACGATCTAAAAGCTCTTGATTGGAACAATTTAAAAGAGGAAATAGAAGACTTGGGAAAAGAACAAATTCATGCTGTCAGTAGTTTTATCAAAAGGTTAATTGAACACAAACTTAAACTAGACTATTCCTCTAATATTTATCCTCGAAACCACTGGCAAACTGAAATTAACAACTTTCAAGATGAAATTGAGAGAAGACTAACTAAAACTCTGTTAAACAAAGTAGATATAGATAAAGAGTACGAAAGAGCTAAAAGATTAGTTTTAAGTGAATATAAGTTAGACCTTCCCGATCAATGTCCTTATACTTTTGCAGATTTAATGCAAAGATTACCAGAAAATTGACAAGAATAATCATAAGTTACTGTTAATTTTTTTAGACAAAAATGTAGATGAGGAGAAATTAAAATTATGAAAATAAAGAGAGCCTTTTTAGATACAGAAGACGGTCAAATACATTATCGAATTGGTGGTGAAGGTGAACCACTAATTTTGCTACATCAAAATATAAAAAGTAGCGATGAATATCGAGAATTAATGCCAAGATTTATTAAAGAAGAAAAGTTAGTTATTGCTATGGATTTTTTAGGTTTTGGTGAATCGGATAAACCACCCAGAATGTATTATATAGAAGACTACGCCAAAACAGTTACTTTAGTTCTAGATCAATTAGGAATCAAAAAAGCAAATGTTCTTGGGCATCATACAGGTGCTTTCGTAGCAGCAGAAGTAGCAGCAGCATACCCAGAAAGAGTTAACAAACTGGTGTTATCCTGTATTGATTATTTTGAGGAAGAGGAGAGAAAAATACTTTATAGTAGGTTTTCTAATGCTTTTGAAATAAGAGAAGATGGTTCTCACCTAACAAACAGATGGCCTGTTCGTTTAAGCTATGTAGGTTCAATAGAATTAAATCATCGTTGTTTATTAGATGAGTTTAGATGCCATGGTTATCCTCCCTATGGTCCTTTTTCAATAATGAATTATGCAGAGAAAAGCTTAGAAAGATTTGGATTAATTAATTCTCAAACCCTAATCTTGTCTGGAACTGAAGACATTAAACAACTAGAAAAATTAGGACTGGCAAAATCAGAAAATAGAAAACTAATTACTCAAACAATTCCTAATGCTAAGAAAGTTGATATTGAAGGTGGTACAATTTACATGATGAATCAAATGTCTGAAGAAATTGCTAAAATAGTGGTGGATTTTTTAGATAATTAGAGAATTAATAATTGTATTTTTTGTTCAGTTATAAGCGATCTATATAAGATAAAACCCTCCCAGGTTTTGAAATATCCCGATAGACTCGAACAAATGCTAAAAAACCATCATCAGTAATATTTCTAGGAACAGTTGAAAAACTCGGACAATAGTGAAACCAATTCTTAATCAATTGATAATTACCTAGATTCATATACCCGACTAAAGTATATCCTTCTTCGTTATAACTTTGAATTGCTGGATAATGTCCATAATAATGAGGGAGAATAGCGATTAACCACACACCTCCCCCATTATTATCTTTCCTTAAATACTTCTTTTTAGCCACTTCAAATTGGCTAGTTTCTGTTTTTCCCCAAGGTAAAAATTTACTATCCAATGCTGGAATAAACTCACTCATTCTAGCATCAGGATGATCTATTTCTGAGGCTTCATATTTAAAGGGAACTACTCCATTTTCCATCCAAAGAATTTCTAGAGGTTCATCTCCTAAAACCTTCCAATTATCAACTCTAACTCCAGCAGGAATAAAAGAGTAACTATGTTTATCTAATTGCCATTCTCCTATTTGAATAACTCCACTCAGAACAAAAAAAATTTCTAGATCGGCTGTAAATATTCCTGCGGGAGCTGTAAATTGAGGGGGTAAACTTACCCTAGATGTAGATGCACCACAATTATGCCAAGATAATAATCTTCTTGTTGCGAAAGGGACAGTTTCTGGCATTCCCTGGATGCGCCAATCTAAAATTTCTGGTACAGTATTAGAGTCGAAAATTTGGTATTGACGAGGGATAAACTGAGGAGAAATTGCTGTACTTCTCCCAGATAAATTCATCCGTCCTCTACCATCTCCTCCCCAGTCTTCTTTAATTGATGGTACTTCAAATTCACTATTGCTATTTTCTTGGTTTTCGCCCATCATACTTTAGTCCCCTGTTGAAATTGGTATTTTTTAAGTAAACTATAATGTAATCTATAGTTCTTTGAAATGGCAAGTTCCACTATGCAAAATTAATTTAATATTTGGTGGAGGTAGAAAATAAGGAATAGGGAATAAAAAATATATCTGAGTAGTAAATATACAGCAGTTTCCGAAGTTATGAGGTACATATATTGATACTTTTAGGGAGTAGGGAGTAGAGAAGATGGGAATTAGGGTAGTGAAACAAGCAAAAAATATTTACCCCGAGTTGTACCGCATTAGTTTGAAATCTGCTATATCAATAATTGTGTCTACCTATTTATAGGAGATAAAATAGACTAATCTAAATATTAATCTCTGAACCTAAAACTTAACTATTTTAAGAATTATGAAAGTTGCTTTAATTACTGGTGGAACTCGTGGAATAGGGTTAGCTATTTCTCGTAAATTAGCTGAAGATGGTTTTAATCTGATCCTGGGATATCATTCTAACCATGATGCTGCTCTTGCAGTTAAAAAAGAGTTAGAAAAATTGAATATTAAGGTTATTACTGTAGCTGGAGACATCAAAAAATCTGAAACTGTTAATGCTTTATTTCAGGTAGTTGAAGAAAACTTTAATAGTCAACTCACAGCTTTTGTTCATGTCGCTGGTTATGCTATTACCGCAACACTCCCAGGAAATTTTACTTTTGAACAGTATGAAGCAGCTCAAGAAATTTATCCTAAAGCTTTTATTCGTTGTATAGAAAAAGCTCTAACTTATATGGTTGATGGTCAAGGTAGAGTCATTGTTATTTCTGCAACAGGTGTTCATAACCCAGGAAAAGTTTATGGAATGGCCGCACCCGCAAAAGCAGCAATGGAAACTTTGGCCAAACATTACGCGATCGCTGTTGCTCCACGGGGAATTACTGTTAATATTATTACCCCTGGTTATATCAAAACTCAAGCTTGGGATGGCTATCTTGATAAAGTTCCTTATATTGATAAAATGCCTCCCCAAGTCACCCCCATGGGAAGATGGGGACAACCGGAAGATATAGCTCCTTTAGTGGCCTTTCTTTGTTCTCCAGAAAGTCGATTTATCACAGGTCAACATATCTATGTTGATGGGGGACTAGAATTATCTTTATTTTGGAATATTCATCGGTTTAGTCAAACTCTATAGCGCTACGCGCTAGGGAATAGGGAATAGCAAACTGTAAAAGGATTTTAGGATTGAAAAATGTCCGGACCAATTCTTGTATTGCTATAGAACCCCTGATCGTATCTTCATAAATATGCGCGTTTTTTTAGCTAGGAGACAGGAGACAGGAGACAGAAGACAGGAGGTAAGAGGGAAGATGTGGGGAAAAATAATACAAAAAATTCAACACTCCTTGCTGATGATTTTTCCTCAAAATTGATGCGCGAAAAGACTTGAGAACCATAATTATATAGATCTCAAATGGGTGCTATAAAAGCAGAATAATCGATGATCGTGATGAAAACCGCGATCATCAATTTTCTGGCAATCTTTTCATCAAATCTTCAAAAGTATAAGGACAAATATCGGGTAAACTAACATCATATACTTTTAAAACTTTACGCTTTGCTCGCTCATATTCAGGTTGAATATTGATTTTATTTAATAGGGTATTAGTAAGTCTTCTCTCAATTTCATCTTGGAAATCATCAATTTCATCAATCCAATGTCCGCGCGATTGGATATCATTAGTGTAGTCTAGCTTTAATCTGTGAATTATAATTTGTTTTAAAAAGCTATGAACTGCATTAATTTGCTCTTTTCCCAAGTTGTCTATCTCCTCTCTTAAATTCTCCCAATCAAGTGCTTTTTCATTATGTTCACTCAAAGCTTTTGCTTGTTCTTCTGTCCATTGAACAAAATCTGTTTCATATAGATTAGTCATTCTAATCTTTATATTGGTTTGTCTAGTCACGTCAATAGAATTCATCAGTAAAACTCCTAATTATATTATATCCGTTTAAATAGTTATAAATAAATGACGGAGAAGTCAGAATTCAGGAGGGAAGAAAGAAGAAAAGAAGGAGAAAGTTTTTTGATCACTATATTAGATTTTTAATTTGCTGGTGATGCATTGTAATTATTTTTGTTACCAGAAACGGTAGTGGGAGCATCTTGCTCCCTTATTAGCGGGCAGGATGCCCGCACTAGGCATTGCTTCTTCCTATTTACCATTACGCTCCGCAGAACTACCCTTAATTTTATAACTCTCAAGGAACTACAATAATTTTTCCCATCAAACG
The DNA here is from genome assembly GCF_003838195.1 of Okeania hirsuta. GTDB lineage: Bacteria > Cyanobacteriota > Cyanobacteriia > Cyanobacteriales > Microcoleaceae > Okeania > Okeania hirsuta. The sequence continues at coordinate 46,514 of NZ_RCBY01000035.1, forward strand.
ACGCTCCTCCATTTTCGTCAATGCTGCTGACACTCCCTCCAGACTGACTACTTCCTCGATGGTCGGTTGCAACTTTCCCTGCACAAATGCTGGTATAATTAAATTTTTGAGAGTTTGCCAACTTGCCTGATAATCACTGTTATACCAAAGGGCAATACCGTAAACTGCAATATTGCGCCCCAGTAATTTTCCCATTGGTAAAGCAGCATCTAAACCAGTAGTCGTACCATAGCAAGCAATACGACCATTATTAGCTATAACTTCTAAACAGTCAGCAAATGTCACTTTACCAGCACCATCCACTGCCACCTGTACCCCTATATTATTTGTAATTTTTCTGACTTCAGAAACTACATTTTGATTGCTATAGTCAATGCAATAGTCAGCACCCAGTTTCAATAAGTATTCCACTTTAGCTCTATTACCAGCAGTGGCGATAACTTTTGCTCCCAATAATTTCGCTAGTTGTATTGCTGCCGTCCCCACACCACCACTACTAGGATGGACTAATACCCACTCTCCAACCTGAACTTTTGCCCGATAAATAAGAGCTAAAATAGCGGTCAAATAATTAATAGGTAAACTGGCAGCTACTTCAAAGGAAATATCATCAGGAATAGGTAATAATTCTGTTGCTGGAGCGATCGCCATTTCGGCAAAACCTCCTTTAACCTGCCCTACTACCCGCATTCCTGGCAAAAACCCTTCAACTTTTTCCCCTACTGCATCAACTATACCTGCTGCTTCTTGACCCAAAATTTGAGGTAGTGCATTATTCCCTGGTCTTTTATATTTTCCGTAGGTCATTTGCAGGTCTGAGTTATTAATTCCTGCTGCTCCTACACGCATTCTAATTTCACCAATATTTGGTGGCGACATTTCTGTTTCTTCTACTCGAATACCAGTAATACCTGTATATTCATGTATGCGAACTGCTTTCATTTTTGGTGTATTATTTAAACTATTTGGTTGTCCTGCTCGCGAACGTGTGAAGATATATATTTTTTAATTTCTGACCACACTCCCCATCCCCCCCATCTCCCCAACCCCCCC